>JBEVMZ010000198.1:0-2677 GCA_040508335.1 Sphingobium sp.
CCACCCTACGGCGGCTGAGTTCACCGTCCCCAGCGCAACGCCATCGCATCGAGCTGTCGCGCGATTTCGATCAATCCCGCGCGAGCCTCGGGGCGCACGTTCTGCAGCGGATGGCGCACCGCGTCCGAACCGATCACCCCGCCTTCCTTCATCAAAATCTTCGCGGCCTGCAATCCGCATTGCCGGTTTTCCCAGTTGATCAGCGGCAGCCAGCGCGCATAGGCCGCCATCGCTGCGTCCCGCCGTCCCGCGAAATACGGATCGATGATCTGCCTGATGCCGTCGGGGTAGCCGCCGCCGGTCATGGCGCCGGTCGCGCCGGCATCGAGATCGGCCATCAGCGTGATGGCTTCCTCGCCGTCCCACGGGCCTTCGATGGCCTCGCCGCCGGCGGCGATGAGATCGCGCAGTTTCGCCGCCGCCATCGGCACCTCGATCTTGAAATAGCGGATGTTGGACAATTCCCGCGCCATGCGCGCCAGCAGGTCGACCGATAGCGGCGTGCCCGCGACCGGCGCATCCTGGATCATGATCGGGATGTCGATGGCGTCGGAAACAATGCGGTAGAACTCGTAAATCGATTTTTCCGGCACGCGGAACGTGGCGCCGTGATAGGGCGGCATGATCATCACCATCGCCGCACCCGCATCCTGCGCCTGGCGGCTGCGCTCGGCACAGACGCGCGAGCCGAAATGCGTCGTCGTCACGATCACGGGGACGCGGCCGGCGACATGCTTGAGCACCGCATGCATCACGGTGTCGCGCTCGGCATCGGTCAGCACGAACTGCTCGGAGAAATTGGCCAGGATGCAGAGGCCGTGCGAGCCCGCATCGATCATGAAATCGACGCAGCGGCGCTGCCCCTCGAGATCGAGTGCGCCGCGATCGTCGAAGATGGTCGGGACGACGGGGAAGACGCCGCGGTAGGGCCGTTTTGCTGCAGTGCTCATTGCATGTTCCATTCGATCAGGATCGATGATTGTATGGTCGTCCGGTTCGTCTATCAACAGCGGCGAGTCCCGATGCAATCGGGCGGCTAGGAACAAGGAATGATCGATGGGTGGAGTTCTGGAGGGCGTTCGCGTCCTCGATTTCGGGCGCTATATTGCGGGGCCTTATTGCGCGACCCTGCTGGCGGAGTTCGGCGCCGAAGTCATCCGCGTGGAGCGGCGCGAGGGCAGCGAGGACCGCTTCGTCACGCCGGTCGGCGAGGGCGGCGAAGGTGCCATGTTCCTGCAGATCAACCGCAACAAGAAATGCATCACCCTCGACCCGATGAAGCCGCAGGCCGCGGAGGTGATGCGCCGGCTGATCGCGACCGCGGACGTCGTCGTCGCCAACCTGCCGCCGCAGACGCTGCGCGCCATGAAGCTCGATTATGAATCGCTGAAGGCGATCAAGCCGGACATCATCTTCACCACCGCGACTGCGTTCGGCAATCCCGGGCCGTGGTCCGACCGCGTCGGCTTCGACGGCATCGGGCAGGTGATGTCGGGCGCGGTCTACATGACGGGGCAGGGCGATCCGCCCTACCGCGCCGCGGTGAACTGGGTCGATTTCGGCACCGCGCTGCATTGCGCGTTCGGCACGCTGGCCGCCCTGATCGAGCGCGGCAAGTCCGGCCGCGGCCAGATCGTCGAGGGCGCGCTGCTGGCGACCGCGCTGTCCTTCACCAATGCGACGCTGATCGAGCAGGCGGTGATCGCGGCCAACCGGGTGCCGACAGGCAATCTCGGCCAGACCTCGGCGCCGGCCGATATCTACCGCACGCAGGACGGCTGGGTGCTGTGCCAGGTCACGGGACAGCCGCTGTTCGTCCGCTGGGCGCGGCTGATGGGCGAGGACCTCTGGCTGACTGATCCGCGTTTCACCGACGACCTCAAGCGCGGCGACAACGGTCCGGTGATCTCCGAGCGCATGGCGCGCTGGTGCGCCGAACGCACAACGCAGCAGGCGGTCGACACGCTCGGCGAGGCCAAGATACCGGCTGGCCCGGTGCTGAGCCCGCAACAGGCTTTGGACCATCCCCACATCCGCGCCACCGGCTTCATGCAGGACGTGGATTATCCCGGCCTGCCGAAACCGGCGCCGACCGTCCGCGCCGCGGTGCGCCTGTCGGAAACGCCGGGTCAGATCAACACGCGCCCGCCGACGCTAGGCGAGCATACCGACCAGGTGCTTGGCGATCTCGGCTTCGATGCGGACGCAATCGCTGCGTTGCGCAAGGACGGGATAATCTAGCAACGATGTAGGACCTGCCTTCATCAACCGCTGGAGGACGGGTCTTCAACCTCGCCCCGCTCTTCGCGGGGGGAGGTCGGCGCGAAGCGCCGGGTGAGGGGTGCTTCCGCGAGTCCGGCTGTGGGCCGAGTGCGCTGAAGCATCCCCTCGCCCCAACCCTCTCCAGGCGAAGAGGCGGGGAGAGGGAGTCAAGCAGCGCCACCTGCGACATTTCAACCCGACGGGCAAATCACTTCCGATTTTCAGAAATAACGTCAAGCCCCGCGCGCAAAAATATACCGCTTAACATCGACCGCGATCAGCGCGATAACGCCGCCCGTCACCACCGCAAGAATGAGGGGCGCTCGCGATCGTCACGAATGCGCGGTGGGATGCGATGGACGCCGATGGCGCGAGAGACGGTGCGCGCCGGAAGCGTACGGTGAAGTCGTGTGGT
>JBEVMZ010000203.1:0-4010 GCA_040508335.1 Sphingobium sp.
GGCGTGCTGATCGTGGAGGCGCTGGCGCAGGCCGCCGGCGTCCTCGCGGTCGAAAGCCTCGGCCTCGCGGGCTCGGGCAAGCTCGTCTATTTCATGTCGATCGACAATGTGAAGTTCCGCAAGCCCGTCGAACCCGGCGTGCTGCTCGATCTCCACGTCACCATCCTTCAGGCAAAGCGCAATATTTGCAAATTTGAAGGCAAGGCGATGCTGGGCGGCCAACTTGCGACCGAATGCCAGTTCACCGCGATGATCGCCGATCCGCCGAGCGCCTAAGCACCCTTGCAAATTCCGGCGTTCGCCGTTAGGGGCCACCGCTTCGCGGTCCCCGACGGGGAATGCATCGACTCACGCGGCTGGTCGGAAACCAGCGGCACAGGAGCTAAAGACATGAAGACCGACATTCACCCCGACTATCACATGATCACGGTCAAGATGACCGATGGCACCGAATATCAGACGCGCTCGACCTGGGGCAAAGAGGGCGACACGATGACGCTCGAAATCGACCCCACCGCGCACCCGGCATGGACCGGCGGCAGCGGCCGTATGCTCGACGCAGCGGGTCAGGTTGCCAAGTTCAACAAGCGTTTCGGTGGTCTCACCCTCAAGCGCTAAGCGGGCCTCGCGCCCGCCTCTGCGGGACGGTGCTTACGCCAGAACCTTTGCAAGCGCGCTTTGCCACCCGGCAAGGCGCGTTTTGCGTTTCTCGGCGTCGATCGCGGGCGTGAAGCGCGTCGCCGTTCCGCGCATCGCTTTCGCTGCGCTCGCCATATCGGGATAGAGGCCCGCGCCCGTCGCGGCGAGCATCGCGGCGCCCAGTGCGGTGCTTTCGACAAAATCGGGCCGCTCGACCGTCAGGTTGAGCATGTCGGCCAAATCCTGCGCCATCCAGTCATTCGCAGCCATGCCGCCGTCAATGCGCAGGTCGGCCCAATCGACCCCGTCGGCGGCAAAGGCTGATTTGAGGTCATACGCCTGATACGCCTGCGCTTCGAGCGCCGCGCGCGCCACATGCGCCTTGGTGGTGGCAAAATTCAGTCCCGATATCGCCGCGAGCGCATCGGGCCGCCAGTGCGGCGCGCCGAGGCCGGTAAGGGCAGGGACCAGATAGACCCCCCCATTGTCCGCCACCGACCGCGCCAGCCCCTCGCTCTCGCCTGCATTGGCAAGCAGCCCAAGACCGTCGCGCAGCCATTTGATTAGGCTACCGGCGACGAAAACTGACCCCTCCAGTGCATAGGAACGTATATCGCCTTCCTGCACCAGCACGGTTGCAAGCAGGCGATTTGCCGATTGCGGGCGCGTCGTGCCGCTCGCCGACAGGATGAATGCCCCGGTGCCAAAGGTCGCCTTGGTCTGCCCCGGCGATAGGCACGCTTGTCCGATCGTCGCGGCTTGCTGATCGCCCGCCATGCCGCAGATCGGGATCGCACCGCCGAACAACGCGGGATCGGTTGTGCCTACGGTCGTCGTGCATCCGGTGATTTCGGGCAGCAGGTTCATGGGCACGTCCAGCAGATCGCAGAGGTCGGCGTCCCAGCCCTCCTTGCCGTTGATGTTCATCAGCAAGGTCCGCGACGCATTGCTCGCGTCGCTGACATGCACCCCGCCAGTCAGCCGATAGACGAGATAGGATTCGATCGTCCCGACGGCCAGCCGGTCGCCCGCCTCGCGAAGCTGCGGCCAATGCTTGAGCGCCCAGCCAATTTTGGACCCCGAAAAATAGGGGTCGAGCAGCAAACCGCTCTTGTCCTGCACCATCGCTTCATGGCCCGCGTCTTTCAGCGCGGCGCAGTCGGCGGCTGACCGCCGATCTTGCCAGACAATGGCGTTTGCCAGCGGCTCGCCGGTCGTGCGGTCCCAAAAGACGATCGTCTCGCGCTGATTGGTTATGCCGATCGCGGCAATCTGGCTGGCGCCGCCCGCCTGCTCGATCATCTTGCGCGTGCAGGCGAGAGTAGCGTCCCAGATTTCGGCCGCGTCATGTTCGACCAGGCCGGGTCCGGGATAATGTTGCTGAATTTCGCGCTGCGCGCTGCCCAGCGGGGTTCCGTCGGCTGCAAAAAGCATCGTGCGGGTCGAGGTGGTCCCCTCGTCGATAACGATGATTTTCTCGGCCATGCTGCTCTCCCTCTTCTGCCTGTGATGCAAAAAGAAAGGCGCGCCGACAAGCCGCGCGACACATACATTCGTATCCGGCTTGCAAAATTGCGGCGGCTGTGCCATATATGGTGCAGCGCAGCATGGCGGACCGATCCGCCGTAACCACCGGCAGCGTGATTTTCCCGCCCAAATCAGGCGCGGGACGAGCCGGACCAGCGCTTTGTCCCCAGAGGCACCCTTTCACGCGGGTCGTTTCGAACCCGCGGCCGTGCGCCGTTCGTTCGATTCGAACGGACGTTGTGCGCGTCGCCCTTAGTGAGTATTTTATGACGACTTTTAACGACTTTGGCCTGCACGCCGACATTAATCGCGCGCTTGCCGCCAAGGATTATACCACCCCGACCCCGATTCAGACGCAGGCGATCCCGCCGCTGATGAAGGGCCGCGATCTGTGCGGCATCGCGCAGACCGGGACTGGCAAGACCGCCGGTTTCTCGCTGCCGTCGATCCATCATCTTTTGACCTATCCGCACCGCCCGACCCCGCGCGGTTGCCGTATGCTCGTCCTCGCGCCGACGCGTGAGCTGGCGGCGCAGATCGCGCAGAGCTGCCGCGACTATGGCCGCTTTACCAAGCTGTCTGTCTCGACGGTGTTCGGCGGCGTGCCGATCAACAAGCAGATCCGCGATCTGTCGAACGGCGTCGACATTCTCGTCGCCACGCCGGGCCGTCTGCTCGACCTGATCGACCAGCGCGCGCTGCGCCTCGACGATGTCGAAATCTTCGTTCTCGACGAAGCCGACCAGATGATGGACATGGGCTTCATCCATTCGCTGCGCCGCATCGCGAAGCTGCTGCCGTCGCGCCGTCAGAATCTGTTCTTCTCGGCCACGATGCCCAAGGAAATTGCCGGCCTCGCCGAACAATTCCTCAACGATCCGGTCACCGTGTCGGTCACGCCTGCCGCGACGACGGTTGAAAAGATCAGCCAGTTCGCGACCTTCGTCGAACAAAAGGAAAAGCAGGCGCTGCTCCACGCGATCGTCGCCAGCGAAGATATCGACCGCGCGCTGATCTTCACCCGCACCAAGCATGGCGCCGACCGCGTCGTGCGCCACCTTGCGGGCGCAGGCATCAAGGCGATGGCGATCCATGGCAACAAGAGCCAGTCGCAGCGCACGCACGCCTTGCAGGCGTTCCGTTCGGGCGAGATCAAGCTGCTCGTCGCGACCGACATTGCCGCGCGCGGCATCGACGTGTCGGGTGTCAGCCATGTCATCAACTTCGAAATCCCGAACGTCCCCGAACAATATGTCCACCGCATCGGCCGCACCGCGCGCGCCGGCGCCGAGGGCAAGGCGATCAGCTTCATCGCACCCGATGAGCGGCCGTATATGAGGGACATCGAGCGCGTCACGCGCAGCAAGTCCGAGCCGATGCCGCTGCCCGAGAATTTCAACGAGCTGGTGCGCAATCTGCCCAAGCCCGTTGCCGGGCCGCGCGACACCGGCAGCCAGGGCCGCGATCCCAATCGCCAGCGTCAGGACGCCCATCGCCAGCGCGATGGCGGCCAGCCGCGCGGCGAACGCGGCCCGCGCCGTGATGGCGCAGCCGGTGAAGGCGCCGAAGGCCAACGCAAACGCCGCTTCCGCCCGCGCAACAAGAGCGTCGGCGCGCACAAAAGCGCCGTAAAGCGCGTCGGCTAACCCCGAGCCCCTCGCCATTTCGCGAGGCCGAGTTCCTCTCCCCGTCATTGCGAGGAGTGTAGCGACGAAGCAATCCAGAGCGGCCTAACCCGCCCTGGATTGCGTCGCTTCGCTCGCAATGACGGTCAAAGGTGGATCACTTCGCCATCAAACCGTCATTGCGAGCGAAGCGCAGCAATCCACAGCCAACCCAACCGC
>JBEVMZ010000014.1:0-4960 GCA_040508335.1 Sphingobium sp.
CGAGCGGCTATTGTCGTCGAGGCGGCAGTCCATGCCCCATTTGACGAACACGTTGACGATGCCGGTATCCTGGCAGATCGGGCGATGCCCCTCCGCGCACATGCGGCTGTTGGTTAGGATCTGCGCGATGGCGTCCTTCGCCGCCGGATTGGCTTCCGCTTCGTAAGCGGTGCCGAGCGCGCGGATATAATCCATCGGATGATAGTAGGAAATGAACTGGAGCGCGTCGGCCACGCTCTCGATGAGGTCGGCGGTCTTGATGAGCGTCATCTACCCTGGTCCCTTGGCGAAGATCCTGTTTCTTTGCCTCGCGCGCTACAGGGTAATGCCGCCCGCTGTCCAGAGCGGGCGGGGGTTTTCAGCCTGGGTTTTCAGCCTGGGTTTTCAGGACGTGACGAGCGGCGGCGTCTGCTGATGCTGCACCACGCGCCATTCTTCATGGGCGAGGCGACGATAGGTGGAGGTGCAGTGGGCTTCATAGCCCTGCGCGCCCTCGCGGCTCGCCTTGGCGAGATAGGCGATGACGATGAGGCCCTCCTGTGGGCGCATGACCTGCTGCTCGGAAAAGGCGACGCTTGACCAGCGCGGCGTCTGCGCCATCGCTTCGGCGGCTTCCTGCCCCTTGAGGATGAAGGGTGGGGTGGGGACGACGAGCAGCGCCTCCGCGTCGATGGATTCGGCATAATGGGCCGGGTCGCCGGTCCACAGGCTTTCGTCGAACTGCCAGATGCGTGCGTCGTCCATGATGGGCTTGTCTTTCCTAAGGGGAGGCGGACCGTAGAACGGCTTTCCGGGGCAAAGGGTCCGAACCAATGACGGGGGGAGGCGTTGGTGCGGCATGGCGCGCAAGCTTAAGATATTCCGCACCGCGATCGGCTTTCACGACGCTTATGTCGCCGCGCCCAGCCGTAAGGCGGCGCTGGAGGCGTGGGGGGCGAATGCCGATCTCTTCGCGCGCGGCATGGCGGAGGAGGTGACGGACGACGCGCTGACCGCCGAACCGCTGGCGCATCCGGGGGAAGTGATCAAGCGGACGCGCGGCAACATGGCGGCGCATATCGCGGCGCTGCCCAAGGCTGCCGCGCCTTCGCGCAAGGGGAAGAAGGCGAAGCCGACCCCGCCGGAGCCGCGCCCGAGTCGCGATGCGCTTGGCCAAGCCGAGGACGCGCTGGCCGCCGCGGAGAAGAGCCATGAGGCGGCGCGGCGCGATCTGGCCGCGCGGGAGGCGGCGTTGCGGCGGGAGCGAAGCGCGCTCGAACAGCGAATCGAGACCGAGCAGGCGCGGCTGGAGGATGAGCGCAAGCGGGAGGAGGCGCGTTACCGGCGCGCGCTGGACGCGTGGCGCGGCTGAACGTCAGTCCGGCGGACCGGCGTCCGCAGGCGGTCCTTTGGCGAAGGGGAAATTGTGGAACCAAGGTTCCTTCTCCGCCAGCACGCGCGCGACGCTCGGGCGCTGCTCCATCCGCGCCATATAGGCGGCGAGCGTCGGATGAGTCGCGCGAAAGGGGAGGATATAGTCGGCATAGAAAAGGGCTGGGACGGCTGCGCAATCGGCCAGCGTCATCGTCTCTCCCGCTGCGAAGCTGCGCCCCGTCATGCGTGTCTCGATCATGGCATAGGCTTTGGCGAGCATGGCTTTCGCCTGCGTCACGCCATGAGGGTCGCGATTCGCGTCTGCCGGTCGCACCGCCTCGAACACCACGGCTTGAAGCGGGGTCATGACATAATTGTCTAACAGCCGGTCCATCAGCCGCGCCTCGATCGCCGCATCCGGGTCGGGCGGGATGGGCACGAAAGGTCCCGGCGCCTTGAGGCCCAGATATTCGATGATGACGCTGGTTTCGGCGATCACCGCGTCGCCATCGCGCAGGATCGGGAAGCGGGCGATCGGCCATAGTCGCGCCCATTCTTCCGCAACGCCCGGTTCCTCCAGCATCCGCGGGGTGAAGGCGGTGCCGTTCTCGTAAAGCGCGATCAGCACCTTCCAGCAGTAGGAGGAGAGGGGGTGGTAATAGAGTTCCATGGGACGGGGCCTCATGCTTGCCGGGCCGGCCGAAAAAGAGTCTGCGACCGCCGATGGCCAGGATGACGCTTTTGCGTGGCAAGGCCAATTTATTTTAAATTTCCGCCAACCCCTCTTGTCTTTCGCGCAGGGCAGGATGGACCGCGCGTCGCGCCGAAAAATCATCGGTCGAGGCGCGCATGGAGGGATTGATCGGGCATTTACCCTCTTGCTCCTGACTGGCGCTGTGGCACTATCCCTTGTATCGCAGCTTATGGCTATGCCCTACAGCTTGTGATGGCGCCGATGGAACTCCTTGCGGGGCGCGGGGATTTCAGGGGTCGGCGGCATCGATGGCATGGTGCTTTTCATATGCTTTGCGCGATGCGGATCATGCTATGATCGTCGGCTCTCCGGCGCGGCATGTTCGACTCGAACGGAACAGGAACGCTTGGGGGATCGCATGGATTTTCGAGATAGTGGACAAGGTGATAGTGACGTGGCGACTGTGATTGAGGAACTGGCCCTGACCGCGCCCATGCACGATCCTGTCGAGAGCAAGCCTGAACCCCTGTCGAGTTCCGGCGTGGCGGTGCGGCGGTTCGACATCGTCACCGACGAATCGCGCGACGCGCTGCTGACGGAGTTCGGCAAGGATACGCTGAACGACCGCTATTTGCTGCCGGGCGAAAATTATCAGGATCTCTTTGCGCGTGTCGCCTCGGCCTATTCGGACGATGCCGCCCATGCGCAGCGCGTCTATGACTATATCTCGCGCCTCTGGTTCATGCCCGCGACGCCCGTCCTGTCGAACGGCGGCACCGGACGGGGCCTGCCGATCAGCTGCTATCTGAATTCGGTCGACGACAGCCTGGAAGGGATCGTCAACACCTGGAACGAGAATGTCTGGCTCGCATCGCGCGGCGGCGGCATCGGCACCTATTGGGGCAGCGTGCGCGGCATCGGCGAGCCGGTCGGCCTCAACGGCAAGACCAGCGGCATCATCCCCTTCGTGCGCGTCATGGATTCGCTGACGCTGGCGATCAGCCAAGGATCGCTGCGTCGTGGCTCGGCGGCCTGCTATCTCGACGTCTCGCACCCGGAGATCGAGGAGTTTCTCGAAATCCGCAAGCCCAGCGGCGACTTCAACCGCAAGGCGCTGAACCTGCATCATGGCGTGCTGCTGACCGACGAGTTCATGGAAGCGGTGCGCGACGGCGCGGAATTCGCGCTGCGCAGCCCCAAGGACGGGTCGGTGCGCGGCAAGGTCGATGCGCGCGCGCTGTTCCAGAAGCTGGTCGAGACGCGCCTGGCGACGGGCGAGCCCTATATCGTCTTCAACGACACCGTGAACCGCGCCATGCCCAAGCATCATCGCGATCTGGGCTTGAAGGTTTCGACGTCGAACCTGTGTTCCGAGATAACCCTGCCGACCGGCCGCGACCATCTGGGTCAGGACCGCACGGCGGTCTGCTGCCTTTCGTCCATGAACCTGGAAACCTGGGACGAGTGGAAGGATGAGCCGATGTTCGCCGAGGACATCATGCGCTTCCTCGACAACGTGCTGCAGGACTATATCGACCGCGCGCCGCCGGAAATGGAGCGCGCCAAGTACAGCGCGATGCGCGAACGGTCGGTCGGGCTCGGCGTCATGGGCTTCCACAGCTTCCTTCAGGCGCGCGGCATTCCTTTCGAGGGCGCGATGGCCAAGTCGTGGAACCTGCGCATGTTCAAGCATATCAGCGCGAAGGTGAACGAAGCCTCGATGCTACTCGCCCATGAACGGGGCCCTTGCCCCGATGCCGCCGACATGGGGGTGATGGAGCGCTTTTCCTGCAAGATGGCGATCGCGCCGACCGCGTCGATCAGCATCATCTGCGGCGGCACCTCGGCCTGTATCGAGCCGATCCCGGCGAATATCTATACGCACAAGACATTGTCGGGCAGCTTCGTCGTCAAGAACCCCTATCTTGAAAAGCTGCTGATCGAAAAGTCCAAGGACTCGACCAATGTCTGGAACACGATCCTCGAGCGGGGCGGCAGCGTCCAGCATCTCGACTTCCTGACTCAGGAAGAAAAGGACACGTTCAAGACCAGCTTCGAGATCGACCAGCGCTGGCTGCTCGAACTGGCGGCCGACCGCACGCCCTATATCGACCAGGCGCAGTCGCTGAACCTGTTCATCCCGGCGGACGTGGAGAAATGGGATCTGCTGATGCTGCATTTCCGCGCGTGGGAGCTGGGCATCAAGTCGCTTTACTATCTGCGGTCGAAGAGCGTGCAGCGCGCTGGCTTTGCCGGCGGCGTGGAAGCCGACAACACGATCGACGCGCCCAAGTTCGAGATTGGCGAGACCACCGACTATGACGAGTGCCTTGCCTGTCAGTAAGGGTTTGAAGCGGGGCGCGGCAGCATCTGCCGCCGCGCCCGCGCCTTCATTCTTCTTCTTCGAACGTCACCGCGACGTCGGCATTGGCGCTCAGGCGCACCGTGCCGTCATCCTCGACCGCCGCGATCAGGCCCTTGCTGATATAATGATGATGCCCCTTATGGCTTCCTTCTCCGCTGTCCTTCTTGGTCAGCTTGATCCGGTCGCCGTCGACATGATCGACGGTGCCGACATGGACGCCATCGGCGCCGATGACTTCGGCATGTTCCTTGATGCTGCTCAATTCTACCATGATTACGCTCCGGTGTCGGGAGTGACGGGTGCTGAACGCCCCGCCTCTGCGCCGGTTGCGTCTCCCTTCTGATCGGAGCCGAACGCATGTCTCTTCTTCAAGCATCCAAGGTCTACAAGCCTTTCGAATATCCCTGGGCCTATGAATATTGGAAGCGCCAGCAGCAGCTGCATTGGCTGCCCGAAGAGGTGCCTTTGGGCGAGGATTGCCGCGACTGGGCGCAAAAGCTGTCCGATCATGAACGCAATCTGCTGACGCAGATCTTCCGCTTCTTCAC
>JBEVMZ010000023.1:0-5903 GCA_040508335.1 Sphingobium sp.
ATTTCGGTGCGTTCGTGAACTTCATGGGCGGCAAGGACGGTCTCGTCCACGTCAGCGAAATGAAGAATGAGCGCGTGGAAAAGCCGACCGACGTCGTGTCGGAAGGCCAGGAAGTGAAGGTCAAGGTTCTCGAGATCGATCCGCGCGGCAAGGTTCGCCTGTCGATGCGCGTCGTCGATCAGGAAACCGGCGCTGAGCTGGAAGACACGCGCCCGGCGCGCGAGCCGCGTGAGCGTGGCGATCGCGGTGATCGTGGCGACCGGGGCGGTGAGCGCGGTGATCGCAACCGTCGTGATCGCGGCGGCCGTGGTGGCGAGCGGGGCGGCGATCGTGGCCCGCGCCGTGACCGTGGCGACCGCAGCGAAGGCGGCGACAAGTCGAGCGATGACGGTTCGAATGCCGGTCTGCCCGACTTCCTGACGCAGGACTGATCGGCTCTATCCGAGATGAAGAGGGGCGTCCGAGCGATCGGGCGCCCTTTTTCTGTGCGATTTTCGGATGCTGATGCATATCAAGCCAAGCGGCAAATAATCTGATAAGATCGCACAGGGTCGCAGGGGGCGGGATGCAGCGCGCTAATTATCATCTGGTCGAACGGCTGCCGCTCGCCCTGCCGGCGTGGCAGACCTATTTTCTGACCACCCTGTTCGGCCTCGGCGCGTTGACCGTCCGGTTGATGGCCGACCATCTCATGCCGCCGGGCTATCCGTTCGTCACCTTCTTTCCGGCGGTCATCCTCGCCTCCTTCCTGTTCGGCGTGCGGCCGGGCGTCTATGCCGCGCTGCTGTGCGGGATATTGTCCTGGTATTGGTTCATACCCCCGCGCATGGCCTTTGCCTTCGACCGGGGGACGATGATCGCGCTTGCCTTTTACACGGCGGTGGTGGCGGTCGATATATTGCTCGTGCACTTTATGCAGCGCGCCAACTATCATCTTTCCGCCGAGCGGGAGCGCAATCGCCTGCTCGCCGACAATCGCGAATTGTTGTTCCATGAACTCCAGCACCGCGTGTCCAACAATCTTCAGGTGGTGGCGGCCATGCTGGCGTTGCAGCGGCGCCATGTCGCCGACGAAAGCGCGGCTCGGGCGCTGGACAATGCCGCGGCGCGGACGGCGCTGATCGGGCGGATCAGCCGCGCGCTTTACGATCCGTTGGGCGCGGGGCAGGGGATGGAGGCGTTTTTGTGCACGCTGACGACCGACATCATGGCGGCGAGCGGGCGGAGCGATATCGCCGTTTCCTGCCAAGCGCCCGCCGGCCTCTCGTTGGAGACCGACGTCGCGGTGCCGCTGGCGCTGGTGGTGGCGGAGGCGGTGAACAATGCGATCGAGCATGGCTTTGCGGCGCGGGGCGGCGCCATCGCCTTGACGCTGCGGCAGGAGGCGGGTGCCACCATCCTGACCGTGGCGGATGACGGGGCGGGTCTTGCCCCCGATTTCGCGCCGGTGGACGGCAGTCTGGGCCTGCGCATCGCGCAGTCGCTGGCGGCGCAGCTGGGCGGGCGTTTCATGCTCGAACCGGGCGCGGACGGCGGCGCGGTCGCGCGGCTGGAACTGCCGTGCGCGACGCATTGACGTGAGCGGGCATTCTGCCGCTTGGCGGCAGCCTCGCGCTTCGCTATGACCCCTCGATGCTGACCAGAAACCTGAAGCGCTTCGGCGCGGCAACCGCTCTCATCCTGATCGCCGGTCCCGTGCTTTCAGGCTGTTCGACGTCGAAGAACAAAGCGGACACGCAATATGTCGCGCGCGATGTTTCGACGCTCTACAATGCCGGCAAATTCCGGTTGGAGCGCGGCCAGTATAAGATGGCCGCCGCCCTGTTCGACGAGGTGGAGCGGCAGCACCCCTATTCGCCCTGGGCGCGCCGGGCGCAGCTGATGTCGGCGTTCAGCTATTATATGAACACCGATTATGCCGAATCCATCTCGGCCGCGCAGCGCTTTCTGGCGATCCATACCGGCAACAAGGACGCGCCTTACGCTTATTATCTGATCGCGCTTTGCTATTATGAGCAGATTGCGGACATCACGCGCGACCAGAAGATCACCGCCCAGGCGTCCGCATCTTTGGGCGAACTGATCCGCCGCTATCCCGATACGCGCTATGCCGCCGACGCGCGGCTGAAGCTCGATCTGGTGAACGACCATCTCGCAGGCAAGGAGATGGAGGTCGGGCGTTTCTATCAGCGGCGCGGCCAGTGGCTTGCCGCCACGCTGCGTTTCCGCACGGTGATCGACACCTATCAGACCACGACCCACACGCCCGAGGCGCTGGAGCGGCTGGTCGAATCCTATCTCTCGCTCGGCATTCCCGAGGAAGCGCGCAAGGCGGCCGCCGTGCTGGGCGCCAACTATCCGGGGTCGAAATGGTATGAGCGCTCCTACAAGCTCATGCAGCGGCATGGCGGAATCGCGTAAAAGAGGCTGACCGCCGTTCCCCTTTTGTGCGTGAGGGGGTAAAGGCTTTTCGTGCTCATCAACCTGTCCATCCGTAACATCGTGCTGATCGAGGCGCTGGACCTGGAGTTCGGGCCGGGCCTGGGCGTGCTGACCGGGGAGACGGGGGCGGGCAAGTCGATCCTGCTGGATTCGCTCGGCCTGACGCTGGGCATGCGCGCCGACAGCGGACTGGTGCGGAGCGGCGAGGCGCAGGCGAGCGTGACGGCGACCTTCGATCCGCCGCTGGTGGGTGATCGTCTGCATGGCCTGTTGGCGGAGAATGACATCGCGCTCGACCCCGGCGAGCCGCTGATGATCCGGCGTGCGCTCAAGGCCGATGGCGGGAGCCGGGCCTTCATCAACGATCAGCCTTGTTCGGCCGCTTTGCTGCGGGAGATTGGCGGGGCGCTGGTCGAGATTCACGGGCAGCATGACGATCGCGGGCTGCTCAATGCGCGCGGGCACCGGGCGCTGCTCGATGCCTATGGGCGGTGCGCGACCGGGACGGTGGGGCAGGCGCATGCAGGCTGGCGGGCTGCGGAAGCGGCATTGGAGGCGGCGCGCGGGGCGGTCGAGGCGGCGGCGCGGGATCGCGAATATCTGAGCCACGCGGTCGAGGAACTGGCGCGCTTTGCCCCCGAACCGGGCGAGGAGGCGACGCTGGCCGAGGAGCGCGCCACCATGCAGAAGGGCGCGCGGCTGGCCGGCGATCTGGAAACGGTGGTCGATTGCCTGACGGGAAGCGACGGGGGGCTGGCGCAATTGCGGCAGGCGGCGCGGCGGCTCGACCGGATCGCGGGCGAGCATGCGCCGCTGGGCGATGTGCTGGAGGCACTTGATCGCGCGATCATCGAGGCGGGGGAAGCGGAGGATCGGCTCGCGGTGGCGGCCGAGGCGCTAAGCTTCGACCCGGCGCGGCTGGATATGATCGAGACGCGGCTGTTCGACCTGCGGGGGCTGGCGCGCAAGCATCAGGTGCAGCCGGACGATCTGGCCGCGTTGCGCGACGAGATGGCGGGCAAGCTGTCGGCGATCGAGGGGGGCGAGGAGCATCTCGCCGCGCTCGATGCGGACCGGGCGACGAAGGCGGAGGCTTATGCCCAAGCGGCGCAGGCGTTGTCGGCGGAGCGGAGCAAGGCGGCGGCGTTGCTCGACGCGGCGGTGGCGGGGGAGCTTGCGCCGCTCAAGCTCGACGCGGCGCGGTTTCGCACCGTGGTCGCGCCGCTCGACGCGGGGCAGTGGAGCGCGCAGGGCATGGACCGAGTGGAGTTCGAGATTTCGACCAATCCGGGCGCGCCCTTTGCGCCGCTGGCGAAGATCGCGAGCGGGGGCGAATTGTCGCGCTTCATTTTGGCGCTCAAGGTGGCGCTTGCCGAGCAGGGCGGGGCGGGGACGCTGATCTTCGACGAGATCGACCGGGGCGTGGGCGGCGCGGTGGCGTCTGCGATCGGCGAGCGGCTGGCACGGCTGGCGCAGACCAACCAGATTTTGGTCGTGACGCACAGCCCGCAGGTGGCGGCGCGGGGGGCTGGCCATATGCTGATCGCCAAGGCGAGCGAGGGCGCGGTGACTCGGACCAGCGTGCGGCCTCTGGATGAGGAGGCGCGGCGCGAGGAGATTGCGCGGATGCTGTCGGGCGCGGAGGTGACGGCCGAGGCGCGGGCGCAGGCGGACAGGCTGCTGGAACGAAGCTGAGGGCTCGTTCGATAAGACTCTGCGCGCGGTATCAGAACGCGGTGTGTGAGGAGGCAGGTTCATGATCGTCGGCACCGTCCGGGAAATCAAAGTCCATGAATATCGCGTGGGTCTGACGCCAGAGAGTGTGCATGAGCTGACCGCGCACGGGCATGACGTGCTGGTCGAGAACGGCGCGGGTGAAGGGATCGGCGCGGGCGATGCACTTTATGAGCGGGCCGGGGCGACGGTGGTTGCAGACGCGGCGGAGGTGTTTGCGCGGGCGGAGATGATCGTCAAGGTCAAGGAACCGCAGGCGGGCGAGCGCGCGATGCTGCGGCCGGGGCACATCCTTTACACCTATCTGCATCTCGCGCCCGACCCTGAGCAGACGCGCGACCTGATCGATTCGGGGGCGACCTGCATCGCCTATGAGACGGTCACGGATGCGGGCGGCGGGTTGCCGCTGCTGAAACCGATGAGCCAGGTGGCTGGGCGGATGTCGATACAGGCGGGGGCGACGGCGCTGGAAAAGGCCAATGGCGGGCGCGGCGTGCTGCTGGGCGGGGTGCCGGGCGTGCTGCCGGGCAAGGTCGCGATCATCGGGGGCGGGGTCGTGGGTTTCAACGCGGCGCAGATGGCGGCGGGCTTGGGCGCGGACGTCACCATTTTGGACCGCGATCCGCAGGCCCTGGAGCGGCTCGGCACCTATTTCGAGGCGCGGGCGAAGACGCGCTTTTCCAATCGGGCGAACCTGGCCGACTGCGTGGCGGAGGCCGATCTGGTGATCGGCGCGGTGCTGATTCCGGGGGCGGCCGCGCCCAAGCTGGTGAGCGCCGAAATGCTGCGGACGATGAAGAAGGGCGCGGTGCTGGTCGATGTCGCGATCGATCAGGGCGGCTGTTTCGAGACGAGCCACCCCACCACCCATGCCGATCCGACCTATATCGTCGAGGGGATCGTCCATTATTGCGTCGCCAACATGCCCGGCGCGGTTGCGCGCACCAGCACCTATGCGCTCAACAATGTGACGCTGCCCCATGCGCTGCGCATCGCCGACATGGGGTGGAGGGATGCGATGCGGGCCGACCCGCATCTGCTTGCGGGCCTCAACGTCTGGGACGGCAAGGTGACCTACGAAGCGGTGGCGCAGGCGCTGGCACTGCCCTTCACCGATCCTGAAAGCGCGCTGGCTTAGTCCGGGTCGGGGAGGCGGAAATTGAGGCGGCGGGTGATCGTATAGTCGAGCACGCCGACCAGCGCGTAGCTGATCCATTGCTTGATGAGTGTCGGCACGCTGCGATGGGCGAGATAGAGTTCGGGCGTGATGCGGCGGCTTTGCGTCGCCAGTCGATCGACGAGCGGGCGCATCGCGGCGGCGAAACCCGCATCCTCTATCCGCAGCATGATCTCCAGATTGATGAACAGGCTGCGCATGTCGAAATTGGCCGAGCCGATATAGACCGCGTCATCGATGACGATCAGCTTCATGTGAAGGCGCGCGGGCAGATATTCGCGGATCTCGACGCCCCGGCGCATCAGCGGGCCGTAAAGCAGGCGGGCAGCGGCGATGGTGGCGCCATTGTCGGAGCGCGATGGCAGGATGAGGCGGGCGCCGGTTCGCTGCGCTGCGCGGGCCAGCCGTTTCAACATGCCGCGACCGGGCGAGAAATAGGCCGCGACCATGTCGAGCCGCCGTGCTTGTTCGAGGTCGTGCTTGACGACCTTTGCCCAGGGGCTGAGGCGCCGGGTCGGGCCGCCGATAAGCCAGCGGAAGGGGGAGGCGG
>JBEVMZ010000038.1:0-27789 GCA_040508335.1 Sphingobium sp.
AAACGGCCTCTGAAGGCGCGATGCTGCGCGAGGAAGTGACGGCCGAGGATATTGCCGGCGTCGTCGCCCGCTGGACCGGCATCCCGGTCGAACGGATGATGACCGGCGAGCGCGAGAAGCTGCTGGCGATGGAAGAAACGCTGGGCAAGCGCGTCATCGGACAGGCCGACGCAGTGCGCGCGGTGTCGACCGCCGTGCGCCGTAGTCGCGCGGGGTTGCAGGACCCCAACCGGCCGCTCGGCTCCTTCCTCTTCCTTGGCCCCACGGGCGTCGGCAAGACCGAACTGACCAAGGCGCTTGCCGGCTTTCTGTTCGACGACGACAGCGCCATGGTGCGCATCGACATGAGCGAATTCATGGAGAAGCATTCGGTCGCCCGCCTGATCGGCGCGCCCCCGGGCTATGTCGGCTATGAGGAAGGCGGCGTGCTGACCGAAGCCGTCCGCCGCCGCCCCTATCAGGTCATCCTGTTCGACGAGGTGGAAAAGGCGCATGGCGACGTCTTCAACATTCTACTGCAGGTGCTCGACGACGGGCGGCTGACCGATGGACAGGGACGCACGGTCGATTTCACCAACACGATCATCGTGCTGACGTCGAACCTGGGCAGCCAGTATATTGCGGGGCTGGCCGATGGCGAGCCGGTCGAAAAGGTCGAGGATCAGGTGATGGAGATCGTGCGCGGTCATTTCCGCCCTGAATTCCTCAACCGGCTGGATGAAGTGATCCTGTTCCATCGTCTGGGCGCCGAGCATATGGGGCCGATCGTCGATATCCAGGTCGAGCGCGTGGGCAAGTTGCTCAAGGATCGCAAGGTGACGCTCGACCTGACGGACGGCGCGCGGCACTGGCTGGGGCGGGTCGGCTATGACCCCGTTTATGGCGCGCGTCCCTTGAAGCGTGCGGTGCAGCGCTACCTACAAGACCCGCTCGCCGACCGCATCCTGCGCGGGGAGGTGGCCGATGGATCGACCGTCCATGTCGATGAGGGCGACGGGGCGCTAGTGCTGACGATGAACTGAACGAAAAAGGGGCGCTTCCCAGATAGGAAACGCCCCCTTTTCAGGCTGGTGAAACGATCAGAAGCGGACCTGTGCGCCTACATAGAGGCGACGACCGAACGGATCATAAGTGTCTGCGGCGGTTTCCGCACCAGTGATGCTCGAGTAAAAGCCGCTGGTCAGCGCGGGCGGCTGACGGTCGAAGAGATTGTCGATACCCGCATAGATTTCGAACCTCTTATCCGGACCCACCGCAACGCGCGCCTGCACGTCATGATAGAAGGCGTCGCCGACCCGGTTGCGATCATTGAGTTCAGGCGTACCAAAATCCTCACCGATCGAATCCTGGATGCTGCCAAGGTAGTTAACCTGCCAGCTGAACGTCAAAGGACCGGCCAAATAGGTGACGCGGCCGCTCGCTTTGTGCTTGAAGCCCGCGCCCAGGCGTCCGTCGCCATCGAGCTGTCCCCGGTTTTCCTGCACGCCGGCGCCCGGCAGCGGCTGCTGCTCCAAAGAGATCAGATAGGTATAGAGCAGGTTCAGATCGATCCGATCGTCGGCCGCGAGGCCCAGCGGACGGCTGTACCGCAAATTGACGTCGATACCGCTGGTCTTGAAGCTTGCTCCGTTCAGCAGTGGCGCGCTTGCCGTCAGGATGCGCCCGTTGGCCGGATCGCGGATTACGTTGGAGCAATATTGCGCTTCGCCCGTCGCCAGACACTGTTCGATGGACGTGTCGCGCGGCAAGGTCGTGATCGCATCCTTCACCTTGATGCGGAAATAGTCCACCGCCAAGCTGAAGCCAGGCACGGCGGCTGGCGTAAGAACGGCGCCGAACGTCAGGGTACGGGCTTTTTCCTCGTTCAGGTTGGGATTGCCGGGGTCAAAGCCATTGATGCCCTGCCGATCTGCCAGCGAATAGGCCAGCGTCCCGTCCGCGGCGATCGTGGCGGCGACGCCGGGGATCGAACGGCACGCGGCGTCCAGCGCACCGGTGCTGGTGGCAGTCACGCCCTCACACGGGTCGGCGATTTGTGAACCCGGGAAAGTTTCCGACGCGCCTGAGAACAGTTCGGACACGTTCGGCGCACGGTTGGCGACGGCATAAAGACCGCGCAGCTTCAAACCGCGTACCGGCTCCCATTCCGCGCCGGCATTCCAGCTAAAGACGCTGCCGACAGTTGAATAGTCGGAATAGCGAACAGCGCCGGTCAGACCGAGATAATGTGCGAAGGACGTTTCGGAAAGCAGGGGGACATTCAGTTCTCCGAATGCCTCCCATACATCGAACTTGCCCCTGGTGTCCGGAATGGCGTTACCGGTATTCCCGCCAGTCTCCGTAAAGGGATCGCGATCGGCCGAGCTTGATTCGCGGCGATATTCAGCACCGACAGCGACGCCGATGTCGCCGGCCGACAGTCCGGGGAAGGAACCCGAAATGCTGCCCGTGACTACATGTTCTTCGTTCTTGATGCGCTCATATTTTGGTACCTGAAGAAAAGCACTAGCCGCCGGGTCGATGCTGTTACGACCGAACAGGTTGAGCGGAACGCAACCGTTGGAAGGATCCCGACAGACGATAGCGCCGGTCGGCGAAACTACGGTGTCGAGCGCTTGGATGAAGCGGGCGGCGCTCACATCCTGGCTCACCGTATCGTCCTTCAGGCGGCCATAGACATAACTGGCATTGAAGGAGAAGCGATCGGTCAAATTACCCGAAAGGCCCGCAGCGATACGATAGGTGTCGCGATTATTGGTGTTGCTGCGATCGAACAGATCGCTCAGCCGGCGCCTGAAGCCTAGATAGCCGACGTCATTGGTGGGATCGGCGTCGCTATTGCGGCCAGCGATGATCGCCTGAACAGACGCCGGAATGAAGGCGTTGGTGATGGGAATACCGCCTGCGCCAACGGTAAAGAAGTCGGTTTCCGACACAGCCGAAGGCTCGAGTTGCGAGCTCGACTTTACCTTGGCATAGGTCATTTCGACAAATGCCTTGATCCCGTCCGACACCTCGTAATTAAGGTTCAGATTGGCCAGATAGCGTTCGACCGGCACGGAAATCCGGCGCACCGCGTTCCGGTTGTACCCATATTGCCCGGCCTGATAAGCCGGCAGGCCCGTTACAAGGGCATTGTTCTGGTCGTAGCTGAAGACCTGGCCACCGGCTCCGGTCGGGCTGTAGAAACGGAATTGTCCCTGCGGCGCATAGCTGCTGTAGGAATCCGGCCCACACACGTCGAGGAAGCAGTCCTCCGCCGATCGACGGCGCTTGCGCGAGAGCAGACCGGCATCCTTGTCATAAGAAAAATTCGCGATGATGTTGCCACGGCCGTCCGCGCCAAAGCTCGTACCCGCCAGGAAGCTTGCCAAGTAACGGGGATTGTCGCCGCGCGAGGTCAAGCCATATTGCGCGCGCGCCTGGATGCCTTCGAACTTGTCCTTGAGGATGAAATTCACAACGCCGGCGATGGCATCGGAACCGTATACGGCTGAAGCCCCGCCGGTCACCACTTCGACCCGCTCGATCAGGTCGGGCGAGATATTGTTGATATCCACGGTCGAAGACCCGGCAATACCGGCCACAAAACGCCTGCCGTTGACGAGGACCAGCGTGCGATCTTCGCCAAGGTTACGCAGATCGACCGCAGCCACGCCGTTGCCGCTGGTCAGGAAATTACTGTTTGTGCGGCTGGTGCCGATGCCGACCTGCGGCAATTCGTTCAGAACGTCCTGGATATTATTGGCCGCATTCTGCTGGATCGTTTCCGCACCAATGACTGCGATGGGCGACGCGGATTCCAGTTCGGGGCGCGCAATGCGCGACCCGGTAACCACGATCGCATCGCCAAGTCCTGCGTCGGCTGCCTGGGGCGCCTGCGCGTTCGCGGTGGATAGGGTGAGCGTGCCCGCGCCCATAAGCGCAAGCGTTTGCAACGCCGCGCTTCCGCGCAGCCATGTGGTGGCAATTTTTTTCACGTATCCAGTCCCTTGCTCTGGAAATAACGCGGACAAGCCCGCCCTGTTTTGCAACGGGATCAAAGGATTGGAGCGCCCGACAAAACGCACCTTTCACCCGTCATAGGAATAATTTTGCGCGGCTGTTCAGGGGCTGTAAAGTCGATTGAACGGTTAGCTGGCGGGATTTCGGCTACGTTGTATCAATTCTGCAACAAGCTGAAAAAAATCAGGAACCGGAGCGCAATAGCATTGTTTCAGGCGCAGACCCAGTCAGCGAAATTTTAATTCCCTGCCACCCTTAAGGCTTGGTGATTATTATCAAATCTGCTCAATTGCCCGAGGGTGGGCATTGGGCCAGTCAAAAGCAGCGGATCGATACGCGCATCATGCCACTTGACGCTCCAGTGAAGATGCGGGCCCGTGGCGCGCCCTGTCGCCCCGATTGCGCCCACCAGTTGGCCACGACTCACGGCTTGTCCCAAGCGCACATCGATGCGCGACAGATGGAGGAATGCGCTGTTGAGGCCGTTGCCATGGTCGATCATCAGCAAGTTTCCCTCTAGCGAAAACGGCGTCTGGGCCGCCAGCGTGACGACGCCGTCCGCAGGCGCGACGACGGAGTTGCCCACCGCGCCGGCTATGTCGATGCCGCTATGATAGGCGCCCGGTGCGCCGCGATAGATGCGCTGCGCCCCGAACAGGCCGGAGATGCGGCCAAGCCGGGGCCATTGGAAAGCCTGCCGCCAACCACGCGCATCGCTGCCCGTCGCGCGGGCGGCGGCGATCCGTTCGAGTTCCGGGCGGCGGATCGCCATAAAGGCCTCGCTGCTCTTCACCGGGCGAAGGGGCGCGTCGATCCGCTCGATCCGCCAGGCGCGCGGGCCGACGGTCAGCATCTGTTCGACCGATCCGCCGTCTGCCATCCGAGCACGCAGCCGGGCGCGCGGCGCGGCATCGCGGTCGAACGCGATCAGGAAACGGCGATCGACATCGAGCGCGACTGGCCGGTCGTCCAGCCAGAGCCCCACCGTACCCGTCGGCGCCGTTCCCAACACAGCCGCGCCCTGCGTCAACGGTCCCTGTAGCGCGAAGTTGGCCTGACGGCTGGCGGCAGACACCGATGGCGGCGACGAAACGCTTGCGCCACCAGTGAGCAAGGCGATGAGCAGCAGGCCGGCACGCTTCATGCCCCTTTCGCCTGCGCCTCCAGCACCGCGCGCGCGGATATCTCCGCGCTGGCATAGGGTTCCTGCCGGGCGATGCTCCAGTAGCGCAGATCGTCGAGCGCGATCCGCGCGCCGGTGACGGCACAGCGCACATGGTCGCCCGGCTGCAAGATGCGGAAGCTGAAGGGCATATAGTGCAATCGCGCGAGGCGGTCGCGGTTGGACATCAGCATGGGATCACTCCTTCATCTGCCATAGGCGATCGACCGAACAGGTCAGGAAAACAGGTCGTTCTGGCCATCCGCTTTCTGTTTGCGGGTCTGCCGCACGGGCCGTTTGGGCGAGGATATGGGATCGGGGGCGGCGCTCGCCAACGGGCCGTGTGCGCCCACCTGCGCTGCGACCGTGCCATCGCGGAAATGCAGCATGACCGCGCCCGCCTGAACGGCCGCCGCGACGCTGCCGACGACATGCCCGCCCGCCATCACCCTGGCATAGCCGCGCGCCAGCGGCATATCGGGATCGAGCGAGGCGAAATGACGCGACACCCGGTCGAGCGCGGTCGCCGATTCGCGCAGCGCGCGTTCAAGCTGCGCCGGGCGCGCCTCCAGCCGGGCAAGCCGCTCGCGCGCGCGCGCCAGCCCCTGGTTGAGCAGCCCCGGCCGCAGCGCGCCGGCCGCCGTGCCCAGATGCGCGCGTGCGTCAGCGATGCGATGCCGAAGGCCGGAGGTCAGCGCATCGGAGAGCTGATCAAGCCTTTGCCACTGCGGGCTGAGCAGCGTGTCAGGGCTTGGCATCAGCCGAGCCTGCATTTCGATCCGCTCGCGCGCCTGCGCCGCCCCCCGCCGTACTGCCCGGCCTGAACGCACCCCGGCCTCGGTCAGCATCGCAATCAGCTCGGCGCGCACGGGCACCGCCATTTCCGCCGCCGCCGTGGGCGTTGGCGCGCGCCGGTCGGCAGCATGATCGCACAAGGTCGTGTCGGTCTCATGCCCGACCGCCGAGATGACGGGGATCGAGCAGGCAGCGACCGCGCGCACGACGATCTCTTCGTTGAAGCTCCACAAATCCTCGATCGACCCGCCGCCGCGTGCGACGATGACGAGGTCGGGGCGCGGCACCGGGCCGTCGGCGGGCATGGCGGAGAAGCCGTCGACCGCGCGCGCGATCTGCGCCGCCGCGCCTTCGCCCTGCACCAGCACCGGCCAGAGCAGCACGTCGGTCGGGCAGCGGTCGGCCAAGCGGTGCAATATGTCGCGGATCACCGCACCCGTTGGCGAGGTCACGACGCCGATGGTGCGCGGCAGGAAAGGAAGCGGCCGCTTGCGGTCCGGCGCGAACAGTCCTTCAGCGGCGAGCCGCGCCTTCAACTTTTCGAGCAAGGCCATCAGCGCGCCCTCACCGGCTAGTTCCATGCGCTCGATCACGATCTGATATTTGGACCGGCCGGGATAGGTCGTCAGCTTGCCGGTGGCGATCACCTCCACCCCGTCCTGCGCGGCAAAGGCGAGGCGCGCGGCCCCGCCCTTCCACATCACCCCGTCGATGATGGCATTGTCATCCTTGAGGCAGAGATAGAGGTGGCCTGACGCCGCGCGCTTGAAGCCGGAAATCTCGCCGCGCAGGCGGACGTGGCCGAAACGATCCTCCACCGTGCGCTTGAGCATCGAGGACAATTCGCTCACGCTCATCGGGGGCGCGTTGTCGCCCGGCCGATCCTTCGCTAACAGGCGGCCCGACGGGTCATAGGCATTTTCAACTTCCGGGGGCATGAGCGCGATGGATATCCTTTTGCTGGGCGGCGGCGGCCGCGAACATGCGCTGGCGTGGAAGCTCGCGCAATCACCGCGCCTTTCCACCCTTTATGCAGCACCCGGCAATCCGGGCATAGCCGAGCATGCACAACTGGTCGACCTGGACGTCACGGATCATCGCGTCGTCGTCGATTTCTGCGTGCGCCAAGGCATCGGCCTCGTCGTCATCGGGCCGGAGGGGCCGTTGGTGGATGGTCTTGCCGACAATCTGCGGGTCAAGGGCATCGCCGTGTTCGGACCGGGCAAGAAAGCCGCGCAACTCGAAGGGTCGAAGGGCTTCACCAAGGATCTGTGCCGCCGGGCGGGCATTCCGACCGCCGCCTATGAACGGGTGACGAGCAAAGACGGCGCGATCGCCGCGCTTGCCGACTTCGGCCTGCCCGTCGTCATCAAGGCCGATGGCCTCGCGGCGGGCAAGGGCGTCGTCATCGCGCAGGACCGGGATGAAGCGCTCGCCGCGATAGAAGACATGTTTTCCGGTGCTTTCGGCACGGCCGGCGCGCAGGTCGTGCTGGAAGAATTTATGACCGGCGAGGAAGCGAGCTTCTTTGCCCTGACCGACGGCGCCACGATCCTTCCCTTCGGATCGGCGCAGGATCACAAGCGTGTCGGCGATGGCGATGTCGGCCCCAATACCGGCGGCATGGGCGCCTACAGTCCGGCGCGCGTGCTGACGCCGCAGTTGGAGGCGCAAGTGATGGAAACGATCATCCGCCCCACCGTCGATACGCTGGCGGCGGAAGGCACGCCCTATAGCGGCGTCCTTTACGCCGGGCTGATGCTGACGGAGGCCGGCCCCAAGCTGATCGAATATAATGCGCGGTTCGGCGACCCGGAATGTCAGGTGCTGATGAGCCGGTTCGACGGCGATCTGGTCGAACTGCTGCTTGGCGTCGCGCAGGGGCGTTTGGCCGAGCAGCGTTCGGTCGCGCTGGCCGACCGCGTCGCGCTGACCGTCGTGATGGCGGCAAAGGGCTATCCCGGCACGCCCGAAAAAGGTGGCACGATTAACGGGATCGAAGCCGCGCAAGCCACCGGCGCACAGATTTTCCACGCCGGCACCGCGCAAAGCGATGGCGCTCTCGTCGCAAATGGCGGACGCGTGCTCAACGTGACCGCGACCGGCGACAGCGTGCGCGCGGCGCAGGCGGCCGCCTATCGCGCGGTCGATGCGATCGACTTTCCGAGCGGCTTTTGCCGCCGCGACATCGGCTGGCGGGAAGTCGCGCGCGAGCAGGAAGGCGCATGAGGCCTTGCGGCCAATCTGGTCCCGTCCTTAAGATAGACGGCTTCGCAGCCACGCAAGGGAGATAGCCATGCAGCAGTTTTTCATGGATTATGGGCTGTATCTGCTGATCGCCCTCCTGATCGGCATCGCCGTCATATTCCTTGCCACGCGCGGCAGGGGCGGCGGCGCACTGGAAGACCGGCCCGCTCCGCCGGTCGCGGACGCGCACCGGCCTTCGGCGCCCGCAGCGTCTGACATCCCGGTCATTCCCGACCCGGCGCCGGTCGTCGCCGTCCCGCCATTGCCGCTGGTGGACCCCGTCCCGCCGGTCGCGGACGTAGCGCCGGACCCTGTCGCGCCGCCCGCCTCCGCAGCGCCGGTGGACGCCGCGCCGCAGCAGGCCGATACCGGCGCGGGGGACGATCTCCTCCGGCTAAAGGGCGTCGGCCCGAAGCTAAAGGCGCAACTGACGCAGCTCGGCGTCACCCGCTTCGCCCAGATCGCGGCGTGGAGCGACAACGACCTTGCCACCATCGATGCGCAGCTCGGCGCGTTCAAGGGCCGGCCGGTCCGCGATCAGTGGATCGACCAGGCGAAATACCTCGCGGCCGGTGACCTGGCCGGGTTCGAAGCGAAATATGGCAAGTTCTGATCATCGGCGCGTCCATCTGAAAAACTATGATTTTTCGTTTGCAAACAGCTGAGCTAGCTCACTAATCTCCTCCCGTCGCCCGGTTCTGAAAACAGGGCGGCGACGGGGTTTGCGGGGGCTTTCGTGAAATTGAAGGATATGGGCGTCCTGCTGGGCGCGGGGATGCTCGCCGGCTGCACGCAGAGCGGGATGCCGCTCGTCATTTCGGGCGAGCGCTATGCCGCAACAACGGACGCGCTCGAACGCTATGCGCTGGGTCCCGGCGACAAGGTCCGGCTGACCGTTTTCAACGAACCGGCGCTGTCCGGCGAATTTTCGGTCTCGGGTGAGGGACTGCTCTCCCTCCCCCTGCTGGGCGAGGTCGAGGCCGCCGGCAAAACCACGCGCGCCCTTGCCGACATCGTCGCGGCGCGGCTGGCCGCCGGCTATATGGTCACGCCCAGGGTCAGCATGGAGGTGCTGGCCTATCGCCCTTATTTCATCCTCGGCGAAGTCGTCCGGCCCGGCCGATATCCCTATGCCACGGGCATGACGGCGCTCAACGCGATCGCCACCGCCGAAGGTTTCTCGCCCCGCGCCAAACGCGGCGAGGTGCTGATCCGTCGTGCGGGGGAAGCAGGCGAGACGCGCTACAAGCTGACGCCGGACCTGCGTATCCAGCCGGGCGACACTGTGCGCCTCGCCGAACGCTATTTCTGACCAGCCCTTGTCGAGCGATCATCTTGCGCTTCCGGTCGCCCGTCGCGCGGCAGCGACGGGGTTCGTCCTCCTGGCGTCGCTGGGGCTGAACAGCGGGACGGCGCGGGCGCAGACGGTATCGACGCTGATCGCGCCGGTGATAGCCCCCGATTATGCGCGTGGTCGCAATATCGGCGTGGCCGAGGAAACGCATCCCGCCTATCGACCAACGGGTCTGCGCATCGGCGCGTTCGACGTCTATCCGTCGATCGAGGCAACGACCCATTATTCGACCAACGTCTATCTCGACAATGCGAACAGGCGGGGCGACGCCTTCCTCTCGCTGATGCCCCGGCTGTCGCTCGCATCGAACTGGGCGCGGCACCGGATAAGCGTGCACGCCAATGCGGATATCCGCCGGTACGCCCGCGAAACGCTGCGCGATCAGGATAATTTCCTGGTCGATGTGCAAGCGCGGCTGGACATTGCGTCGCACTGGACGCTGACGGCCAGCTTTCAGGCCAGCCGCGCGACGGAAAATCCCTTCGCGCAGGATCTGGCGCGCGAAATCGCAGTGCTTTCGCAATATGTCCGCCTCGCCCCTTCGGTCAGGCTCGTTCGGCAGGTGGGACGCACGCGCCTGACGGCCTCGGTCGAGCGTCTGCGCCTCGATTTCGACCCGATCAGGCTGGCGGGCGGTGTCGAGCGGACCCAGGATGATCGCAGCCGCACTATCACGCGCGTTGCGGTGCAGGGCGAATATGCTCTGTCCCCCGGCCTCTCGCTCTATGGCCAGGTCAATCAGGACGACACCCGCTATGATCGGGCACCCGGCGACGGAAATGAACGCCGGGATTCGCGCGCGCACCTGTTCATCGGCGGCGTAAATGTCGACGTTGCCGGCCTGATGCGCGGCTCGATCGGCATCGGTCATACCCGCCGGGACTATCGCGGGGTTGCCCGCGACGAGGTCCGCGCGCTGTCGGTGCAGGCGCGCGTCGCCATTTTCCCTTCACCCCTCACCACTGTCACGGTAAGCGCGCAGCGGCTGGTTCAGGACGCGGCGCTGGGCGACATCAGCGCCTATCGCGACACGCGCGCGGGCCTGCAGATCGATCACGCCCTGCTGCGCAACCTGCTGTTGTCGATCACGGCCACGGCGGCGCGCCAGAGGCTGCTGGACGACGGGCGGGGCACGCGCCTTTTCGTCACGACCGGATCGGCCTTCTACCAGTCGAACCGATGGTTCGGATTGGGCCTGACGGCGCAGTACAACAGATCGCGGCCTTATGCCCGATCCTTTGGCCTGCGGTCCGATGAGATCGTCGGGATGTTGAGTGTGCGTCTTAGACGCTGATGTGAAGGGCGAACGAATGGGACAAGCGGGGGGACTTGAGCGGGCATGACGATCACCATCGACGACAGGAGATATGAGGCCCGCCAGAGCCGCTTGCTCGATACGGTCAGGGATGTCCTGCGCCGGCGCTACGCCACGCTGCTGCTCGTTGCCGGGCTGATCGCCGGGCTTGGCGCCGCCCTCGTTTTTTCGATGACGCCGCGTTATGAGGGGCTGACCCGCATCCAGATCGACCCGTCGCGCAACCCGCTCGCGCGCACAGTCAACGAAAAACAGGCGCAACTGGCGAGCGAGGCGATCGAGACGGAGGTGGCGATCGTCACGTCGCTCGAGGTCGCGCGTCAGGTGGTCCGGCGGCTGGGCCTTATCACCGATCCCGAATTTGCGAGCACGATCGAACGCGATCAGAAAGAACGCGCCCTGACGCCGCCTGAGAAGCTGGACATCGTCGCGC
This sequence comes from Sphingobium sp., assembly GCA_040508335.1. GTDB lineage: Bacteria > Pseudomonadota > Alphaproteobacteria > Sphingomonadales > Sphingomonadaceae > Sphingobium. The sequence goes on from JBEVMZ010000038.1 coordinate 11,312, forward strand.
GCGACGTGCTCGCGCATCTCGACGTAGCGCGCGAACAGCTGACCTATATCATCAATATCCGCTTTCATTCACGCGACGCGGCCAAGGCCGCGCGGATCGCCAACGCCTTTTCCGCCGTCTATATCGACACGCGCATCGGCAGCCGCACGGGCGCGGCCGACGGCCAGTTCAAATGGTTCCAGAAACGCCTCGACGAACTGGCGCTCCAGGCCCGAATCGCCAACGAAAATCTCGCCGACTTCCAGTCGAAAGCCGGGATCGCGCGGATCGGCGATCAGCAGCAGGTGGGCGTCGCAGACCAGAAGATCGGTGCCCTTGCCGGCCAGCTGGCGCATGCGCAGGCACTGGCCGCCAATGGCCAGGCGCAACTCGCCGCGGCGCAGGCGCAGGTTCGCGCCGGGCGCGGCGACAGCGTCGGAACGGTGCTGGGGTCTTCCACGATCAGCGATTTCCGCCGTCAGCGCGCCGAGGTGGTCCACGCGAAGGGCGAGATCGAGGGCCGCTATGGCCCGCTCCACCCCGAAACCGTCAAGATCGGCGACCAGCTGGCGCAGATCGACCGTCAGATCGATGAGGAAACACAGCGGCTGGTCGGCTCGCTGCGCGCCAATGCGAGCGCAAGCGCCGCGCAGGTGGCCCGGATCGACGCAACGATGCGCGGGCTGGAAGCGCAGCAGTCGAGCCAGATCCGCGCCGGCGTGATCGCCGCCAGCCTGCAGCGGGAGGCCGACGCGAAACAGGCCGCCTATGAACAAATGGCGCAGTCGGCGGCCGAAACCCGGCAGGCGTCGCAAAATTCGCTTGCCCAAGTGCTCATCATCGACGCGGCAGAACCGGCGCAGCGCCCCTATTGGCCCGACAAACCGCTTTTCCTGCTGCTGTCGCTGATGGTGGGCGTCGGCGCCGGGATCGGAACCATCACCGCGCAGGAGCTCATGACATCGGGCATGCGCAGCGCCGGAGAGATAAAAGGCGAGCTTGGCATTCCCCTCCTTGGCGCCGTGCCGTTCGCCAACAAAACGTCGCGACCGGCGGATCTGCTGATCTACAATCCGACTTCGCCGTTCGCCGAATCGCTGCGCAACGCGCGCGCCTCCATCATGGGCATCAGGTCCGCGACCAAGCCCAGGATCATCGCGCTCACATCCGCGCTTCCCGGTGAGGGCAAGACGACCACGGCGTTGGCGCTCGCGCGGACCATGGCGTTGGCGGGCACACGCACGCTCATCATGGACATGGACGTGCGGCGTGGCCAATTGCGGGAGATCGTGCGCACCGAGGCAAGGGGCGTGGGAACGGTCGAGCTGCTGCGCGGGAAGGCGACAATCGACGAGGCGGTCGAAGCCAGCGCGATCGCCAATCTCGACCAGCTTGTCGTCAGACGGCCCTATTATAGTTCCGAAAATCTCTTCGGCACCGAAACGGTACATCTGCTGATCGACGGGCTCGCCGAGCGCTACGACGTCATCATACTCGATCTGCCACCACTGCTGGGCCTTGCGGACGGCCGTTTTCTCGCGGCGTTGGCGGATGCAGTCGTGCTTGTCGTCAAATGGAGCGCGACCCCCGCGCATCTGGCCGCAATGGCCCTGTCCTCTCTCAAGGCCGACGATTCCAACGTCATCGGCGCGATCTTTTCGATGGTCGACCAGAAATGGGGCGCGATCGGCACGCCCTATCATTATCCGCAAGGGGCGGCGGCCTATGCCCGCCCCGATTGAACGGGAAAGGTCGGCTTAAAAAGCGTTCTTGTGAACGATGACGCGCAGGGTGCGGAACAGAATGGCGATGTCGAGCCAGAGCGACCATTTGTTGAGATATTCAAGGTCGGCGGCCAGGCGATCCTGCACATCCTTTGCCTCCAGCGCGGTGCCGCGATGCCCGCGCACCTGCGCGAGGCCCGTCATCCCGGGTTTACAGGCATGTCGGTGCCAGTAGCGGGCATCGACCTCCCAGAAATATTTGTCCTGCGCCATGGAATGTACCGCATGCGGGCGCGGCGCGACGATGCTCATGTCGCCGCGCAGCACGTTGATGAGCTGCGGGATTTCATCGATGCTCGTGCGCCGCAGGACGCGGCCAATGCGCGTCACCCGCGCATCACCGCGCAGAGTTGAGCAGACGCCGCCGCTATCGCTGCCGTCGCTCAGCATGCTGCGAAACTTATAGATGTGGAACTGCCGGTTCTGCCGTCCGATGCGCGGCTGCCGGAAGAAGACGCTACCTGGGCTATCGAGCTTTATCGCGATCGCGGCACCCAGGATCAGCGGTAGCAGAACCAGCAAGGCGAGACTTGAAACCGCGACATCAAAGGCGCGCTTGACGATCCTGTCGGAGAGGCCGAGCGGCCCGCGCGCGACGATCAGCGTGGCTTCGCCATTGAAGGCGCCGATGCCGACCGGCGGGTTGCGTCCCAGTTCGCGCGCGATGATTTCGCCATGAACGTTGAGCCCCTGAAAGATGTGGACCCATGTCGGGCGTCTATTGTCCGGGCAATGGACGACCACCCGGTCGGCGTTGCCGACCAGCGTTGCAAGTTCATGATAGCCCAGCGGATCGTCCGCGCCGATGTCCCAGCGCAGCTGCCGCGCCGGCATGGCCTGATCCACCGGCCAGATCGTCGTCGCCGCGCCATCATCCTCTATCCGGACGACTGAATGAAGCTGCCCGGCAAGCGATCGACGCGCATATCTTGCCAGCAGAAGACGACCCGTAAGGAGCAGAAACAGCGTGGTGAGCAGCGTCAGCTCAAAGGAAAGGCGCGGAACGATTTGGCTCTGCTGGAGCACGAACAGGATGAAGAGAAGCAGCGCGGCCGCGCAGAGATTGCTGCCGATCGCAAGCCGGACCGAGAGGCGGGCGGAGATCAGCGCTTCGCCGGAAAAGGCGCGCAACCAAAAGCCGCTGAGCGCATGAAGGACGATCATGAGGGGGAGCATGGCCAACGCGCTGCCGCTGGAGCCTGGTAGCCATAGGTCGGGCAGAAGCGCGCCCAGCACCAAGCAAATTACATCGGCGATGAAGACGCAGAGAACCAGCCGGAAGCGGTTATGCGCCTTTGACGCGAGGGACGGAATCTTTTCCGGACAAAGGATATGTTCCCCCAGCGTCAGTTGATTCATGAGCCCCCGCCCCATCGTTAATCGTCTGTTCAGTTTGGCATCTTGGTCGCATTGCCGTTCCTCGACAAGCGCACAAATAGCCGCCTTCGAACGATCAGCGCGGCGATCCGGCGAGCAGCGACTGCGCGCGCGGCAGCAGGCGAGCGGCGGCAGCGGCGTGAATGCCGGGCGCCGCGCATAGCAGGCCAAAGGCAATGGGCTGCGGCCGGTTGAACGCCAAGGGCGCGCCGAGCGCGTCGGTCACGACCGCGCCCGCTTCCTGCGCAATCAGCGCGGACGCGGCGACGTCCCATTCGCTGCCCCAGCGCACGGTCGCCACCAGATCGGCTTCGTCGGCGGCGACCATCGCCATGCGCAGCGCGATGCTGTTGGGCTTGTCCACAGTAACGAGGTCGCTGTCGTGACGGGGAAGTTGGTCGGCGGGCACGCGCGCGCCGCTCAAAGCCGTACGGGGGCCGGTGCGCAGCGCCTTGCCGTTACGCTGTGCGCCACCGCCCGCACGCGCGATCCAGCTTTCCCCGCGCGCGGGCGCCGCCAATATGCCGAACAGCGGAACGCCATCCTCGACCAGCGCGACGGACACGCACCAGCCCGTCCGGCCGCGCAGATAATCGCGCGTACCGTCGATCGGATCCACCACCCACACCCGGCGCACGCCGAGGCGGTGGACGGTGTCGGCGGTCTCCTCCGACAGCCATCCCGCCTCGCCGTCGATCTGGCCGAGCGATGTGCGCAGCATGGCGTCGAGTTCAAGGTCGGCTTCGCTTACCGGATGGCCAGGCACTTTTTCCCACTGCCGCACGCGCGTATCGCCATTCGCCCAAAGGGTCAGCGCGCGGTCGGCGGCGTCGGCGACGGCCGCGACGGCGGCCAGGAACCGGGGATCATCCTCCAGCAATGGTCATCCCGTCGATACGCAGGGTCGGCACGTTGATCGCGCGGCGGAATTCGAGGTCGTTTGCCGGGACGAGGGCAGCGAACATGGTCTTCAAATTGCCCGCGATGGTGATCTCCGAAACGGGTCGCGTCACGACGCCATCCTCGATCAGAAAGCCCGACGCGCCGCGACTATAGTCGCCGGTCACGCCATTGACGCCCATGCCGATCAGTTCGGTCACATAAAGGCCGCGCCGGACATCGGCCATCAACGCCGTCGGGCTGAGCGTGCCCGGCTCCATATGGACGTTGCTGACCCCAGCCCCCGCACCGCCGCGTCCGGCATTGCCGGTAGGCTCGAGCGCCAATTGCCGCGCCGACGCGCTGTCGAGCAGCCATCCGGTCAGCACCCCGCGCTCGATAAGCGCGCGCCGCACGGTCGGCAGCCCCTCTCCGTCGAACGGCCGGGATTGCAGGCCCCGCGCGCGTAGCGGATCGTCGATGATGGTGACGCCCGCTTCGAACAGCGCCGCGCCCAGGCTGTCGAGCAGGAAGCTCGACCGGCGGGCGATGGCGGGACCGACGATGCCGCCGATCAGATGGCCAACCAGGCTGGCGCCGATGCGAGGATCGAAGATCACGGGCATGACCCCGCTCTCGACCCGCACCGGGTTCATCCGCGCGGCGGCGCGTTCTCCGGCGATGCGGCCGATCGCCTGGGGATCGTCAAGATCGGCTAAGTGCCGGGCGCTGTGGCTGGCATGATCGCGCTGCATGTCGCCGCCCGTGCCCGCCAGTACGCTTGCCCAGCTCGAATGGCTGGTGCCGGCATAGGCGCCAAAAAAACCATGGCTGGTGGCGAGCGCGAACTGGCTGCGGCCATGCGACGCGCCGCCGCCTTCGCTGTTGGTAATGCCGGGCATGGCGCGGGCGGCATCCTCTACCGCCTGCGCGCGGGTCCGCAGCGTAACCGGATCGGGCTCGGCCTCATCGACCAGATCGAGCGCAGGCGGAACGCCGCGCATCAACCGATCCTCCGGCGCGAGGCCGGCATAGGGATCTTCGGGCGCCTCGCGCGCCATCGCGAGGCAGCGGTCCACCAGCGTGGCGAGCGTCGCTGCACCCATGTCCGACGCCGACACCGTGGCCGAACGGCGGCCGACGAAGACGCGCAGGCCTATCTCTTCGCCTTCGGATCGTTCAACATCCTCCAGCGCGCCCAATCGCACGGCCACGGTCGTCGATGCGCTGCACGCATAGAGCGCGTCCGCCGCGTCAGCCCCCGCCCTGCGCGCGGCCTCGACCAAGTCGTGCGCATGCGAGCGGGCGTCGTCGAGGCTGAGCATAAGGCTGAATATGTCCGTGGGCGATCAAGGCGAGGCGGGACATCTAGTGCGTCCCGGCCCGCTTCGCAATGCGGGCGGGGTAAAGCTTAAGGCTGCATCGCCAGCCAGTGGATGAGCAGATGCCGCGCGATGGCGATCGGCGGCGGTGCCCGGAACGGCGCATCGGGCGCACCCTCGAGCGCCGCGCGCACGCCTGCCGCGTCGCACCAGATTGCGTCCTCCAATTCGGTGAGGTCGAGCGTCAACCTGTCATCGTCCGCCCGCGCGAGGCAGGCCATCATCAGCGACGAAGGGAAGGGCCAGGGCTGGCTCATCACATAGCGCACGTCGCGCACGGCGATACCGGCTTCCTCCTTCAGTTCGCGCGCGACCGCTTCCTCGATCGCCTCACCCGGCTCCACGAAACCGGCGAGCGCGGAGTAATTGCCCGCCGGAAAGCGCGGCTGCCGCCCCACCAGCACGCGGCCGTCATGTTCGGCGAGCATGATGACGACGGGATCGACGCGCGGGAAATGCTCCGCCCCGCAACCATCACACTTGCGCGCCCAACCGGCCTTTTCAAGCTGCGTGCCGCCGCCGCATGCGGCGCAGAAACGATGGCGGGCATGCCAGTCGACAAGACTGCGCGCCCCGCCATAAAGTGCGGTTTCCTCCGGCTCGACGAGGGCGGACACGCCCCAGCTGCGCGGGGAGACAGCGGCTGCATGACGCAGTTCGGTCTCAAGGCCGACGAATAGCGGCCGGCCATCGTCCAGGACGCCGAGCAGCGCATGGTCTTCGGGGGCCGCGCCGCGCGGCAACGGCTCCATCGCCAGCCGCCCGTCCTCCACCACCGGATCGAGGCCGTCGAGACGCAGACGCAGCGCATAATCGTCGGCGAACAGCGCGCCGAGCGCCGCCGCGTCGCTGCGTATGTGATCGACCCGGTCCAGCCTGCCGCCCGTAAAGCCCAGCACGTCACTCATTCCCAATCCTCTCGTTCATCGTCATCTCCGCCGCGCGCCGGAACAAGGTGGGCAATCCCGCCTCGCCGATCCGCGCCAGCGGCCACCATTCACCCGCCATCGGCGGTTTGCATTGCGCATCCACACAGGCCCGATACACGGTCAGGCCGAGCGAGAAATGGGTGAAGACATGGCGCACCGGCGGTCCCGCCGCTTGCCAGTCCGCGCCGAAGGGTGGCGTGGGATCGGGCGCGGCGCTCCAGTCCGACACCGGAAGGGCGCGCATACCGCCAAGCAACCCCTTGTCCGGCCGCCTTTCCAGCCAGACATGCCCGTCGCTCCGCTCGATCCACCAGCCATGACCCAGGCGATGCGGTCGGACCTTCTTCGCGGCCTTGACCGGAAAGGCGGCGGGGTCAGCCGTGCGAAAGGCGGCGCAATGGTCGCGCAGTGGGCAGATGCCGCAGGCAGGCGCGCGCGCCGTGCATATCGTCGCGCCCAGATCCATCATCGCCTGCGCGAAGTCCCCCGCCCGCGCATCGGGCGTGATCCGGTCGGTGGCGGCGCGTATTTCGGGCCGCGCCTGCGGCAGCGGCGTGGCAATGGCGAACAACCGCGCCACCACGCGCTCGACATTCGCGTCGACCACGACCGCGCGCCGGCCAAAAGCGATGGCGGCGACGGCGGCGGCGGTATAGGCGCCGACGCCCGGCAAGGCGCGCAGGCCCTCTTCCGTACCGGGAAAGACCCCACCATGATCCTTTGCGACGGCGCGGGCGCAGGCAAGCAGGTTGCGGGCGCGCGCATAATAGCCAAGCCCCGCCCAGGCGGCCATGACCTGCGCGTCATCCTCCGCCGCCAGCGCCTCGACGGTGGGCCAGCGGGCGGTGAAGCGATCATAATAGGGCGCGACCGCCGCGACCGTCGTCTGCTGAAGCATTATTTCGGACAGCCAGACGCGATAGGGGTCGGCCGCGTTCGCGCCGGGCGCCGCGCGCCAGGGCAGGCGCCGCGCATGGACGTCATAATGCGCGAGCAGATCCTGCGCGATGGATGAAGGGACACTCTCGACGGGCATGGCATCGCTATGCCATTAAGCGGGCCATGACGGAACGCCCTCCATCGAAGACCGCAAAGCCGCGCGACAGGGGTTCGCAGGACCGCCCGCGCACCGGCGGATCGCGCGCGATCGCGGACCTGATGCCAGCGATCGGCGCGGCGGCATTCCGCAAGTTCGGCTTCGTACAGGCAAGCATCGTCACCCGCTGGGCGGAGATCGTCGGCGCGGATTATGCCGCCATCTCGACGCCCGAATCAATCCGCTTTCCTGTCGGCAAGAAGGCCGGCGGCACCTTGCAGCTGACGGTGCGCAGCGGCCATGCGCCGATGCTGCAACATATGCTGCCCGACATCATCGTCCGGGTGAACCGCTTCTTCGGCTATGCCGCCGTCGAAAAGGTGACGATGCGACAGGGCGCGCAGCCGGGCGCAACGCCCCAACAACGCAAGCCGGCGGTGCCGAACCAGCCCCTGCCGGTCGAGCTTGGCGAATCGTTGCGCGGCATCGGTGACCCAGAATTGCGCGCGGTACTCGAATCGCTGGCGCAGGGGCTTGCCAATTCGAGCGGCCTGCCCAAGATCGGCTGACGCGCCCTTTCCCGACTGGACCGAACCGCCATGATCAAGATCGCCGTCTTCCTCCTCGCCCTGACCAGCGCGGCCGCGACCCTCCCCGTTTCCACCAGCGCCGCTCCGAACGCGAACTGGGCCGATCGCGTTACCCTGTCGAAGATCGGCGGCCACGTGCTGGGCAATCCGGCGGCGCGCACCAAATTGGTCGAATATATCAGCTATACCTGCTCGCATTGCGCGCAGTTCGTGGGACAAGCGAGCGGGCCGCTCAAAGCCGGCTATGTGAAGGGCGGCGCCATCAGCGTCGAGGTGCGCAACGCCGTGCGCGACAAATATGACCTTGCCGCCGCGCTGCTGGCGCGCTGCGGGGGGGCGCGCCGCTTCTTCGGCAATCATGAGGCGCTGTTCGCCAACCAGTCCGCATGGATGGACCGCGTCATCGCCTATGACCGCGACGGCGCCGACAAGCCCACCGACGAGAAGGCGGCGCTGCGCGAGATCGGCGCGAAGACCGGCCTCTATGCGCTGATGGGCAAGCGCGGCTTCAAGGCTCCGCAGCTCGACGCCTGCATCAACGATCCCGCCGCGATGAAGGCGGTGCTGGCGATGCGCGATGAAGCGTGGAACGGCCTTAAGATCGGTGGGACGCCAGCCTTCACCTTGAACGGCAAGCTGGTCGACGGCGTTTCGACCTGGGATGCCCTCAAGGCCGCATTGCCCGCCGCCGCGCGCTGAACTACAGCAGCCTTTCCACCAGTCATGCAGCGGAGCTTAGCCCAGTCGTGAAAATCCTGACCGGCCTCGCCACCCTCGCCCTTGGCCTCTCGCTGTCCGCCTGCGGCGACAAGGCTGCGGACAATAGCGCGTCTTCGGCAACCCCCGTCGCCGCCGTTGCCGCGCCCGCCGGCACAAGCTGGTCGCAGACGGTCAACGAGACGCCCGACGGGCATTTCGTCATGGGCAATCCGGGCGCCGCGGTGAAGCTGGTCGAATTCGGCTCCTACACATGCAGCCATTGCCGCGATTTCGCCGCCCAGTCGCATGAGGAACTGACCAAGCTGGTCGATACCGGCAAATTGAGCTTCGAACTGCGCTCGTTCGTGCGTGATCCGATCGACATCTCGACCGCTTTGCTCGCGCGCTGCGGCGGCAAGGACGTATTCTACGCGCTTTCGGGCCAGTTCTTCGAGAATCAGAACGCGATGTTCGAAAAGGCGCAGGGCCTGGGCGACCAGCGGTATCAGCAGTTGATGAGCGCGCCGCCGGCACAGCGCTTCAACCAGCTTGCCGACGCGCTCGGCCTCGTCGATTTCGCCAAGCAGCGCGGTATCGCCGAAGATCAGGCGCGCACTTGCCTTGCGGACGTGGGCACGGCCGAGAAGCTGGCCAAGAGCGTCGCCGACGCCACCAGCCAGTATAAGATCGACGGGACGCCCAGCTTCCTCCTCAACGGCGCGCTGATCGACAATGCTTCGACCTGGAGCGCGGTGCGCGCCAAGCTCAAGGATGCGGGCGTCTGATCGAGACGGACTGATCGCCGGTTCGCGCGCGGCCGCGCCATGCAGATAAGGCGGCTGAGGCTCGCAGGCTTCAAAAGCTTCGTCGAGCCTGCCGAATTGCGGATCGACCCGGGCCTGACCGGCATCGTCGGCCCCAATGGTTGCGGCAAGTCCAACCTGCTCGAAGCGATCCGCTGGGTCATGGGCGAATCGAGCGCCCGATCGATGCGCGGTGGCGCGATGGACGACGTCATCTTCGCGGGCAGCGCCACCCGGCCTAGCCGTGACTTCGCCGAAGTGTCGCTGCTCGCCGTGCAGGAGCAGGGCGAGCTTTTCCCCGCCGTCGACGTCGGCGCCGACGGCGAACTTGAGGTCACCCGCCGGATCGAGCGCGGCATGGGCAGCGCCTATCGCGCCAATGGCCGCGACGTGCGGGCCAAGGATGTCGCGCTGGTATTCGCCGATGCCGCCACCGGCGCACATAGCCCGGCGCTCGTCAGCCAGGGCAAGATCGCCGCCGTCATTGCCGCCCGCCCACAGGAACGGCGCGCGATGCTCGAAGAAGCCGCGGGGATTGCGGGCCTGCATGTCCGTCGGCGCGACGCGGAACAGAAATTACGTGGCACAGAGGCCAATCTCGACCGGCTGGCCGAGATCCTGACCGACATGGAGGCGCGCGCAGGCAGTCTCAGGCGACAGGCGCGGGCGGCGGAACGCTATATCGCGCTGTCCGAGCAGCTGCGCGTCGCCGAAGCGCGCACGCTCTTCGCCCGCTGGCGTGAGGCGGCCGCGAGCGCGGACGCGGCGCGCGCGGAAGCGGCGCAGGCAGAGGCGCTCGTCGCCGCCGGTCAGTCCGCCCATGCGCAGGCCGACGCGGCCGCGATGCTGGCCGCCGAAACCCTCGCCAAACGGCGCCACGATACGCAGGTGACGCGCGACGCCGCCAACGAGGCGGGTCACCGCCTCGCCGCCCTGCGCGCCGAGCGTGAAACGGCGCTCCGTCGCCTCGCCGACCTTGCCGCGCAGGCGCAAAGGCTGGAGGAGGATCGCGCGCGCGAAGGCACACTTGCCCATGATGCCGCCGACGCGATCACCCGCCTGACGCAGGAAATTGCCGCGCTCAAGGCCCGGGTTGCGGAAGGCGAGAAGGAACGGCCAGACTTTGCCGCGCGTATCGCGGAGGCGGAGACGACCGCGCGCGACTCGGAACTCGACCTTGCCAAGGTTATGGCCGAGCAGGCTGCCGAGCGGGCCGAACTGCGCGTCGCCGACGCGGCGCTCGCCGCCGCACGTTCCGGGCTGGAAAAGGCCGAGCGCGACCTTGCCCGGCTGAACGCCGATGAGCGCACGCTCCCCCTCGCCGCGCCGCTCGAACAGGCCCGCGCTCAAGCGATGGCCCAGCAGGTCGAGGCGACGAAAGCGTGCGAACAATCGGAAGCGGAGATCGCCGCAGCCGAAGCCGCGCGCATCCTCGCCGCTGACGAGCGCAGCGCAGCGCAGGCCGCCTTCGCCGCCGCATCGGCCGCGCTTGCCTCACTCGACAGTGAAGTGGAAACACTGCGCCGGGCGACGCAGCAGACCGGCGACAGCGCACGGGCGCTCGATCAACTCAAGGCGCAGCCGGGATATGAGCATGCCCTCGCCGCCGGGCTGGGGGACGATCTGGAGGCCCCGGTCGGCATGATCGGAGCCCGTCACTGGCTGGGGGCAGAGCCCCTGTCCGACGATCCGCCGCTGCCGCCCGGCTGCGCGTCGCTCGCCGACCATGTCACCGCGCCCAGCAAGCTGGCGCGCCGACTGGCGCAGATCGCCGTGGTGGACGCGGACGAAGGCCAGATGCTGCGCGTCGGCCAGCGGCTGGTGACCAGGGATGGCCAGCTGCGGCGCTGGGACGGCTATTGCGCGCGGGAAGGCGGCGCGGCGGCGGCACAGCGGCTCATCCGCCTCAACCGGATCGAGGCACTTGCTCTTGCCCGGCCTGCCGCTCAGGCCGCGCTCGATGCAGCGCAAGCGGCACGGGATGCGGCGCGCGCGGCAGAGGAAGCAGCCGCCGCCAAGCTCGCCGCTGGTCGTGCCGCACTGTCGGCTGCTGAACAAATTTTGCGGACAAGCGCCCGCGCCGCCGACGAGGCGACGGGGCAGCTGGAGCGGATCGAGGCACGCCGGGCCGCGCTGGACGAGCGGCTTGGCGAAGCGACCGACAATCGGGCGCAGGCGGCAGCCGCGCTTGAGGAAGCGCAAGCGCAACGGTCCGCCCTCCCCGATGGCACGCAGATAACGGCACGGGTGGCGGCGCTATCGCAGGCCAGCGAGCAGGCGCGGGGCGCGGCGGCGAAAATACGGGCGGATCAGGCGCTTGCCGACCGCGCCATTGCGCAGGATCGCGAACGGCTTGGCGCGGCCGAAGCGGACCTGCGCGGCTGGCGCGGGCGGGCGGGCGAGGCGGCCAAGCGCATTGCCGCCATGGCCGCGCGCGAAAAGGCGCTGGAAGAAGAGCGTGCCCATAATGCGCCTCTCCCCGATACACTGGCGGAGGCGGTATCGGCGCTCGATACCGAAAGCGTAGCGCTCACGCGGGCAGCCGAGGATGCTCGACTCGCCGAGGGCGCAGCCGAAGCCGAATTGCGTGCCGCACAGACGCAGGCCGCGCGTGCCACCGAAGCGCTGGCCACCGCGCGCGAGGCGCGCGCTGGCGCCACCGCACGCGCCGAGGCCGCCGACGACCGCCGGCGCGACGCCAATCGCCTCTCGGGCGAGCGTTTCGAATGTCCGCCGCCCCTGCTGCCCGAACGCATCGGCTTTCCCTCCGCCGAAATCCGCCCGATTGCTGCCGAACAGGCTGAGCAGGAACGTCTGTCGGCCGAGCGTGATCGCATGGGGCCGGTCAATCTCGTCGCCGCGCAGGAACTGGCCGAACTGGAAGATAGTCAGGCGACCAGCCGGGCCGAGGCCGACGAACTGACTCTGGCGATCCACCGGCTGCGGGGCTCCATCGGCAGCCTCAATCGCGAAGGGCGGCAGCGGTTGCTGACCGCGTTCGAGGCGGTGGACCAGCATTTTCGCCGGCTCTTCACCACGCTCTTCAACGGCGGCGCGGCGCATCTCGCACTGGTAGACAGCGACGACCCGTTAGAGGCGGGACTGGAGATCATGGCGCAGCCGCCGGGCAAGAAGCTCGCGAGCCTCACTCTGCTTTCAGGCGGGGAGCAGGCGCTGACCGCCGTGGCGCTGATCTTCGGCCTGTTCCTCACCAACCCCGCGCCGATCTGCGTGCTGGACGAGGTCGATGCGCCGCTCGACGACGCCAATGTCGAGCGTTTCTGCGACCTGCTCGACGCCATGGTCGCGCAGACCGCGACCCGCTACCTCATCGTCACGCATAATGCCGTCACCATGTCGCGCATGCACCGGCTGTTCGGCGTCACCATGGTCGAACAGGGCGTCAGTCGGCTGGTGTCGGTCGATCTTGGTAGCGCAGAAGCGCTGGTCGCCCATGCATGATCAATGCTTGCCCGGCCACCACCCGCTCATGCGGCGGAACAGGCCGCGATGCTCGACCGCCTCGAACATTTCCGCCGGCCCTTCGGGGTCGAGCACCTCATTATCGGCAAGCCAAGCCTGCACATCGTTGAGGTCGGGCGTCACATAGGGCCGCAGTGTCTTGCCAGGCCGGTCGCGCAATTGCTCGATCGCCGCGATCAGGCCGCGCTCCGCCACCAGCCGCGCGACCCGCTCCACCGGCAGGTCGAGATGCTCGGCCAGCAGATTGTCGCGCATCGCCACAATCTCTGCCTCGCGCCCGGCATTGGCCGGCAATGCGGTGTCGAGCGTGACGTCGCATTCGGTGTCGAGCCGCATCGAACGGTTGTTCATGTTGGAAGAGCCTACGCGCAGCAGCCGATCGTCGACGATCAGCACCTTGGCATGGACATAGATGGGCACGCCGCGCGTGGTGAAGGGGTGATAGATGCGAAAGCGGCCATGCTTGTCGCGGGCCTTGAGCGCTTCGTACAACCGGGCGCGGGCCGAATCCATCGCCTGTTGTTCAAGCCACCCGTCCGCATTTTCCGGGTTGATGAGAACGATGTCCGGGCCGTCCGCCTCGTCCAGCCGCCTGGCGATCGCCTCGGCGATGCGACGCGAGGCGAAATATTGGCTTTCGGCATAGATGGTGCGCTTGGCCTGTGCGATCTGGTCGAGATACAGCTGCTCGATCTCGGTCAGCGGTTCCTGATCGTCCATTTCCGGCGCGCTGCGGGAAATAGCGATATCGACGTTGCGGAACTGCACCGGCAGATTATCGGGCCAGCAATCGGTTATGCCTTCGACCGCCGGCAGCTCATCGCCCCCCGCCCCGGTCCAGCGCGCGCGCGCATGCTTGCCCAGCGCAGCGGCGACCGGGCCGCTGAGCGCCGTCGTCACATCGTGCCAGGGACCGTAAAGCGACCCGTCGGGATGGCTGCGCGATGGTTCGTCGTCACGATGATGCCGCGTGTCCCACCGGTCGGCGGTCATGTCGATCCCGCCGCAAAAGGCGAAGCAATCGTCGATGACGACGATCTTCTGATGATGCGATCCGGCCGGCGGATGATGCCCGTCAAGCTTCACGGTGATGCGCGGATGCGCCATCCAGCGCAGCGTCGTCACCAGAGTCGACGGGCGCACCATGGATTTCAGCGCGCCGACGTCCCAGCGCAGCAGGAATATCTCCAGCTCCGGCGTGCGCTCCACCAGCCAGCCGATATAGTCGCCGATGCTGACGGGCGCGCCGTCTTCGGCTTCTTCCTGCCGGACCAGGCTGATGCGCGGATCGAAATCCCAGCCGATCAGCATGATGCGGCGCTTGGCCTTCATCATCGCGGCGCGCGCGTAGCGGAAATAGGGTTCGGCATCGACGATTACCGTCGCCTGCGTCGCCTGCTCGATCCGCCAGCAGGTGCGGCCTGGCTCGGGCGGCCTCATGCCGTCCCCACGACGAGGCAGGCGAGGAACATGAGCAGTCCCGCAAAGCGGTTGGCCCGGAACTTGACGAGCGGATCTATGCCGTCCTCCTTCAAAGTCGCGACCTGCCACAAAAGATGCGCCGCGATCGGCGCTAGCGCCAGCAGGCCGAGCGCATGGGGCCGTATCTGCCAGAAGGCAAGTGACCAGAAGATGACTGCGCCGAGATAAAAAGCACCCACGCCCGCCCGCACATGCGCGCCCATCGCCCGCGCGCTGGACTTGATGCCCGCCAGCGCATCGTCTTCCTTGTCCTGCAGCGCGTAGATCGTGTCATAGCCAATGACCCAGAGGATCGTGCCCGCATAAAGCAGCCACATCGCGCGGTGCAGCGGCGCATAATCGGCCGGCGCGTCGAACATCACGCCCGCCGCGCCCGCGAACCCGATCACCGCGCCGGAGCCAAAGACGATGCCCAGAAACGCCTGCGGCCACCAGGTGATGCGCTTCATATAAGGGTAGGCCGCGACCACCGGCAGCGTGGCGAGCGCCAACAGCCGCGCCGGCCAACCGATGCGCAGCCAGACGATCAGGCCGATCGCCAGCAACATCGCCAGCCAGATCCAGGCCGTGCGCATCGACACCGTGCCTGCTGGCAGCGGTCGATTGCGGGTCCGCTCCACCCGCGCGTCAAGATCGCGGTCCACAATATCGTTGAGGACGCAGCCCGCGCCACGCATGACGATACTGCCCATCAGCAGCCAGGCGAGCAACCACCAGCTGTCCGACGGCGCGCCGGACAAGGCCACGCCCCAGGCACAGGGCCAGAAGAGCAGCCACCAGCCGATCGGTCGATCGAGCCGCGCCAGTTGGGCAAGCGCGCGCGGGCGCTGGGGCAGGCGCGCCAGCAGGCCGCGGGCCTCGCTGTCCGGGACGATCGCTTCGCTCACCTGCTTGTCATACTCCGCTCGGACGTGATGTCCTTGCCCCCTTCTCTTTACGCCAGCCTCTCTTTACGAAACTCGCAGCGCCCGGCAAGCGGGCGCGCATGGAAGACGCCGAAATGACCGCTACGCCCGCCTGGCCACCGCAAAGCGCCCCGCGCCTTCATGTCGAAACGCAGCTGGGCGAAGGGATTGCCGTGCCGGTCGATGGCAATGCGGCCCATTATCTCATCAGCGTCATGCGCGTGAGGCAGGGCGATATCGTGCTGCTGTTCGACGGGCGATCGGGCGAATGGGCGGCGCGCGTCGATACGGTCCGCAAACGTGATCTGCTGCTCTTGTGCGAGGGCCAGACCAAGCCGCCCGAAAGCGTTCCCGATTTCTGGCTGTGCTGCGCGCCGATCCGCAAGGGGCGCATCGACCTTATCGCGGAAAAGGCCTGCGAACTCGGCGTGGCGCGTATCCAGCCGGTCGCCACACGTCGCGCGGTGGTGGACAAGCTCAATCTCGACCGGCTGCACAGCCATCTGGTCGAGGCGGCCGAACAATGCGGCCGCACCGCGCTGCCCGAGCTATGCGCCCTCATCAAGCTGGACGCCCTGCTGCGCGACTGGCCGGCGGGACGGCATCTTTTCTTCGCCGACGAAACCGGCGGCCTACCGCTCGACGCGACGCTGCGCGCGCATCCGGGTGCGGCGGCGTTCCTGATCGGACCGGAGGGCGGTTTCGATCCTGCCGAACGCGACGCGATCCGCGCGACGCCGGGCGCGGTCGGCGTGTCGCTCGGCCCCCGCATCCTGCGCGCGGAAACCGCCGCGATCGCGGCGACAGCGGCGTGGATGGCGATCAACGGCGACTGGCGCGAGCACGACTAAAGGTTGCGATTCGCCATGCGATTGATCTTGGCGACCACAGCCCCTATTCCAAGCCGCGCGCGCGCCGATTGACGTGCCGGGCAAAGGGGCTAAGGGGCGGTCATGAGCACGAGGACGGAATCGGGTGGCCAGGACCCGCTGATCGAGAGCCGCGACCAGCTGGTCGCCGCCTTCGCCAAGGGCGAAAAGCCCAAGGATCGCTGGCGCATCGGCACCGAGCACGAAAAGTTCGTCTATGCCCATAGCGACCATCATGCGCCGTCCTATGAAGAAAAGGGCGGCATCCACGCCCTGCTTAT
>JBEVMZ010000047.1:0-8751 GCA_040508335.1 Sphingobium sp.
CCGTTCATCAACCTGAGCGGCTTAAACTGGTCCTCGGTCAGCGCGCCGGTCAGGCGGCGTTGCACCTGGTCGCGAAATTCCTCGACGCGGGCGTCGACGATGGACTGGTCGTAGCTGTCATAGCGATACATGGTTCAGATCACCCAGTTGCCGGCATCGGCGTCGTTCGGTTTCAGCGTCAGGTCGGGGCGCACGGTCGGCCCAAGCGCACGGATGCGGTCCTTGATGTGGGCCGGGCGCACGCCATCGTCCGTGATGGTCGCGTCGATCACATAGGCGCCGACCACGCGCAGACCGGCTTCTTCTGTACGAACCAACTCGTCGCCCCGATCGCCGACATCGACGCAATCCTGGACCTGACGCGACCAGCCGTCGCCCGCCCACCAGATGACGTCGCCTGTCACAAGATCATTGCCCGTCAGTATCTTCACCCACCATTCTCCGATATCGTCTCAGCCTGCGTGGCCCATGCCGACAGGCTGTCCTGCGCCCGCGCATGGGCCGCAACTTCTCCAACCACGATCAGCGCCGGACTCTTCACTTGTTCGCGCACCACCATGTTGCCCAGATCGGCAAGTAGAGTACGAAGCGTGCGCATGTCGGCGCGCGTACCATTTTCGATCACCGCGACCGGCAGGGCCGGGGACACGCCATCCGCCATCAGCTTGTCGGCGATATCGCGTGCCGTCGCAACGCCCATATAGATGACAAGAGTGCGGCCCTTGCCGGCGAGGCCCGACCAATCCTGCTCCGTCAGTCCCTTGCACTGCCCCGCAACGAAACTGACCGCGCTCGATGCTGCGCGATGGGTCAAGGGCAATTGGGCCTGCGCCGCGCAGCCGATCGCCGCACTGATGCCCGGCACCACTTCAACGGGCACGCCAGCGGCGCGCAACGCCTCGACTTCCTCGCCACCCCGCCCGAAGACGAAAGGGTCTCCGCCCTTCAAACGCACCACCGCGCGGCCTTCCAGCGCCAGAGACACGAGCAGGGCATTGATCGCCTCCTGCGGCATAGAATGGCGACTGCGCTGCTTTGCCACCGATATGAATTCGGCATCCGGGCCGGCCAGATCGATGATCGCTTCGGACACCAACCCGTCATGAACGATCACTTCGGCATGCGCGATCAGGCGGGCGGCCCGCACCGTCAGCAGGTCGGGATCGCCCGGGCCCGCGCCCACCAGGTGGACGGTCGAAGGAAAATATTGTGCCATGATCGCCACATGGCGCACGGCGCGGGCGCATTCAATCGAGAATGCATATGGAGGGGTTTAGCAAATCTTGGGCTTGCTCCACATGCGCACGTCAGGCGCGCCTAGAATTCATAGTCCAGCTCTTCCATCTCTTCAGGTTCGTGGCGGGCCGCGTCGATCCACTCGCGCATCAGCGGCCAACCGTTGATGGTAGCGCAATAGTCAGCCGCCGCGGGCGACAGCCTGATCGCATATGTCAGGAAACGCTGCGCGACCGGCGCGAACATGGCGTCGGCGACGGTCGGCGCCGCCCCAAAGAGCCATGGTCCGCCATAAGCGGAAAGACATTCTCCCCATATGGCCTCGATGCGCTCGATATCGGGCTTTGCCCCGGGAAAAAGGGGGAATTTTTCATGCCGGACCTTTAGGTTCATCGGCAGCGCGGATCGCAGATTGGCAAAGCCCGAATGGATTTCGCCGGACACCGAACGACAATGCGCCCGCACGATCCGCTCGGCGGGATACATGCCGGCATAGGGGTAAAGCTCATGCAGATATTCAGCGATCGCCAGCGTATCCCAGACGCTTGCGCCCTCATGCGTCAGGCGCGGGACGAGGACGGAGGGCGACAGCAGCAACAGTTCGGCGCGGGTATCGGGATGCTCTATGCCGATCAGGGTTTCATTCACGTCGAGCCCAGCGAGACGGCAAAGCAGCCATCCGCGCAGGGACCAGGAGGAGTAGTTTTTGCTCGACAGAGTGAGTTCTGCGACCGGCATGCTGTTCTCCCAGAGACTATGCTATCTTCGACGATCGATGATGCGGTGCAACATAAAAAGACTATATGTGTTAAGTGGCGAAGGGCGAATCATTATCGTCCAGGCGGAATAAGGCGCAAGTGTGACGATGCGAATGCTGTATAGCGGATATCAGGCGATGAACGATATGCTCGCGCCGGCGCGTTTTCTAGCGTCGACGGCAGTGAGCATGCGGGAGCGTTTCGCGCCCGTCGCCAACTGGCCGATGACACGTCGCATGTTCGCGCTGGCAGATGTGTTTCAGGGGGCAAAGCTAACCCACCATCGCCCGCCCTATGCCATCGATGCCGTGCGCAGCGGCAACTCTACGGTGTCCGTGCGAGAGGAAATCGCCCTCGACCTGCCGTTCGGCAGCCTGCTGCACTTCGTTAAGGATGAGGTCGACACGCCCCAGCCGCGCGTTTTGGTGGTGGCGCCCTTATCGGGTCATTTCTCGACGCTCTTGCGAAACACCGTCGAAACGCTGCTGCGCGATCACGACGTCTATATTACCGACTGGAAAAATGCGCGCGACGTTCCGTTGGCGGCCGGCCGCTTCGGGTTCGAGGATTATGTCGACTATGTGATCACCTTCTTCCAGGAAATGGGGCCGGGCGCGCATTTGCTCTCAGTCTGCCAGCCCTGCGTCCCGGCGCTCGCCGCAGTTGCACTGATGTCGGAAGACAAGGACCCTGCGACCCCGCGCTCTATGACATTAATGGGCGGGCCGATCGACACGCGCGTTGCGCCGACCGTCGTCAACGAACTCGCCAATGAAAAGCCGCTCGAATGGTTTGAGCGCACGCTCATCAGCACCGTGCCGCTGCGCTTTGCGGGCGCTGGCCGGCGCGTCTATCCCGGCTTTCTTCAGCTATCCGCCTTCATGTCGATGAACCTTGGCCGCCATGGCGCGCAGAACCGGGAACTGTACCAGTTGCTAGCCGACGGGAATGACGAGGACGCGCAGAAGATCAAGGATTTCTACGCCGAATATTTCGCCGTCCTCGACATGACGGCCGACTTCTATCTCGAAACCGTCGACCGGGTCTTTCAGCGCACACTGCTGGCGAAGGGCGAACTCATGCATCGCGGTCGGCTCGTCGACTGCGGCGCCATCCGTCGGACCGCGCTGCTCACGGTCGAGGGCGAGCGTGACGATGTCTGCGCCGTCGGGCAGACGGCGGCGGCGCATACGCTCTGCACCAACCTGCGCCCCCATCTCAAACGCCAGCATCTTCAGCCCGGCGTTGGCCACTATGGCGTCTTCTCCGGCAGCAAATGGGAAAATCAGGTCTACCCCCAGGTGCGCAACATGATCCTGGCGACGAACTGAAAGCAACGCCCCGTCAGCGTTCGGGGCGCGTCCAAATCCAGCTGCCGCCGATCAGCGCGGCAGCGAGCGGGATCAGGTTCCACGGAAACGGCGAGACGATCAGCGCGAGGACGGCGCTGAAGGCAAAGGCGCCAAGCGCCGCCTGCTTGCCCTTACGGCTGATCGCGCCGCGCTCGCGCCAGTGGCGGATATGCGGGCCGAAATGCCGATGGTCGAGCAGCCGCACCTCCAGTTTCGGATCGGATCGCGCGAAGCAAAAGGCGGCAAGGATCATGAACGGCACGGTCGGCAGCAGAGGCAGGAACGCCCCGATCGCGCCAAGGCCGAGCGACAGAAACCCTCCCGCCAGATAAAGATGTCGCCGCATCAGCCCGCCGGCAGCCGCAACCGCGCCATCAGGCCGCCCAAATCCTCGCTCTCTTCAAGCGCCACCGTGCCGCCGTAGATTTCGGCGACATCCCGCACGATGGCGAGCCCGAGGCCGGTGCCAGGCTTGCCCGAATCGAGACGCACCCCGCGATCGAAGATGCGCTCGCGTTCCTCTTCCGGGATGCCGACGCCATCGTCCTCGACCAATATCTCGATCATGTCGCCGGCGCGAACGACCGTCGCAAAGACGCTGCCGCCACCGTATTTGGCTGCGTTTTCGATGAGATTGCCGAGCATCTCGTCCAAATCCTGCCGCTCGGCGCGCACCGACGTGTTCTTGTCCCCGTCCATGTCGATGCGCGCCGCCGGATAAAGCTGGCGAACCGCGCGCTCGACCGCTTCCAGGCTCGGCCATACGTCGGCGCGGCTCTGGGCCGCCCCGCGCCGGCCGATCGCGCGCGCGCGGGCGAGATGATGATCGACCTGCCGCCGCATCGTCGTCGCTTCACGGATCACCGTGTCGCCAAGGTTCGGTGACCGCGCGGTCGCATCGTTCATGATGACGGTGAGCGGCGTCTTGAGCGCATGGGCAAGATTGCCGGCATGGGTGCGCGCCTCTTCGGCCTGTCGCTCATTATGAGCGAGGAGAGCATTCAGCTCCTCGACCATCGGCAGCACTTCGGTCGGCATCGGTTCGACGACGCGATTCTGCTCGCCCGCGCGCATCCGCACGATCTCCCTGCGCACCTTGCGCAAGGGACGCAGACCATACAGCGTCTGTAGCGTCGCCAGCACAATCAGGCCCAGCGCTAGTATCGCAAAGCTGTTGAAGAGAGTCGTGCGCAGCGTCTTGATCTGCGCATTGAGGCCCGCGCGCGCCTGCGCCACCATGAACATCCAGCGCGTGTCGGAGCCGGGCAGGACGACCGTCCGCTCCATGATGCGCAGGTCTTCGCCGGGGAACTGCTTGCTGTCATAGACGTGAAAGCCGTTGTCCCGATGGTCGTGGGGTGCTTTCAACGCCCGGTCCCACAGCGAGCGGGAGCGCCAGTCTTCATGACCTCTTGCGCTGATCTGGTAATAAAGGCCGCTATTGGGCTCAAGAAAGCGCTGGTCGGCAAGCTGGCGGTTGAACAGGACTTCTCCGTCCGGTCCGATTTCCGCCACCGCGATCATCGCGGTCAGCACATAGTTCATGCCGTCGTCGAAATTGCGCGTGATCGCGTCGCTCAGCACCCGGTCGAGCGCGACGCCGCCGCCGAGCAGCAGGACGCTGATCCACAGCGCCGCGATACCGATCATCCGGCGGGAAAGCGAGCCGGTTGAGCGAACGGTCGCAGGCGGCATAAGGGCGGTCACCAGTGGCCGTCCGGACCCGTGGATGGTTGCGCAGGATCAGGCATTGGCGACACCCCGCCTCAACGCCTGTCTGTTACGGCCATCACCGCCCCGGTTCGTCGAGGCTATAGCCAAGGCCGCGGATCGTGGTGATGACGTCGGCGCCCAGCTTCTTACGGATGCGCGTAACGAACACCTCGATCGTATTGGAATCGCGGTCGAAATCTTGATCGTAGATATGTTCGATCAGCTCGGTGCGGCTGACGACCTTGCCCTTGTGGTGCAGAAGATAGGAGAGCAGCTTATATTCCTGCGCGGTCAGCTTTACCGGCTCGCCCTTGAGAGTCACCTTGCCCGAACGTGTGTCCAGGCGGACGTCGCCGGCGATCAGTTCGCTCGACGCATTGCCCGATGCGCGGCGGATGAGCGCGCGCAAGCGGGCGATCAATTCCTCCGACTGGAACGGCTTGGCCAGATAATCGTCCGCCCCCGCGTCAAGGCCGGCCACCTTGTCCGACCAGCTGTCGCGCGCGGTCAGGACGAGAACGGGGAAGGCTTTCCCATCCTTGCGCCAGCGATCGAGGACAGTCAGCCCGTCGATGGTCGGCAGGCCCAGGTCGAGCACGACGGCATCATAGCTTTCCGTCGATCCCAGGAAATGCCCATCTTCGCCATCGGTGGCGAGATCGACGGCATAGCCAGCGCCCTCAAGCGTATTGCGGAGCTGCTGCCCCAGGCTCGGTTCATCTTCGACGATCAACAGACGCATGCAAGCCTGCCCCTTGAATTGCTGTGCCGGCGCGTCAGCGCGCCCAGCCGGTTATATCGCCAGTCCGGCCATCCGCATCAACCCAGACGACCTTGCCATTTCTAACATATTTTAATCGATACCGATTGGACGAGGGGTCGAATTCGCTGCCGACATAGGTCGCGCCGCCCATCTGTGCGTCCACGCGCCGCTTTATCATCGAAAAAGGCATGACCTGTCCATCGAGCATGGCGCGGCGCGCGGCATTTTGCTCATGCTGCCGATCTCGCCCGGCGGCGGTCGACGGCTGCAAAGGGCCGAGGGCCGCCATCATTCCAAGACCCGCAATCATGGCTTTCAGCGTCATGTTCATGGGTGTTGCATATGCATCAGCCATTGAACAGGTGGTGAATGATGCGGCGGTTCGGTTCGCCCGCCGCATCATATTCATGGTTTAGCGTTCCAGCGCATATTGTACGGTGAGCGTCACAGACGCGCTGACCTGCCCAGGTTCGACCGGCGTCGCGGCATCGGTCTTGAACCGCTGCGCCGTTACGGCGACCGGCATTGGCGGCGTGCCGCCGCTATTGCTTTCAGCGATGGAGACAAGCCGCGCGCTGGGGAAGCCGGCGGCCTGCGCATAATAGTCGGCCTGGGTCTTGGCCGTGCGCAGCGCCTGCCCACGCGCCTGTACGATCAGAGGGGAGGGGTCGTCGATCGTGAAGGTCGGCCCGTTGATGTTGGTCGCCCCGGCCTGCACCATCGCATCGAGCAGAGAGCCGACGCGCTTCACGTCGCGCAGCTTGACCGTCAGCTGGTTCGACGCCTCATAACCAAGGAAGCGTGGGCCGGCAGGCTGTCCGGGCCGGTCGCTATAATCATATTGGGCCGACAGGTTGATGCCGCTCGTCTGGATGTCCTTCTTGGCGATCCCGGCCTTGGCCAGCGCGTCGACAA
This sequence comes from Sphingobium sp., assembly GCA_040508335.1. Lineage (GTDB taxonomy): Bacteria > Pseudomonadota > Alphaproteobacteria > Sphingomonadales > Sphingomonadaceae > Sphingobium. The sequence continues at coordinate 6,738 of JBEVMZ010000047.1, forward strand.
GGCGCGTCGTCTTGGTTGCATTGTCCTGCATCGCCTGGGCGGCCGTCGGCGCGCGCGTCTGCACGCCCGTTCCGACCGTTGCGATGTCCGGGCTCGCCTCGACGCTTTCGGTCACGTTGAGCGTCACCACCGGCGCGGTTTCGGCAATGGTGACATTCGTCTGGGCAAAGGCGGCCGCCGGAAGTGCCGCAGCGGCGAGCGTCAGAAAGGCGAGGCTGGATTTCATGGATGAAGTTCTCCGAAAGGATGGAGCCAATGGATGTGACCGATTGGCGATGAACCGACGCTGATGAGCGTTGAAACCCGTCAGACAGATTTCGTTCCGCGAAGGTCACGACCGACGCCGCCCCCTTGCCCCGGATCGCCCGAGGGCCTAGCTGCCTCATCCATGGCGGCACCTCTTCTTTCCTACGAAAATCTTGGCCTTTCCCAGGGCGCGCACTGGCTGTTCGAAGGGATCGACATTCATGTCGGCGCGCGCGACCGGCTGGCGCTGATCGGGCGCAACGGTGCCGGCAAGACAACGCTGTTGAAGCTGATCGCCGGCAGCATCGAGCCGGATCGCGGCACCCGTTCGGTCCAGCCTGGCGCGCGGGTCATTCAGCTTGAGCAGGACCCCGATGTGCGCGGCTTCGCGACGCTGCGCGATTTTGCACTCGCCGGCCAATATGCGCCGGAAGTCCATGAGGTGGAGGCGATCGCCAGCCAACTCGGCATCGACCTGTCGCGCGAAGCGGCGACCGCGAGCGGGGGCGAGCGCCGACGCGCCGCCATCGCCCGCGCGCTGGCGAGCGAGCCTGACCTATTGCTGCTGGACGAGCCGACAAACCATCTCGACATCGACGCCATCGCCTGGCTCGAAGGGTGGCTTGGGCGCTATACCGGCGCCTTCATTGTCATCAGCCACGACCGCGCCTTCCTGACCCGGCTGACGCGCCAGACGCTGTGGCTCGACCGCGGCCAGATGCGCCGGGCCGAGATCGGTTTCGGCGGTTTCGAGCAATGGATGGAGCAGGTCTATGCCGAGGAGGCGCGCGCCGCCGACAAGCTCGACGCCAAGCTCAAGATCGAGGCGCATTGGTTCGAACGCGGGGTCACCGCCCGGCGCAAGCGCAACCAGGGCCGCCTCGCCAAGCTATACGACATGCGCGCGCAGCGCGCCGCGATGGTCGGGCCGCAGGGCATCGCCAAGATCGCGGTCGCTGCCGACGACAGCAAGACCAAGAGCGTCATCAAGGCCGAGCATGTCGCCAAGAATTTCGGCGACCGCGCCGTCATCCGCGATCTTTCGCTGCGGGTCCAGCGCGGCGACCGGATCGGCATCGTCGGCGGCAATGGCGCTGGCAAGACGACGCTGCTTAAGATCTTGACCGGCAGCCTTGCGCCCGACAGCGGACAGGTCACGCTGGCCCAGACTCTCGACATGATCTTCATCGACCAGCAGCGCAGCCTGATGCAGCCCGACAAGACAGTGCGCGACGTGCTGGCCGAGGGCGGCGACTGGATCGACGTGCGTGGGTCACGCAAGCATGTCCATGGCTATCTCAAGGATTTTTTGTTCGACCCGTCGCTCGCCGAAGCGAAGGTCGGCACCCTGTCGGGCGGCGAGCGCTCGCGCCTGCTCTTCGCGCGGGAATTTGCGCGCGAATCCAATCTGCTGGTGCTGGACGAACCGACCAACGATCTGGATCTGGAAACACTCGACCTTCTTCAGGAAGTCATCGCCGATTATGACGGCACGGTGCTGATCGTCAGCCATGATCGTGACTTTCTCGATCGGACGGTGACGATGACGCTAGGCCTCGACGGGTCTGGCTATGTCGACGTCATCGTCGGCGGCTATGCCGATTGGGTCGCCAAGCGGCAGCAGCGGAATGCGCCCAAGGTCGAGAAGAAGGCCGAGGCCGCCGCGCCACCGCCGCGCACCGCCGCGACCAAATTAAGCTATAAGGATCAGCGCGATCTCGACCTGCTCCCCAAGCGGATCGAGGAACTGGAAGCCGCGATCCTCCGC
>JBEVMZ010000018.1:0-8833 GCA_040508335.1 Sphingobium sp.
CTTGCGGACGGCCACCTGACCGTCCGCCTGCGCGGCTCCGCCGGTCAGTCGCTGGGCGCGTTCCTCTGCAAGGGCATCACCCTCGAAGTCTTCGGCGACGCCAACGACTATGTTGGCAAGGGCCTGTCGGGCGGCATCATCAAGATACGCACGACCGTCTCCTCGCCGCTGTCGAGCAAGGACAATACGATCATCGGCAACACCGTCCTCTACGGCGCGACCAGCGGCAAGCTGTTCGCGGCCGGCCAGGCGGGCGAGCGGTTCGCCGTGCGCAATTCGGGTGCGACCGTCGTGGTCGAGGGCTGCGGCGCCAATGGCTGCGAATATATGACCGGTGGCACGGCGGTGATCCTGGGCGACACCGGCGCGAATTTCGGCGCGGGCATGACCGGCGGCATGGCCTTCATCCTCGACGAGCATGGCCACTTCCCCAAGCGCGCCAATCCGGAAAGCATCGTCTGGCAACGCCTCGACAGCGCCCATTGGGAAGCGCAGTTGAAAGCGCTGATCGCCGAACATGCGGTGGCGACCGACAGCAAATGGTCCAACAGCGTGCTCGACGACTGGGATCGCTGGCGGGGCAGGGTCTGGCAGGTCTGCCCCAAGGAGATGCTCGGACGCCTTGCCCATCCGCTGAGCGATCGCCCGGCGGACATGATCGCCGCCGAGTAGGTCTTACTGCATCGTGGCGGCCGAGGCGGTCGCCACGCCTGCTTCGATCTGCGGCGCGGGTGCCATCTCCGGCGCCTGCCCGCCCCGCGCGATTCGCACGACGGCAGGCGGCAACGGCGCGGCCCGCACCACCGGAACGGGCCGTGCCTCGACCGGCTCTAGCAGATCGACCGGCGGCGGCGGATCGTCGGTCAAATAATCCTGCACGATCGCGTCGGTCGACCCGGTCACATAGCTGTCTGCGCCGAGCCCGGCCATGTCGGCGGCAAAGCGGCGGTCGGAAAGGGTCGGCCCACAGCCCTTGCAGACGACTGGCATGGTTGGCGTCATCGACAGGCCAAGGTCGCCACTTGCAGACGCCCCGGCGCCCATCCCGTCGCCCTCCGCTAACATCGCCTCATGGTCCGAAGCGCCGCTCATCCCGGTTCCGAGCGGCGTCGTCGTGGCATAGCCGCCCAGCAACAGCCCTACGCAGGCGGCCGCGACCATAGTGCCGCTACCCAGCAACCAAAAACGCGACGACATGGGCTCCTCTCTTCGCCACCTGGAAAAGAAGTCCAACGCCCATGCAGATAGGTTGTTGCATGGGGCCTGTCCCTTTGCTAATGGCCGCCACCTACCAGGGTCCGGCGCCGCCGGTTCCCCTTGAAGTGTGCGGTCGTGGCGGAACTGGTAGACGCGCAACGTTGAGGTCGTTGTGGCCGAAAGGCCGTGGAAGTTCGAGTCTTCTCGACCGCACCACTTTTCTCGCCGATCCCTTGGGGATTGGCCCCCGATAGCCAATCAGCGAGCGCCGCTCAGGCCGCACCGAGACATTTGCGCAACGGCAAAGCCGCAAAAGGCGCGGCCATAGAAATCCTCATTTGTCTATGCTTGCCATTGAGAATATCCACCCCATCGAAAAGCGGCACAGGTTTTCCAGCAACGGACCGGCCGCGCGCATGAAAGGGGCCACTTCATCATGACCGACTATCGCCTTTCCCTGCTGCTGACGGCCGCGCTCGGCGCGCTGCCTCTGTCGGCTTATGCCCAGGATGCGGCCGATGGCGCGACCGCCGCCGACAGCGAAATCATCGTCACCGGCACGCGCGCAGTCGGCCGCACCCGGCTCGACGCCGTCGCACCGGTCGATGTCCTCTCTGGCGAGGCGCTGCGCCGCCAGGGCACGACCGAACTCGGCACGGCGCTCGCCGCCGTTACCCCGTCGATCACCTTCGGCCGTCCCTCCGCCGTCGACGGCACCGATTCGATCCGCCCGGCGACGCTGCGCGGCCTTTCGCCTGACCAGACGCTGGTCCTTATCAACGGCGTGCGCGCGCATACCTCCGCGCTGCTCAACACCAACGGCTCGGTCGGACGCGGCGCGGCGGCGGTCGATCTCAACACCATTCCCTCGGTTGCGCTTGAGCGTGTCGAAGTGCTGCGCGATGGCGCGGCGGCGCAATATGGCTCCGACGCCATCGCCGGCGTCGTCAATCTGCGCCTGCGCGAAGCACGCAGCGGCGGCGGCGCGACGGTCAGCTATGGCCAGAACGTCACCGACGTCGACACCGCGCGCGGCTCGCGCAATGCCCGCGACGGCAAGACCGTGACCGTGGCCGGCTGGCAGGGCTTCGCGCTCGGCGCCGAAGGCTTCCTGACGCTCTCGGGCGAATATCTCGACCGCGGTGCCACCAGCCGCGGCGACTTCGACCCGCGCAGGACGCCGATCCGCGTCCGCTCGCGCTTCGGCGATCCCGACGTCAAGCAATATACGGTCTACGCCAACGCCGCGCACCCGCTGGGCGACACCGGCTTTGAGCTGTACGGCTTTGCCGGCTATCAGCATCGCGACAGCGAAAGCGCGGCCACCCCGCGCATCGTCGGCGGCATTGGTGCCAATGCCAATGCCAGCGCCAATGCGCTCGCCACTCTTTATCCCGACGGCTTCACCCCGCTGATCGACGTCCGGTCGAAGGATCTGACCGCCGCCGTCGGTACGCGCGGCGAAGTGTCGGGCTGGAACATCGATCTCAACCTCTCCTACGGCCGCAACACGCTGCGCTTCAACACCAACAATTCGGGCAACGCCACCTATGGCGCGGCCTCGCCGACCGATTTCTATTCCGGCCGCCTCGCCTATGACCAGTTGGTCGCCGGCATCGACGTGTCGCAGGAATTTGCGCTCGGCCAGGGCACGATCAACCTCGCCTTCGGCCAGGAATATCGCCGCGAAGGCTTCAAGATCGGCGCGGGCGAGCCTGCCTCCTACAACCGCGCGCCGGGCGCCGCCTCGAACCTTGGTTCAGGCGCGCAGGGCTTCCCCGGCTTTCAGCCCTCGAACGAGGTGGACGTCAGCCGCAACAACTTCTCCGTCTATCTCGATGTCGAAGCAAAGCCCGTCGAGGAACTGACGATCGGCGTCGCCGGCCGCGCCGAAAGCTATTCCGACTTCGGCAGCACCGCGACCGGGAAGCTCAGCTTGCGCTACGATGTCGCGCCCTGGTTCGCCGTCCGCGCCACCGGCTCGACCGGCTTCCGCGCGCCGTCCTTGCAACAGCAATATTTCACCTCCACCGCCGCCGTTCTGGACAGCAGCGGCACGATCGTCGAAACCGGCCTCTTCCCCTCGACCAGCCCGGTCGGCGCCGCGCTCGGCGGCCAGGCGCTGCGGCCTGAAAAGTCGCGCAACATTTCGGGCGGCTTCGTCATCCGCTCGGGCGGCTTCGATCTCTCGGTCGATGCTTATCAGATCAAGATCCGCGACCAGATCGCGCTGTCAGAAAACTTAAGCGGCGCGGTCGTCATCGGTCGCCTCCGCGACGAGGGCATCACCGCCGTCACCGCCGGGCGCTATTTCCTCAACGGCATCCGCTCGCGCACGCGCGGCATCGACGTCGTCGCCCACTACCGCGCGCCGACCGAAAATCTCGGCGTCTTCGATCTGACGGCGGCCGCCAATTTCAACGAGATCGAGATCACCCGCGCGCCCGCAGCCGCGACGATCACCTCCTCGGTCGGCACCGCGACACTGCCGATCTTCTCGCGCCAGCGCATCGTCTCGTTCGAAAAGGGCACGCCGCGCACCAAGCTGGTCGGGACGATCGACTGGACCTTGCAGGATCTGGGCGTCACCGCGCGCGCATCCTACTATGGCGATGTGATCCAGCCGAGCAGCAACGGCCTGTCGGCGGACGACATCCACACCGGCAAGCACACCATCTTCGATCTCGAAGCGCGCTATCAGGTCATTCGCAACCTCAACGTCGCGATCGGCGCGAACAATCTGTTCGACACCTATCCCGACGCGGTGGAAGCGCGCCTCAACAGCACGGGTCTGGTCGGCTTCCCTTATTATTCGCCCTTCGGGTTCAACGGCCGCTATCTCTACGGCCGGATCAACCTCAGCTGGTAAGGCATGAAGCGCCGGGGCCGTCGGTCCCGGCGCTTTCCCATGTGTTAAATAGCGTATATTCAGCGGCGAACGGAACATCGCGGTTTCCCGGCCCTTTCCCCAAAGGGGAAGCGCGTGCCGAAGGAGGGTGTTTGTGGATAAGCCGATCGACACGGTGAAATATAATAGTTCGGCCGGCGGCTGGGGTTCGGTGCGCGGCATGCGCGAAGTGCTGGCCCGCGAAAAGCCCACCCCCGCCGTCCTCGCCACCCTGCGCGAGCAGAACAAGGCTGGCGGCTTCATGTGCACCAGCTGCGCCTGGGGCAAGCCCAAGCATCCCCACGCTTTCGAATTTTGCGAGAACGGCGCCAAGGCAACGCTATGGGAACTCACCACCCGCCGCGCCACCCCCGATTTCTTCGCGCGCCACAGCGTCACCCAGCTGCGCCAATGGCCCGACCATGATCTGGAGCAGGAGGGCCGCCTCACCCATCCGATGCGCTACGACGCCGCCACCGATCATTATGTCGAATGCAGCTGGGACGAAGCCTTCGCCGCCATCGGCAAGGGACTGCACGCCATCGACCCCAAATCGGCGATCTTCTACGCCTCGGGCCGCGCGTCTCTCGAAACCACCTATCTCTACGCGCTCTATGCCCGGCTTTACGGCCACAATAATCTGCCCGACAGCTCCAACATGTGTCATGAGACGACTTCGGTGACGCTCAAGGAACTGATCGGCTCGCCGGTCGGCACCTGCATTCTCGAAGACTTCGAAAAATGCGACGCGCTCTTCTTCTTCGGCCAGAATCCCGGCACCAACAGCCCGCGCTTCCTCCACCCCTTGCAGCAGGCGGCCAAGCGCGGCTGCCATATCGTGACCTTCAACCCGGTGCGCGAAACCGGGCTTGTCAGCTTCAAGAACCCGCAAAGCCCGGTCGAGATGCTGACCGGCGCGTCAACGAAGATCAGCGAGCAATATCATCAGGTCCGCGCGGGCGGCGACATCGCCGCGATCATGGGCCTGTGCAAATATGTGCTGGCCGAGGATGAGAAGCGTGGCGGCACCCTGATCGACCACGCCTTCATCGCACAGCACACCAGCGGCTTCGACACGTTCAAGGCGCGCGCCGACGCCACCTCCTGGGAACGGATCGAGCAGGAATCCGGCCTGACCCGCGCCGCGCTCGAAGAAGCCGGCCGCGTCTATGTGAACGCCGATCGCGTCATCGGCGTCTATGGCATGGGCCTCACCCAACATGTCCATGGCTTTGAAAACATCGCCATGCTCGTCAATCTGCTGCTGATGCGCGGCCATATCGGCAAGGAAGGCGCCGGCATCTGCCCGGTGCGCGGCCACAGCAATGTGCAGGGACAGCGCACCGTCGGCATGTCGGAAAAGCCCGAACTCGTGCCGCTCGACAAGATCGCCGAGCAGTTCGGCTTTAATCCCCCGCGCGACACCGGCCGCACCACGGTCGAGGTCTGCGAAGGGGTGCTCGACGGCAGCGTGCAGGCCTTCATTGGCCTCGGCGGCAATTTCCTGCGCGCCGTCCCCGACCAGTCGCGCATCGAACCGGCGTGGGAAAATATGGCCCTCACCGTCCAGATCGCGACCAAGCTCAACCGCAGCCATCTCTTCAATGGCCGGGTCGCCTATCTCCTCCCCTGCCTCGGCCGCAGCGAGGAGGATGAACAGGCGGGCGGACCGCAGACCGTGACGATCGAGGACAGCTTCAGCCATATCCACGGCTCGCGCGGCCACCGCACGCCGGCGTCCAGGCATCTGCTGTCGGAACTCGCCATCGTCGCCGGCATGGCCAAGGCGACGCTCGACCCCAATCCCAAGGTGAAGTGGGACGCCTGGACCGGCGATTATGGGCTGGTGCGCGATCTGATTGCCGAAACCTATCCCGAGCAATTCCATGATTTCAGCGCCCGCATGTTTCAGCCCGGTGGCTTCTATCGCGGCAACAGCGCGCGCGAGCGGGAATGGAAGACCAACGATGAGAAAGCGCATTTCACCGCGCCCGCCATGCTCGCAGCCACTGATGTCGAGGACGCGCCCGGCCGCTACCGCCTCGTCACCACCCGCTCCAACGACCAGTTCAACACCACCATCTACGGCTATAGCGATCGCCTGCGCGGCATAGAGGGCAAGCGTGACGTCGTGCTGATGTCGTCCGCCGACATCACCGCCGCGGGCTTGACCGCAGGCCAGCGCGTTGCGCTGGTCGGCGACGCGCAGGACGGGCATGACCGCCGCGTCGAAGGGCTGGAGATCGTCCCCTACGACCTCCCCGCTGGCACGATCGTGGGCTATTATCCCGAAATGAACCCGCTGATCGCGCTCTCGCACCACGACCGCAAATCAAAGACCCCCGCGTCCAAGGCCGTGCCCGTCCGCATGGCATGGTGACTTGCGCGCGCAGGCAGGCATAGTGATGGGGGACGAGGAACCGCGACAGCCGGAGGGGACCTATGACTAGCTATTGCGGGACGCCGCCACTGCCGCAGGAATGGCTGCTGCGCTGGAATTTCGATCCCGTGCTGCTGCTGGCGCTCGCCATCGGCACAGCCTTGGCCCTGCGCGCGCCCCGTCCCGGTTTCGCGCTTGCCGGCGTCGCCGCCCTCGCCGTCGCCTTCGTCTCCCCGCTCTGCGCGCTCAGCGTCGCGCTCTTCGCCGCGCGCGCGGCGCATCATATCCTGCTCGTCGCCGTCGCCGCGCCTTTGTTCGCGCTGGCCTTCCCAGCCCGCCGTGCTACCGCGCTCGTCCCCAGCTTCCTCGCCGCCACCGCGACGCTCTGGGCCTGGCATCTCCCCGCGCTGTATGACCGGGCGCTAACCGACACCGCCATCTACTGGCTGATGCAGCTCAGCCTGCTCGCCACCGCAACCCTGTCATGGCGCGCCCTCTTCGCCGCCGCGCCTATCCCCGCCGCGCTCACCGCCATCGCCGCGATGGCGCAAATGGGCATGCTCGGCGCGCTCCTCACCTTCGCCCCGCGCGCACTCTACGCCGCCCATGCGACGACGACGCAGGTCTGGGGCCTCGCCCCGCTCGCCGACCAGCAGCTCGCGGGTCTCATCATGTGGGTGCCCGGCATACTCCCCTACGCGCTCGCCACCGCGCTCATCGCCCGCAGGCTCTGGACAAGAACGGCGGCGACCGCATGATCATAGCGATCAAGTTCCTCCATATCGCCGCCCTCGCCATCTGGTGCGCCGGCGTCATCGCCCTGCCGCTGATGCTCGCCAAGCACAATGCCGACCATGAACAGCTCGACTATGCGCGCCTGCGGCTGCTCACGCACCGCGCCTATACCCTCATCGTCACCCCCGCCGCCGTCATCACCATCGCGGCGGGCACCGCGCTCATCTTCCTGGCCGGCGTCTTCACGCCATGGATGTTCGCAAAGCTGGTGGGTGTCGGCATGCTGGTCCTGCTCCACGCCTGGATCGGCCATATCACGCTGATCGTCGGCGAACGGCAGGGCGCTTACGTGCCCCCGCGCTTCTGGTCGCATATCGCGCTGACGGCGGTCTTCGCCGCCATCGCCGCGATCCTGATCCTGGTGCTGGCCAAGCCCCCGATCGACGGCGATCTCGCCCCCGACTGGCTTGTCACCCCGCGCGATCAGCCCTTGCCGGTGGATGAGGTGCCGATGTGATAGTCGAACACCAATTTCCCCCCATGCCAGCCGGTGACGGCGGTAAAGCCCGCCGCAAAGGCGGACAGCAATATGCCAAAGGGCAGCACGGTCTGCTCATAGCCGCCGGTCAGCCGATAGCCCCAGTTTGCGCCGAGAATGGACAGCAGCATCACCGCGATGATGAAATGGGTCCAGCTCGCCGCCCGCGCGCGGATGCCGGGCACCAGCAGCAGTTCGACCGTGCCCGACAGCCCGGCGAGCAACCCGAACAGAAAGGCCATGCCGCTCGCCCACAAGGCCGCGCGCGCCCAGAAGACATCGCCCGTCCACCAGTAGAAAGCGTCCGCGCCCAGCGTGCACATGGCGAGCGCGATCGGAAAGGCGACGAACATCGCATGGAGCGGATGCCCCGCCACCGCGATCTTCGATTCGGTGCGATGGAAATGCCCCTGCGCCTCGATCGGGTCGACCAGCGTGCCCTCTTCCTCGATCGCTTCGCTCTTGGCCGTGTCGTTCATGCTCATGGCCCCATCATGCGCAGACCGGGCGCGACTATTCCAGCCCTGATGCCACTGCTGATGACGGCATCCTGCGCCGGGCCGCTCTCCACCCTCGATGCGGCAGGCCCGGCGGCGAGCGATATCGCGACGCTCTGGTGGGTGATGCTCGGCGGCGCCGCGTTGCTCACCCTTCTGGTCCTGACCCTGCTCGCCCTGCCCTTCAGCAAGGGCCGCGCGGCGCGGAAAGGCGGCACGAAACTTTGGCTCGGCGCACTCGGCCTCGCCATGCCCGCCGCCGTGCTCACCGTCCTGCTCGGCTATGCGCTGATGCTGGGCGAGCGCACCATCGCCCGCCCCGCGCCCGACGTCGTGACGGTGGAGGCGACCGCCCGCCAATGGGTCTGGACCTTCCGGACCCCAAGCGGCGCGGAGAGCCAGGGCACGCTCCACATCCCCGCCGGCCGCCCGATCGACGTGCGCCTCGCGTCGGCCGACGTCATCCACAGCTTCTGGGTGCCGCGCCTCGGCGGCAAGATGGACGCGATCCCCGGACAGGTGAACGTCCTGCGCATCCAGGCCGACGCGCCCGGCGTCTATCAGGGCGTCTGCGCGGAATTTTGCGGCCTCGACCACAC
>JBEVMZ010000097.1:0-6814 GCA_040508335.1 Sphingobium sp.
TTCATCGGCTGATAGTCGGCGGTTTCGACATTGCCCGTCACATGGCCGAGCAGCGCGCCCAATGCCGTGTCGGCCGGCGGCGTCGTAAAGCGCGTGCCCAGAATTTCCGCCGCGGCGAAGCGTCCGGCGAGCAAGCCGATGGCGGCGCTTTCGACATAGCCCTCACAGCCCGTCATCTGCCCCGCAAAGCGGATATGCGGCGCGCTTTTGAGGCGCAGCGTCGCGTCCAGCAGCTTTGGGCTTTGAATGAAGGTGTTGCGGTGCAAGCCGCCCAGCCGCGCGAACTCGGCATTCTCCAGCCCCGGGATGGTGCGGAACAGCGCTATTTGCGCGCCATGTTTGAGCTTGGTCTGAAAACCGACCATGTTCCACAAGGTGCCAGCCGCATTGTCCTGCCGCAACTGCACCACCGCATAGGGCCAGCGCCCAGTGCGCGGATTGTCGAGGCCCATCGGCTTCATCGGCCCGTGGCGCAGCGTTTCGGGGCCGCGTGAGGCCATCACCTCGATCGGCATGCAGCCCTCGAAATAGGGGGTGCTCGCCTCCCATTCCTTGAACTCGGTCTTTTCGCCGTCCAGCAGCCCCTGAACGAAGGCCTGATACTGGTCCTTGTCCATCGGGCAGTTGATATAATCCTTGCCGTCGCCGCCGCCCGGACCGATCTTGTCCCAACGATTGGCCATCCAGCATTTGTCCATGTCGATGCTGTCGCGATGGATGACGGGCGCGATGGCGTCGAAAAAGGCGAGATGCTCGATCCCGGCGGCCGCGCCGATGCTGGCGGCGAGCGCCGATGCGGTCAGTGGACCGGTCGCGACGATGGTCATGCCCCGCGACGGCAGCGCGTCGATCCTTTCGCGCACGATCTCGACATTGGGGTGGTCGGCGAGCGCGCGGGTGACGCCGTCTGAAAAGACATGGCGGTCGACGGCGAGCGCCGATCCGGCAGGCACCTTGGCGGGCTCGGCCTGGGCCATGATGAGCGAGTCCAGCCGCCGCATCTCCTGATGCAGCAGCCCGACGGCGTTCTTGTCCGCGTCGTCGGAACGAAAGCTGTTGGAGCAGACCAATTCAGCCAGACCCTCGGTCTGATGCGCCGGCGTCATGTCGCCGCCGCCGCGCATTTCCGACAGGCGTATCTTGATGCCCGCTTGCGCGAGCTGCCATGCCGCTTCCGTGCCGGCGAGGCCGCCGCCGATGATATGGACCTGATGATCGTTCATCGGCGGGCTATAGCCTGCTCATCGGCCAGCCCCAAGGGAAAGCTCAATCCCGGCCAGCCGCACTCGGCCGGGTGCGCCACATGGTTATCGGGATCATGGTCAGGATCGGCTGATCATGCTGGTTGAAGAGCGTGACCTTGCTGCGCACGGTTCCCATTTCGGGCCGGCTGCGCGAGGGTGTCTTTTCGATCACCACACTCTCCCCGCGCAGCGTGTCGCCAGGCCGCAGCGGGCGGAGCCAGCGCAGTTCGTCGATACCGATCGCGCCCAGGCTCGCGGCCTGCCGACCGGGCGTCTTTTGCATTTCCGCGACGAACATCTGCATGAACAGCGCGGTCGTATGCCAGCCGCTGGCCGACAGCGTGCCGAAATGGGTGGATGCGGCCGCCTCGTCCGACAGATGAAAGGGCTGAGGATCGAACTCGGCGGCAAAGTGGGTCGTCTGCTCACGCGTTACGGTGACGGGGCCGAACGTCACCGTCTCGCCGATGGCGACATCCTCGAAATAGACAATGTCTTCGCTCATGCGGCAGACTTTATCGGCGGTCAGGTAAACGTCAAGAAATCTGAAGCTGCGGCGACCCGCGCGGGACTGTGAGCGACGCGCGTGTGCGGATCGCGCCGCCGGGCGCCGACACCTGATCCATCACGCGCACATGCGTCGTCCAGGCATCGGGCGTGACGTCGCAGACGAGATAGCCGCGCTGATCGTTGAGGAATTTAAGTTCCGGATTGTTGCGGAAAATGGTGTCGCTGCCCGCGCGAAGGTCCGACCCGTCGCCCCCCGATGAGATGGAGGTGGCGACGAACTCGACCGCGACCGGTTTGTCGCGATCGGTGAGGATACTGGCGAAATTCTGATGCTCGTCGCCGGTCAGCACGACGACATTGTCGAGGCCCCCCATCCGGCCGAGCAGGCGGCTGCGCTGTGCGGTATAGGCGGCCCAAGTGTCGATATTGTAGATTTTCTCTGGCTCATCCGCACGGCGGCGCCGGTCGAGCGACATCATCATCACCTGCTGCGCCACGCAGTTCCACTTGGTTTGTCCGCGCGTCAGATTGCGGGTCAGCCAGCTTTCCTGATTTGCCGAAATGACCTGCGACTTGGCGTCGTCTATGCCTGGACAATAGGGTTTGAACCCGTCGTCGCACGGCTGGTCGGAACGAAAGCTGCGCGTGTCGAGAAAGTCGATCGAAGCGAGTGTACCAAAGCGCGCCTCGCGCCACGCGTTGTTGATAAGGCCGTCGCGCGGCATCATCGCGGCGCGCACCGGCATATATTCATACCAGGCCTGCATCCCGGCCTGTCGCCGGAAACGAAACACCTGCGGCGGCACGCCCTTCCAATTCTTATCGCCCGTCCAGTTATTCTGAACCTCATGATCGTCGAAGGTCGGGAACCATGTGTGCTGCGCGCGCGCGGCCTGAAGATCGTAATCGCTCAGATATTGGGCGTAGCGCAGGCGGAAGTCGGTAAGGTCGTGACAATCCTGGCCGATATGCTGACGCACCTGCGCGACCGGCAGGCCGTCCTCGTCATAGCCGGCACCGCGCTGCGTATATTCGTAGATGAAGTCGCCATAGTGATAGATGAAGGCAAGGTTGTCCTCACGCGCCAAATGGCGGAAGGCGGTGAAATAGCCATGCTCATAATTCTGGCAGCCGGCGACCGCGAATTTGAGGTTGGCGGGACTTGCCGAGGGCAGCGGCAGCGTGCGCGCCCGTCCGCGCATCGATCGGTCGGCCCCGAGGATGAAGCGATACCAATAGGGACGGTCGGGCTGGAGTCCCGCGACCTCGACATGCACCGAATGGCCAAGGTCGGGCCAGGCGGTCGCTTCGCCAGACGCGACGATGCTGGCGAAACGCTCGTCGGCGGCGACCTCCCACTTCACCGGGATGGGCGTCATCGGCATGCCGCCATGCGGTTCGAGCGGCTGGGGGGCAAGCTTGGTCCAGATGACGAAACCGTCCGGCGCCGGGTCTCCCGAGGTGACGCCTAGCGAGAAGGGATAGGCGGCGAACCAAGGCTGCGCACGCAGGATGGCCGGCGCGCCGATGAGCGGCAGTAGCGCGCCAGCGGACAGGATGGAGCGACGTGTTATCATGGGCAGGCCGGTAGCTTGCCTATGTTGCAGTTCGATGCAAGGGGGAGGCGCACGAACCTGCGCGCCTCCCCCCGCCGTTTCAGTCGCCTAGCGACAGGCGGGCAAAGACCGTCCAGCTTTTGGGCTTGGCGCCATAGGCGGCGTCAAGGGCGGCCGGCTTGGCATAGAGCGCGCCCGACCCACCGAGCGCGAGCCCGAACTTCTCCCCAAGCGCGATACGATAGGCGTAGCCCGCCTGGAACTTCGCCACGTTGAACGCCCGCCCGTGCAGCGGATCGCCATGCGGGAAGAGTTCGTCGTTGCGCGTCCTTTCAAACCGCCCGAACAGATTATGCCCACCGGCCGGGTTCCAGTTCCCCTCCAGCAGCCAGGCATTGAGCGTCGGTCCGGGCAGGCGGTTCTTGGCCGAAAAGGCGCCCGTCACCGACAGGCGCTCGTCGGCATAATGGACGCTGGCGGTAAGGCGGCCTTCATCTTCGCCGGGATGCGTGACCTCGGGGCTTTTGAGGCGGCCATAGCTGATCTGGGCTGTCCAATTGGGCGTCGGCGTCCAACTGGCGCGCACCGACCAGCTGTCGAGCTTTGGCGTCTCGATGCCCCATCGTTCCTCGTCAGGTTCGCGCCCGCGGAAGGCCGATGCCTCGATCTGGAACCCGCGCGCAGTGACGCCTGCCGTGACCACCCCATAGGTGATGTGCGTGCTGTCGAACCAGTGATGGCTGATCGGCGCCTCGGCATTGTAGCGGGCGGAACGGCGCATCATGAAGGCGCTGGGGCCGAGCGCAGGCTCACCGACCGGGCCGCCATAGAGGAAGGCGGTCGCACCGGGCGCGATATCGATATCGACGCGCGCGGCCAGTTCCATGAACAGGTCGTGCGGATGCTGCCGGTCGATCAGCGGTACGCCGCCCGCCGTCTCTCCGCTCGCGAAGAGGTTGGGATAGCCGCGCGCCGACATCATCGGCTCCAGACTCCACATAGACTTGAGCGTCAGGCGCGCACTGTCGCCGATCTGCCCCTGCGCGTTCAGCATCGCCATCGACTGCACATAGGTTTTGGCGTCGCCACGCGGCCCGCCCTGATCGGTGTGCACACCCCAGGCATAGCCATGCGCCATCACCATCCAGTCGCCGGTCATCAGGTGGAGGCCGTTCATGCTCCGCTCCGCGTCCGGCAGGCGCGCGGTGCCCGATGCCATGGCGGCGGCCATGGCCAGCGCGTCATGCTGGGCGGGCATGGCATGGGCGGCGGCTTCAGGCGCGGTGGCATGGTCCATCTCGCCATGGTCGCTATGCCCGTGATCCATCTGCGCCCAGGTGGGCACGGCGGGCAGCGCCACGGCAAGCGCCGTGACGCATGAAAAAACATGCTTCATTCAATTTCAGTCCTTGTCCGCGAAATCCTGAGGCGAGGCCCGATGGGCCAGCGCCGCGATCAGGCTTGGGACTTGGGCGGGGGCGTTGCGGGCTGCGGGGTCAGGCCGTCATGGCCTTGCCCTGTACTGGCGATGTGAAGGACGGGCGCGGCGGGACGGAGCGCCAGCACCGGCCGCTTGAGCCCGTCGATCGGCGCGATGCAGCCGATGCAATCGTGACTGCGCGTCGTCTGGGCGGGCTCATGCGCAGGCTGGGGTTCGCCATGATGGCCCGCATGGCTCGCGATACCAGCCGCAGGCGCAGGCGCGCAATGCGGCGCGGCGAGCGCGGGCATCGTCAGGCAGGCGATCAGCAGGGCGAAGAGGAACCGCATCACCCCGGCGATACAGCAGGCGCGTGGGCTGCGCCAGCGCTCAGTCCAGAAATGCCGCCAGCGCGGCCCAAGCATCACGCTTGGCGGACCGCGACATGCCGGCATAGGCGCCGCTGGTAGAGGGCAGGTCGAGCAGCGTCAGAGCAGGCCGATCGCCCAGTTGCCGCCGCCCATGCAAAGCGGCGGTCTTGCCGTTGAAGCCGATCGCGCGCAGCTGCGGTAGCCGGTCGACGAAGCTGCCCAGATCGCGCAGCTGCGCCCCCCGGATCGCGCTGTCGAGGCTGCCGGGGCGCTCGGCGCTCTCTATCACGTCCCACAGGCCTACGCCGCGCTGCGCCAAGCATTTCAGCCGCTGGGCATAAGGCAGGCCGCGCAGGTCCTCGCCCAGCATGTCGGCCATGATCGTCCAGAACCCATTGCCACGATGGGCGTAATATTCGCCCTGCTTGATCGAGGCATCGCCCGGCAGGCTGCCCAGCACGAGTATGCGCGTGCGTTCATCGACGCTCGGCGGAAAAGCCGTCTTGCGCGCGCCGGGGGTCATTTCGGCCAAGCGTCAGACATTGAAGCGGAACAGCATGATGTCGCCGTCCTGCGTGACATAGTCCTTGCCTTCCGAACGCCATTTGCCCGCTTCCTTGGCGCCCGCTTCGCCGTTGAACTGGACATAGTCGCCATAGGCCATGGTTTCGGCGCGGATGAAGCCCTTCTCGAAATCCGAATGGATCGCGCCGGCGGCCTGCGGCGCCTTTGACCCGCGCGCGACGGTCCAGGCGCGGGCTTCCTTGGGGCCGACGGTGAAGAAGGTGATGAGGCCGAGCAGCTCATAGCCGGCGCGGATGATGCGGGCGAGGCCGGCTTCCTCCAGGCCCAGCGCCTCGAGATATTCGCCACGCTCCTCGATCGGCATGGTGACGAGTTCGGCTTCGATCGCGGCCGAGACGATCACGGCCTTGGCGCCTTCGGCCGCCGCCTTCTCGAACACGCGTGCGGAGAAGTCATTGCCGTTCGCCGCGGCTTCTTCTTCCACGTTGCAAACATAGAGAACAGGCTTTGCCGTCAGCAGTTGGGCCTGGGCGAAGACGCGCTCTTCCTCATCATCCTTGGGCTGCGTGAGGCGGGCAGGTTTGCCGTCACGCAACAGGTCCAGAGCCTGGCCAAGCACGCTGGCGGTGATCTTGGCTTCCTTATCGCCTTGCGCGGCCTTCTTCTGTGCGGCGGGAACGCGCTTTTCCAGGCTTTCCAGGTCAGACAGCATCAGTTCGGTCTCGACCGTGTCTGCGTCGGAGATGGGATCGATCTTGTTGTCGACATGCTGGATGTCATCATTCTCGAAGCAGCGAAGCACGTGGATGATTGCATCCACTTCGCGGATGTTGCCGAGGAACTGGTTGCCCAGCCCTTCGCCCTTGGATGCACCGCGCACGAGGCCCGCGATATCCACAAAGGCCAATTGGGTGGGGATGATCTTGGCGGAGGCGGCGATGGCGGCCAGCTTGTCCAGCCGCACGTCGGGTACGCCCACCTGGCCGACATTGGGTTCGATGGTGCAGAACGGATAATTGGCCGCCTGTGCGGCCTGCGTTTCGGTCAACGCATTGAACAGCGTCGATTTGCCGACATTGGGAAGGCCCACGATTCCGCAACGGAAACCCATGAAAAACTCCGCATAATAGTAGCTATGGATGACAGGCCGCGGGCCTTAGCGGTACGGGGCGGGAAAGGCCAGCATCG
>JBEVMZ010000140.1:0-13760 GCA_040508335.1 Sphingobium sp.
CCCCGCGCTTGACTTTCGGGGCGAAGCGGCACATCTGCGGCCCTCCCACGCTCCCGAGGCCCGATGGCGGAGTGGTGACGCAGCGGACTGCAAATCCGTGCACGCCGGTTCGATTCCGGCTCGGGCCTCCAAAATCCTCCTCTACCCTCGACTTTCCCCTGCCTGCGGCTAGATTGGCGGCATGATGAAGCTGTTCATTGGCAACAAAGCCTATTCGAGCTGGTCGCTGCGCGGTTGGCTGGCCTGCAAGCTGTCGGCTTTGCCGTTCGAGGAAGTCGTCGTCCCCCTTTACGACGAAGCCTGGGAAAAGCGGCGGGAAGGCGACGAGTTCGCGCCCTCGTCGGGCAAAGTGCCGATCCTGTGGGACGGCGACGATATCGTGGTGTGGGACAGCCTCGCCATTGTCGAATATCTCAACGACCGCACCGGCGGGGGGTTATTCTGGCCCGCAGACCCTGGGGCGCGCGCTATGGCGCGGTCAATGGCGGCGGAAATGCACAGCGGCTTTGCCGCGCTTCGCCGCGAGCATGGCATGAACATCCGCCAGATTTACGCGCCCAAGCAACCTTCGGAGGCAGCAGCGCAGGATATTGCGCGGATCATGCAGCTGTGGGCGGAAGCGCGGGCGCGCCATGGCGGCGATGGTGAATTTCTGTTCGGCGCGTTCGGCGCGGTCGACATCATGTTCGCGCCGGTCGTCACCCGCTTCATTACCTATCAGCTGCCCGTCGCGCGCTTCGCCGAAGGCTATATGCGCGCGATAATCGCGCATCCCTGGATGCAGGAATGGATCGGCGGCGCGCAGGCGGAAGATTGGGTGATCGACCGCTTCGAGCTGCCGCAGCAACCGGCCTGAGGCGCTTCGTGGCGCAGGACGACCAGCCGCAGCCGAGCGAGGCGCGGGCGCAGGAAGCGGCCGCTATCCGCCGGCGCTGGATCACGTTGGGCGAAGGCGTCGCGGTGCTCGCCGTGCTCATTTCCGGCCTGACGCTCTATTTCAACTGGCAGGACAAGCGCGATGCGCGCACGCAGCAGGTCGCGCAAAGCCGGAAGAACGATGCACGGGCGCAGACGCTGGTTCTAAACGCCGCGCAGGTGGAGGACAAGCAGATCGACCTGACGGCGCTGGACCAGGGCCAACTGATCCAGGGCCAGACCATTCGCTTCCCGACCGCGCTCAGCCTCGCGCCGGTCGAAACGACGGGCAGGCCGCGCATCGAAGCAAGCTGGTTCGCCGACGCGCTGAAACGCGCGCGCGACAAAGCTGGCTTGCCCGACGACAGCGTGGGCGACGAACGGCTGCCCGTGGCGATCACCACGCGCTATCTGGTCGAGGGCAAGAGCCATGAGGACGTTGCGCTCTACGACATCGGCTACGGCATCGCCGGCCGCTTCCTTGCCGGGCATCGGTTGGAACTGCGCGGACTTTCGCGCGTGACGGGCGCGAAGGCCGCCGCGGCGCAGGGCGCCGTCGACCAACGCTGGCGCGAGAGCGTGAAAGGCTGATCGCGCAAAAGAAAGCCCGGCCGCTCCGCAGGGAGGACCGGGCTTTGGAGACGCTGAAATGCGGCGGGCTTTAGCCGACGATCTCGTCATTCTTGAAGAAATAGGCGATCTCGGTCGCGGCATTTTCCGCGCTGTCCGAACCATGGACCGAATTGGCTTCGATCGATTCGGCATATTCCTTGCGGATCGTGCCTTCGTCGGCATTGGCGGGATTGGTCGCGCCCATGATGTCGCGGTTGCGCTTGACTGCATCCTCGCCTTCCAGAACCTGCACGACGACCGGGCCGGAAATCATGAAGGCGACGAGGTCGGCGAAGAAGGGGCGCTCCTTATGGACGGCGTAGAAGCCCTCGGCCTGCTCGCGGCTCATGCGGATGCGCTTGGACGCGACGACGCGCAGGCCGGCGTCTTCCAGCTTCTTGGTGACGGCGCCGGTCAGGTTGCGGCGCGTGGCATCGGGCTTGATGATCGAGAAGGTGCGGGTAACGGCCATGGCCTTGCAAAGCTCCGGAATATTATCAGGAAAGATGGCGCGCCTTAGACGGCGGTCGGTCGGGCCGCAAGGCCGTTGAGCACCCGCGCCTGGGTCACGGCCCTTGTACCCATTTGCGCCCCTCCTGCCGCCAGAAGCGCGGGGTGACGCCTTCGCGCTTGGCCAGCGTGCGCCAACTCGCCCGCGCGCCATCGATGGTCTGCGCATCGAAAAAATAGAAGGCACGATCAAAGCCGAGCGCCTCGTCCCGCCACTGCCCGTCCGCCAGCGCGACATGGCGCGCGCCGTTCGTCGCCATACAATCCTGCGCTAGCAGGATCGGCTGAACGGCGGCGCGCGCCTCTTCGGCGGACCCGTGCGCCAGAAAGCTGTCGGGCGATCCCGCCCACAGCCCGTCCGAAATGCGCGCGCGCTGGGCGTCGTCGGCCGTCACCACCAGCAGCCGCTCACCAAGGCCGAGCACGCGCTCCGCGATCGCGGGCAGCACCTGCTCGACCGGATCACGGCTCAGCTGGTAGAAATCGACCTGCATCAGCCCTCGAACCGATCCGCCACCAACTGGTCGATCAGGCGCACGCCATAGCCGGTCGCACCCTTGTCGAAGGTCGCGCCAGGCTTGTCCGACCATACCATGCCCGCAATGTCGAGATGCGCCCATTTGACGCCGTCCTCGACGAACCGCTTGAGGAACTGGGCGGCAGTGATCGACCCGGCGAAGCGCGCGCCCATATTCTTCATGTCGGCGATCTGGCTGTCGATCAGCTTGTCATAGGCAGGCGACAGCGGGAAGCGCCAGAGCGCGTCGCCCGACGACGCCGCGGCGGCATTGAGGTCGGCGGCAAGCCCCTCGTCATTGGCGAAGAAGCCGGCATATTGGTCGCCCAGCGCCACGATCATCGCGCCGGTCAGCGTCGCAAGATCGATGACTATTTCGGGCTTGTAGGTCCGCTGCGCCCAGGTCAGCACGTCGCACAGCACCAGACGCCCTTCCGCATCGGTGTTGATGACCTCAACCGTCTGACCGGACATCGTGGTGACGACGTCGCTCGGGCGCTGAGCATTGCCGTCGGGCATGTTTTCGACAAGACCGCAAATGCCGACGACCCGCGCCTTCGCCTTGCGCAGCGCCAGCGTCTTCATCGCGCCGGCGACCGCGCCCGCGCCACCCATGTCCCACTTCATGTCTTCCATGCCGGCGCCGGGCTTCAAGGAGATGCCACCCGAATCGAAGGTCACGCCCTTGCCGACGAAAACCACCGGTTTCGCGTCCGCGCCCGCGGTGCCGTCCCATTCCATCGCCAGCACGCGCGGCTCGCGCGCAGAACCCTGCGCCACACCCAGCAGCGCCCCCATGCCCAGCTCCGTCATCGCCGCCTTGTCGAGCACGGTGATCTTGATGCCGAGGTCCGCCAGATGCGCGCAGCGTTCGACGAAGCTTTCGGGGTACAGATAGTTGGCTGGCGCGGCGACCAGGTCGCGGGTGAAGGCGACACCTTCCGCGACCGCTTCCTGCTCCGCCCAGGCGCCATCGGCAACGCCGACCAGCGTGATCGTCGTCAGCGTCGGCTTGGCCTTGTCCGACTGGCGTGTCCGCAGCGCATCATAACGCCAACCGCGCAGCCGCGCCGCCAACGCGAAGCGCGCCGCCTCTGCGTCGGAACCGCCGCCAGCAAATTCGACCGCCGCATGGACGGCGCCGCTCGTCAACAGCTTGGCCGTCACGGCGCCGCCCGCCTTTTCAAGATCGGCGTCAGCGCCCGCGCCCGTCCCGACCAGGAGAATGCGCACGGGCCGCCCATCTTCCTGTCCGAAGGTTTCGAAGGTCGCGCCTGCTTCGCCTGAGAAGCGCGCCATTTTCGCGCCCGCCTCGACCGTGGTGGCCGACCCCAGCGGCAGCGCGTTGGCTGCACCTTTGGCGCGGGCAATGACGATCGTGTCGGCAGCGGCGGGGCGACTGGGGCTGAAGGCGATATCCACGGGCTATTCCTCTTTTTCCGCTTGGGTTTGGATATCGCAGATAGTGTGCCCGCCCCTGTCTGGCAAAGCCGTTCGCGCGAATTGGCGGGTGAGACGATAACGGGCGATTGCGGCAAGGGCCAAGCAGTGCGATAGGCAGACCCACGACGCGCCCGCCGCAAAGAGGCTCCGACCGCTTGTTCACGCCTGTTTCCCCGACCCGCCTGCCTCGCCTCCTGCTTGCTGGAACGGCGCCCGCCGCGCTCGTCCTCGCGCTCGCCGGCGCCCCCGCGCTTCGCGCGCAGACGCTCAACGAGCCGCAGGCGCCGATTGCCGCGCCCGACGCACCCCTGCCCGCGAATGACGATCAGATCGGCTTCGCCGCCGACAGCCTGTCCTATGACAGCCAAGCGGAGATCGTGACCGCGACCGGCAATGTGCAATTGTTGCGAGAGGGCAATCGCCTGCGCGCCGATGCCGTCAGCTGGAACCGCACCAGCGGCAAGGTGGAGGCGCAGGGCAATGTGTCCGTCACCGATCCGGATGGCAATATCGCCTATGGCGATCGCTTCGACATCACCGATACGCTCAAGGACGGGGTGATCGACAATCTGCTGGTCGTTCTGCAATCGGGCGGGCGGCTGGCGGCGGTGCGGGGTGATCGCAGCAACGGCATTTACCGCTTGAACCGCGCCGCCTATACCGGCTGCTCGGTAGAAGATAGCGATGGCTGCCCCAAGGAACCGACCTGGCAGATCAAGGCGGTCAAGGTCGTCTATGATCCCATACGCGCCCGCGTCACCTACACGAATGCAACGATCGAGATTTTCGGCCTTCCGCTGATCCCGCTGCCCGGCCTTTCCCATCCGATCGGCGACGGCGGCAGCAGCGGGCTTCTCGTCCCCACGATCCGCTATGACCGCAACAATGGCGCGGAAGTGTCGCTGCCCTATTATTTCAAGATCGCCCCCAATCGCGATCTGACCGTGACGCCGCATCTTTACAGCGATGTCCTGCCGATGCTCGAGGGCAATTACCGTCACCTGTGGGACCGGGGCGCCTATGAGGTGACAGGTTTCATCACCTATGGACGGCGCGTCGGCTTTGCCGACAGCCTTCCCGGGTCGACGACGCCGGCCGATTCGTCGCGCGACATTCGCGGGTATCTGGACGCTAGCGGCGCGTTGCAACTGACGCCGCAATGGAGTGTCGACGGATCGATCCGGGCGGCGACCGACAAGACCTTCCTGCGCCGCTACGACATCAGCCGCGACGACCGGCTGCGCTCGACCCTCGGCGCGCAGCGGATCGGCACGAACAGCTATTTCTCAGTTCGCGGCTGGGCGGTGCAGACGCTGCGCGCGGGCGACCGACAGGGCGCGACGCCGATCGCCCTGCCCGCGATCGATTACCGCCTGCGTCTCGCCGATCCGCTGCTGGGCGGGCGCATCCAGCTTCAGGCGAACAGTCTCTCGATCCTTCGGACGCAAGGACAGGATACGCAGCGCGCGTTCGGCGCGTTCGAATGGAATTTGCGCAAGCTGACCGGCTCGGGTCAGGAGGTGACGTTCACCACCTATCTGCGCGGCGACCTTTATCACAGCAGCGACAATGAACTGGCGACCATCCCCAGCTATGCCGGCGATCCAGGCTGGAAGGCGCGCGGCATCGCGGCGGCGGCGGTGGATGTCCGCTGGCCGTTCATGGGCGAGGCCTTTGGCGGCGTACAGCGCATCGCGCCGCGCGTGCAGATCGTCGCCGCGCCGCATCTCGCCAACCTGTCCGTTCCCAATGAAGATGCGCGCGCCGTCGACCTGGAAGACAGCAACCTTTTCGCGCTCAACCGTTTCGCGGGATACGACAGGTTCGAAGATTCGACTCGCATCACCTATGGCGTCGAATATGGGCTCGACCTGCCCGACTTCACGTTGCAGGCCAATGTCGGCCAAAGCTACCGGCTGACCACGCGCCCGGCGATCCTGCCCGACGGCACCGGCCTTTCGGGCCGCATGTCCGACATCGTCGGCCGCACTTCCGTCCGGTTCAGGGATTTCGTCAGCGTCACCCACCGCTATCGCGTCGACAAGGACAGCCTTGCCATCCGTCGCAACGAAATCGACGCGACCGTGGGCACGGCCAAAACCTATGCGCAGGTCGGCTATCTACGGCTCAACCGTAACGCCCTGTTCGGGCTGGAGGACTTGCAGGACCGCGAGGAACTGCGGGTCGGCGGGCGCGTCCAGTTCGCGCGTTTCTGGTCGGTTTTCGGCTCGACCATCATCGACCTTACCGACACGAAGGAAGACCCCTTGAGCATTGCGGACGGCTATGAACCCGTCAGGCATCGCCTTGGCGTCGCTTATGAGGACGACTGCCTGACGCTGGGCGTGACCTGGCGGCGGGACTATCAGACGGCGGGCGATGCGCGGCGCGGCAACCGCTTTTACCTGCGGCTGGCTTTTCGCAACATTGGGATATAAGGAACGGCGTTCCCCGCCGCGCTCAGCGGCGGTTCAGCCGCACGGGCGCATGATGCGTCCATCTTCTGGAGAGTTGCGCCAACGATGCTGCCCGTGCTGAATTTCCCCGCCCTTCGTTCCGGGGTCGCCCTATTGCTGATCGGCACCATGCTCGCGAGCGCAGCCGCGCCCGCGCAGACGGTGGACGACGAGGCTGGCGTTTCCGCGCAGCAGCTCAACCTGCCAAAGGATGTGACGCTTTTCGGCAAGAGCGATCCCAATGTGCGCAAGGCTACCGCCGTCATCAACGGCCGGATCATCACCGGCACCGACATCGATCAGCGGCTCGCCCTCATCCTCGCGGCCAATGGCGGCAAGGTCGACGCACAGGAAAAGGAACGGTTGCGCGTGCAGGTGCTGCGCAACCTGATCGACGAAACGCTCCAGATTCAGGAGGCCGCCGCCAACGACATCCGGATAGCGCCGGAGGAGATCGAGCAGAGCTATCAGCGGGTCGCGGCCAATTTCCGGCAGTCGCCGGCTCAGTTCGAATCCTATCTGCGCGCGCAGGGCAGCGCGCCTGCCAGCATCAAGCGGCAGATCGAAGGTGAACTCGCCTGGTCGCGCTTGCTTCGCCGCAATATCCAGCCTTTCGTCAATGTCAGCGAAGACGAAGTGAAGTCGATGATCGACCGCCTGAACCAGGCGAAGGGCAGCGACGAATTCCGCATCGGCGAAATCTATCTGTCGGCCACGCCCGAAAATCAGCCGCAGATATTGGCAAACGCCCGCAACATCATCGACCAGATCCGGCAGGGCGGCAGCTTCGCCGCCTATGCGCGCCAGTTTTCCGAAGCGTCGACGGCGGCGGTCGGCGGCGACCTGGGCTGGGTCCGCCCCGCCCAACTGCCCGACGAACTGGCGCAGGCTGCAGCCGAAATGCAGGTCGGTCAGATGGCCGGGCCGATCCCGGTGCCCGGCGGCATGTCGATCCTCTACGTCATGGACAAGCGCAAGGTGCTGACCGCCGATCCACGCGACGCGCTGCTCAGCCTCAAGCAGCTTTCGGTCAATTTCGCGCCGGGCACCACGCGGGAACAGGCGAGCGCGAAAGCCGCCGCCTTCTCGAACGCGGTCAAGGGCCTCAAGGGCTGCGGCGCGGCGAGCGAGATCGGCGCGAAGGTCGGGGCGGACGTAGTCGACAACGACAATGTGAAAGTCCGCGACCTGCCCCCGCAGTTGCAGGACATTCTGCTCAACCTCCAGGTCGGCGAAGCGACCCCGCCCTTCGGTTCTATCACAGAAGGCGTGCGCGTGCTAGTCGTCTGCGGCCGCGACGACGCATCCTCGGGGTCCGCGCCCAATTACGAACAGATCATGGCGCAGATGGAGGAAGAGCGCGTCAACAAGCGCGCCCGCATCTATCTGCGCGATCTCCGACGCGATGCGGTCATCGACTATAACTGAGCCTTTCGACCCTGCCGCCGGCGGCCCGCCGCCCTTTGCGGTGCCGTTGGGCGATCCCTCGGGCATAGGTCCCGAAATCGTCGCCAAATCCTGGGTCATGCGCAAGGTGCGCGGGCTGGCGCCTTTCTTCGCGGTGGGCGATGCCGCATCTTTGCGCGCCGTTTGGGCCGGTCCGATCGAGATCATCGGCGCGCCCGAGGACGCGGCTGAGGCCTATCATCGCGCACTGCCCTGCCTGCAGGTCGGATCGGCCGGCAAGGTCGTGCCCGGCGCGCCCACGGTCGAGGGTGCGCGCGTCGCCTTCCAGTCGCTCGAGACGGCGATCGGTCTGGCGCATGCGGGGTCGGCCGGTGGCGTCGTCACCGCGCCGGTCGGCAAGGAACAGCTTTACGGCGTCGGCTTCACCCATCCGGGACAGACCGAGTTCATCGCCGAGCGCTGTGGCGTATCGGCGCAAAATGCGGTGATGATGCTCGCCGGCCCGTCGCTCAAGGTCGTGCCGGTCACCATCCATATCCCCTTGGCGCAGGTGCCCAACGCGCTGACGATCGACCTGATTCGCGCCCGCGCCATCACCACCGCGCGCGGCCTGCTACGCAATTTCGGCGTCGGGCGTCCGCGTCTCGTGGTCGCCGGACTCAATCCCCATGCCGGCGAAGGCGGCGCGCTGGGACGCGAGGAGGTTGAGATCATCGCGCCTGCGGTCGAATCGCTGCGTGCCGAGGGCCTGGACATCAGGGGACCGCTCGCCGCCGACGGCCTGTTTCACTCCCGTGCGCGGGAGACCTATGACGCGGCGCTGTGCATGTATCATGATCAGGCGCTCATTCCGATCAAGACGCTGCATTTCGATGAAGGCGTCAACATCACGCTCGGCCTGCCGATCGTGCGCACCTCGCCCGACCATGGCACCGCTTTCGGCATCGCGGGCACCGACAGCGCGAATCCGGGGGCGATGATCGCCGCGATCAGGATGGCGGCCGAAACCGCGCGCGTTCGCCTCGCCCATGCCGACTGACGCGGGTCGCGCCCTCCCCCCTTTGAGGGAAGTGATCGCCGCGCACGGCTTGCAGGCGAGCAAGGCGCTGGGGCAGAATTTCCTGCTCGACGAGCAATTGCTCGATCGCATCGCCGCCATTCCCGGTCCACTGAACGGTGCAAGCGTGTTCGAAGTCGGTCCAGGTCCTGGCGGCCTCACCCGCGCGATCCTGCGCACCGGCGCGCGGCTGGTCGCAGTGGAACGTGATGCGCGCTGCCTGCCTGCGCTGGCCGAACTGGACGAGGCGTTCCCAGGCCAGCTACGCGTCATTTCCGGCGACGCGATGGCGATCGACGCGCAGGCCGAAGCAGGCGCAGGCGCGCATGTCATCGCCAACCTGCCCTATAATGTCGGCACCGCCCTGCTGATCGGCTGGCTGTCGACACCATGGGAGCCGCTTCCTTGGTGGCAGAGCCTGACCCTCATGTTCCAGATGGAGGTCGCCGAGCGTATCGTCGCGCAACCCGGCACCGACCATTATGGGCGCTTGGCGGTGCTGTCACAGTGGCGGTCGGATGCGCGCATCGCAATGAAAGTGCATCGCAGCGCCTTCACCCCGCCGCCCAAGGTCATGTCGGCCGTGGTGCACCTGACACCCAAAGCCGCGCCCGATGGCGTCAACCTCAAGATGCTTGAGCGCCTCACCGCCGCCGCCTTCGGTCAGCGGCGCAAGATGCTGCGGCAGAGTTTGAAAGGTCTTCCGGGCGCACTGGATGCGCTGGCCACGGTCGGCATCGATGCACAGCGCCGCGCCGAAACCGTCAGCGTGGCGGAATTCGTCGCCATAGCGCGCCTTCTCAGCACTTCCGGCAACCCCCTGCAGCATCAGGCATAGCCATCGCCTGTGCCACGTTTGGCGTCAGGCCCGCTCACCCGTAACCGGCGCGCTGCCGAACATGCCGAGCTTTGCGTCACCATTCAAACGGTCGCCATCGACCACGACATCAAAATCGACCTGAATCTGCATGGGCTGTTGCACATTGACCGACCAGGTGAGCTGATCGCCATCGATCGTGCCGTTGACCTCTTCGGACCCCATCGATCCTTCCAGCCGACCCTTGAGCGCATCGCCGTGGGCATCGAAATGGGCGGTGAACTCCTGCGGCCCCAGCGGGGTCTGCACGGTGATGTTCCAGGTGCCCGTCGCGCTCATGCCAAAATTCCCGATGCTGAAGAAGACCGCCTGCGGCCGGTAAAGATGCTGCACCAACGAGCGCTTGGCCGGGCCGTTCCGTAAAAATCAGGGCGTCTTGGTCGGCGCGGCGTTGGGTTCGGGAATCTTGTCCTTCATGGCGACGGCGGGCGGGCCTTTTTGAATGGATGCCGCCAGCTTCCCGACCGCGCCGCAGTCGTTGCGGCAGAGACCCTGCGCCTGGGCGAGATTTTCCTTCGCCTTGGCGATGGCCCCTTTTTCTACCATCGCCTCGCCCTGTCCCACCAGTGCCTTGACGTCGGCAGGTTCGAGAAGGAGCGCTTCCTTGTAAAGCCGAATGGCTTTGCCCTGCAGCCCTTGGGCACGCGCGACCTCGGCCAATTCGATATAGGCGGCGCGATTGCGCGGATCGACCGCGAGCGCACTTTCCAAAGCATCCGTCGCGCCGGGCAGATCGCCGGCGCGTCGCGCGGCCTCGCCCGCCTTTTGCCATTCGATCGAAAGCGGCGCGATCTGCGCGTCCGGACGCTGCGACAGGCCGACGCTGGAAACGGTGGTGAGGACGGCGGCAAGGGCAATCGAGGCCGGGGTGAAACGCATCAAAATCTCCAGCCATGTTTCAGGCGATGTTTGCGCGTCAGTGTCGCGATTTCCCGGTCTCTTGTCCATGCCCTGTTTTAGGAGGACTTGCGCAGCCGTGCGAAGTAGAATCCGTCCGTGCCGTCATGCCCCGGCGTCAGCAGCACGCCCGGCCCGTGCGGCCGGCCGAGCGCGGCATAGTGCCGATCGGCCTCCCACCCCGCATGACGGCGCATGAACCCCTCCACCTGCGCGCAGCCTTCGCGGTCGGTGAGTGCGCAGACGGCGTAGACGAGCGCGCCACCGGGCATCACCAACGGCGCGGCGAAGTCCAGAATACGCGCCTGCTGCGCCACCAGCCGGTCGAGCCGCTCAGGGGTCAGTCGCCAGCGCGCTTCGGGATTGCGCCGCCATGTGCCTGTGCCCGAACAGGGCGCGTCGACCAGCACGACGTCGGCGCGACCCGCAAGACTGGCAAGCGCGCGTTCTTCATGCCCCTGATCAAGCAGCAGGGTTTCGATAAAAGTCGCCCCCGCACGCTCCGCACGCGGCGCCAGCCTGGCCAGACGCGACCGGATGGTGTCGGCGGCAATCAGCATACCCTGCCCCTCCATCGCTGCCGCAAGCGCCAGCGTCTTGCCCCCTGCTCCTGCGCACAGGTCGATGACGGTCATGCCCGGCCCGGCGTGACAGGCCGCGGCGATCAGCTGGCTTCCGGCATCCTGCACCTCGACCAGCCCCTGCTTCCACGCCTGACTCTGTTCGACCGGCCATCCTTCGGGCAGGCGCAGGGCATCGGGCAGGCCGGCGACGGGTTCGGCCTCCAGCGGCAGATCGGCGCCGCTCCCGCTACGCAGGCGATTGACGCGCAGGTCGACAGGCGCGCGGCCCAGCAGCGCATTCTGCTCCACAGGCGCGGCAAGAAGCGGCGCGATCCACGCGGGCACAGCGCCCGCTGCCGCCGCAGGCTCGTCGGGCTCGAGCGGCGCGGGACCGTGCGGCGTGCCGTCGAACAGGGCGGCGACGGCAGGCTGCTCGCGCGCGAGACCTGCCATGGCGGCGCGGCCATTTTCAGGACGCTCGGCAGCGCGGCGGATCGCCTGATACACATGTTCGCGCACGGCTCGCCGATCGCGCGACCCGGCATAACGCCGTTCCTTGAAATAGCGCGCGATGATGGTGTCGGCGGCAGGTCCGCCGTCGCGCGCCGAAACGATGACGGCGTCGAGCAGGTCGATCGCGGCCTGTATCCTCGCCGCAGGGGTCATCGCTGCAGCCGGACGATGACGGCGGCCAGGATTGGCGCGGCGCGGCGCATCGCGGCAAGGTGCGGACGTGGACGGATCGAAAATAGCGACATTGACGGGACCGGTGGGGGACGAGCCGTTAACGAATCTCTAACGACCGTAGAAACAGCACTCTTATGCAGCAACTATTTCGTTACCGATACGAAATTAGGCGATGTGCCCCTACCCTTCAACGCGTCGGATAATTGGGCGCCTCACGGGTGATCGTCACGTCATGGACATGGCTTTCGGACAGGCCCGCATTGGTGATCTGGACGAAACGGGCGCGTTCCTGAAGATCGCGGATCGTCCGGCTGCCCGTATAGCCCATCGCCGCCTTTACGCCGCCGACGAGCTGATGGATGACGTCCTTGGCCGGCCCTTTGAACGGCACCTGACCTTCAATCCCCTCGGGGACCAGCTTCATCTGATCCTTGATGTCCGCTTGGAAATAGCGGTCCGCGCTGCCCCGCGCCATCGCGCCGACGCTGCCCATGCCGCGATAGCTCTTATAGGCGCGGCCCTGATAGAGGAAGGTTTCGCCCGGAGCCTCGGCCGTACCCGCAAGCAGCGATCCGACCATGACGCAGCCGGCACCGGCCGCGAGCGCCTTGGCTACGTCGCCTGAAGTGCGCAGACCGCCATCGGCGATGACCGGCACGCCCTGCTTCGCCGCCTCCTCCGCCGCGTCCATGATCGCGGTGAGCTGCGGCACGCCGACGCCTGCGACGACGCGCGTGGTGCAGATGGAGCCCGGCCCGATGCCGACCTTCACGCAGTCCGCGCCCGCGCCGATCAGCGCCTTGGCAGCTTCTGCGGTCGCGACATTGCCCGCGACGATCTGCACATGGTTGGACAGCTTCTTGACGGCTTCGACGGCGGCCGACACCTGCTTGCTATGGCCGTGCGCCGTATCGATGACGATAAGGTCGCATTCCGCGTCGATCAGCGCCTCGGTGCGCTCCAGCCCCTTGTCGCCCACGGTCGTCGCGGCGGCGACGCGCAGACGGCCCGCGCCGTCCTTGGTCGCCTGCGGATAGGTGTCCGCCTTTTCGATATCCTTGACGGTGATGAGGCCGACGCAGCGATAGGCGTCATCGACCACGAGCAATTTTTCGATCCGCCGCGCATGCAGCAGGCGCATCGCCTCTTCCTGGCCCACGCCCACCTTGACCGTGGCGAGATTTTCGCTCGTCATAAGCTCACTGACCGGCTGGGCCGGTTTTTCGGCGAACCGCACGTCGCGGTGCGTGACGATGCCAACCAATCGGCCGCTGTCCTCCACTACGGGGATGCCGCTGATCCGGTGACGCTGCATCAGCATCTGTGCGTCGGCGAGCGTGGCGGTGGGCAGGATCGTGATCGGATTGACGACCATGCCGCTTTCGAAGCGCTTGACCGCGCGCACGGCGGCCGCCTGCTCTTCGACCGACAGGTTGCGATGAAGCACACCGATGCCGCCCAATTGCGCCATGACGATCGCCATATCCGCTTCCGTCACCGTGTCCATGGCGGACGACAGGATCGGAATGTTCAGCCGGATAGTCTTTGTGACCTGGGTGCTGGTATCGGCCTGGCTCGGCAGCACGTCGGACTCGGCGGGCTGGAGCAGCACGTCGTCAAAGGTGAGGCCGAGGCGGATATCCATGGGTGCGCGCCACTTTCTGCTGCGGGGCCGGCGTCCGGCCCGGGGGGATTCGTGGCGGCCCATGTAACCATTATGAAGCCGCGCGACCAGTCCCCGCCCCATATTTCGTCTATGGACCGGACCATGCCGATGCGGCTGGCCTTCGTCCGAACGATGACGATGCAGGAACCCGCG
>JBEVMZ010000147.1:0-7540 GCA_040508335.1 Sphingobium sp.
AGCGACGTGATCGGCCGGGTCGGCGGCGAGGAGTTTGCGATCCTGATGCCCGAAACGCGCGCCGGCCCGGCGGCCATCGCGGCCGAACGGTTGCGCGCCGCGCTGGCGGCGACCCCGATCGCGCACGACCCGCCGCTGCGCGTGACGGCGAGCTTTGGCGTGGCGGGGCTGCCGCTGGCCCAGGGTGGCGGCGGGCTGGACCGGACCGCGCGGGGCGCGATCGGCGGATCGCACGCGGCGGCGGCGGCGAGCAGCGACGCCTGGCTGGCGGCGGCGGACGCTGCGCTCTATGTGGCGAAACGCGGCGGGCGCAATCGTGTGGAGCAGGCGGCGGGCGAAGCCGTCGCCGCCTGAAAAGCGGCGCCGCCCGATCCCCCTGTCCTTTTGCCGCGCGCGCCGATAGAGAAGCGGCGAGCAACGGCAAGGCGGGACGTTAAGTGGCGCGCGAAATTACCGGATTTTCCAACCCGCTGGTCAAGCGCGTCCGGTCGTTGCGCGAAAAGAAATTCCGCAAGGCCGAGGGGCTGTTCCTGGCCGAAGGGCTGCGCATCCTCACCGAAGCGCGCGACGAGGGCGTGCTGCCCGAGATGCTGTTCCATGCCGGATCGACCCATCCGCTTGCCCATGACCTGATCGCCGCGATGGAGGCAGCGGGCGGCGAAGTGCTGGAGACGACACCCGACATCCTCGCCAAGATTTCGGGCAAGGATAATCCGCAGGCCGTTGTCGGCGTCTATCGCGACAGGCTGACGCCGCTCATGGGTGTGGACCGGGCGCGTGCCGACATCTGGATCGTCGCGCAGTCGCTGCGCGATCCGGGCAATCTGGGCACCATCCTGCGCACCGGCGATGCGGTCGGTGCGGGCGGGCTGATCCTGATCGACGATTGCGTCGACCCCTTTTCGGTCGAGGCGGTGCGCGCGAGCATGGGGGCGCTCTTTACCCAGACGATCGTGCAGGCACGGTGGGAAGAATTTATCCCCTGGCTGCGTAGCGGACCGGGCGAGCTGATCGGCACGAGCCTAAAAGCGACCGACGATTATCAGGCGCCCGTCTATGGTAGCCCTGCCTTCCTGCTGGTCGGCAACGAGGCGCAGGGCTTGCCGGCCGACTATGAGGCGGCGTGCGACCGGCTGGTCATAATGCCGATGTTGGGAAAGGCCGACAGCCTGAACGCCGCCGTCGCCTGCGCGGTGATGGCCTATGAATTGCTGAACCAGAAAAGAAGGCGGGGATAATGCGGGGCCAAGAAGGGATCGGCGCGATGGTGCGCCATCGGCGGGTGCTGGGCGCGAGCCTGATCGGCACGGCGGTCGAATTTTACGACTTCTATATTTATGCCACCGCCGCGAGTCTGATCTTTCCCGCGCTCTTCTTCCCCGCCTCCTCCCCTTCGGCGCAGTTGATGGCCTCCTATGGCAGTCTGGCGCTGGCCTTTTTCGCGCGGCCCTTGGGGGCGGCAGTATTCGGCCATTATGGCGACCGCGTCGGGCGCAAGGCGACTTTGGTCACGTCGCTGATGCTGATGGGCGGCTGTACGCTGCTCATCGGCTTCCTGCCCACCCATGCGATGATCGGCTGGTGGGCACCGTTTATCCTGTGCGTGCTGCGTTTCGGCCAGGGCTTCGGGCTTGGCGGCGAATGGGGCGGCGCGGCGCTGCTGGCGGTCGAGAATGCGCCGCCCGGATGGCGGGCGCGTTTCGGCATGTTCCCGCAATTGGGCGCACCGGTCGGCTTCATCGCCGCCAATGGCCTGTTCCTGATCCTGGGGCTGTGGCTGAGCGAAGAGGAGTTCTTCGCCTGGGGCTGGCGCCTGCCCTTCCTGGGGAGCGCGGTGCTGGTGGTCCTTGGCCTGTGGGTGCGGCTGAAGTTGACCGAGACGCCAGAATTTTCCGCCGCGCGCGCGGAAGCGCCGCCGCCCAAGCTGCCGATCGGCACTTTGCTCTCCAGCCATCTGGGAGCAGCGATCGCCGGCACCTTTGCCTGCGCCGCCTGTTTCGCGGTCTATTATATCGCGACCGCCTTTGCCCTTGGTTACGGCACGACGACGCTGGGCATCCCGCGCGAGACGTTCCTGTCCATCCAGTTGGGCGCGATCATGTTCATGGCGACGGGCATCGTCATTGCCGGCTGGTGGGCCGACCGGACAAGCCCGACGCGGGTGCTGGCGGCCGGGTGCATCGGCACGGTGATCATGGGGCTGATCTTCGGGCAGGCGCTGGGCAGCGGCGCGCTGCTGCCGATCTTCCTGATCCTGAGCCTTGCCCTGCTGCTGATGGGCTTTGTCTATGGGCCGCTCGGCGCCTATCTGCCCGCGCTGTTCCCGGTGCAGTTGCGCTATACCGGCGCGTCCTTCGCCTTCAACCTCGGCGGGATATTGGGCGGCGCGCTGGCGCCGATCGTCGCCACCTGGCTGATCGCGGCGCAGGGCGTCGGCACCGTCGGGCTGTATCTGTCGGCGGCGGCGGCGATCAGCCTGGGCGGGCTGTGGTGGACGCACCGGCACCCCTCCTAGGGTAGCAGCAGCGAACTGTCACCGTAGCTATAGAAGCGATAGCCCTCTTCGATCGCGCGGGCATAGACCGCCTGCATGCGTTCGGTGCCCATCAGCGCGCTGACCAGCATGAACAAGGTCGATCGCGGCAGGTGGAAGTTGGTCATCAGGCCGTCGACCGCGCGGAAGCGGTAGCCGGGGGTTATGAAGATGCGGGTTTCGTCGGCGAATGGGCGGATCAGGCCGTCTTCGCCCGCCGCGCTTTCCAGTAGGCGCAAGCTGGTGGTGCCCACCGCGATGAGGCGGCCGCCGGCGGCGCGGGCGGCGTTGAGGCGGGCGGCGGTGGCGGCGTCGATGCGGCCCCATTCGGCGTGCATGCGGTGGTCGTCAGTATCGTCGGCCTTGACGGGCAGGAAGGTGCCGGCGCCCACGTGAAGCGTCAGGGTCTCGGTGGCGATCCCGGCCTGCCCCAGCGCGGCCATGAGGTCGGGAGTGAAATGGAGCGCGGCGGTGGGCGCGGCGACGGCGCCGTCCTCTCGCGCAAACATCGTCTGATAGTCCTCGCGGTCCTGCGCGTCGGTGGGCCGCTTGCTGGCGATATAGGGGGGCAGCGGCATGCGCCCTGCCCGCTCGAGCAGGATTTCCACCGGCTCATCGCCCTCGAAGGTCAGGGTGACGCCGCCATCCTCGTCCCGCGCGCCCGCGATCGCGGTGACGCCCGCCCCGAAATCGATACGGTCGCCTTCCCGCACGCGCTTGGCGTTGCGCAGAAAGGCCTGCCAGGCGCGCAGCGACAGGCGTTTATGCAGCGTCGCGCCGATGCGGGCCTCTCCGCGCACGCCTTCGAGCTGAGCGGGGATGACGCGGGTGTCGTTGAAGACGAGGACGTCGCCGCTGCGCAACAGCGCAGGCAGATCGCGCACGACATGGTCGCGCATCGCGCCCTCGCCCGGCACCAGCAGCATCCGCGCCGAATCGCGCGGACTGGCGGGGCGCAGCGCGATGCGTTCGGGCGGCAGGTCGAAATCGAACAGGTCGACGCGCATGGGACGAACGCGCGCCCGACTTATCGCTTGGGTGCGGGTTTTTGGGGAGCGGTTTTTTGTGGCGCGGGCTTGCGGGCCGCAGGCTTCTTCGCAGGCGCGGCGGCGGGCGGCGGTGGGGGTGGCGGCG
This sequence comes from Sphingobium sp., assembly GCA_040508335.1. Lineage (GTDB taxonomy): Bacteria > Pseudomonadota > Alphaproteobacteria > Sphingomonadales > Sphingomonadaceae > Sphingobium. Next base: position 3,668 of record JBEVMZ010000147.1, read on the forward strand.
CCATCACGGGTGTCTTGCCGTCGCTTTCGATCGACGCCTGGAGGATGGTGGCCGGGTTGGCCGGCGGCTCGCCCTCGGGGATCGCGTCGACATATTGCATGCCCTCGATCACGCGGCCGAAGACGGTATATTTCTTGTCGAGCTGCATGCGCGGCAGCAGGACGACGAAGAACTGGCTGTTGGCGCTGTTTTCCGCCTGCGCGCGGGCCATCGACACGGTGCCGCGCAGATGTGGCATCTGGTTGAATTCCGCCGCGAGGTCGGGCAACGGCGAGCCGCCGGTGCCGTCGCCCTTGGGATCGCCGCCCTGCGCCATGAAGCCGGGAATGACACGGTGGAATTTAAGGCCAGTGTAGAAGCCCTGGCGCGTCAGCTGCTTGATCCGCTCGACATGGGCGGGCGCGATGTCGGGGCGCAGCTGGATGCGCACGCGTCCGCCGGTCGACAGGTCGAGATCCCAGATATTCTCCGGATCGAGGGGCAGGATGGCGGGCGGCACCTTCGCCGCAGGCTCGCCGCCAAGCGCCTTGGCCGCCTGTTCCGCGCGCGCGGCGGCTTCTTCGCGCTTTACCTCTTCGCCGCGGCCGCCGCCCTGGGCGCTGGCGGGGACGGAAAAGGCAAGGGCGACGCCGAAGCCGATGGTTGCGAGTGCGCGATTAAGCCGCATGCAAGTGATTCCTGACGTGAAACGGGCGAGATGAAACGGTCGTTCCTGATAGCGCGCTCTTGGCCGGTTGCAAATGAACCGGCGCTGACAATATGTCCGGCAATACGGCTGCGGCGCAGCGGGTCAGAGCCCGCCCTTGCGCCCGATCTTTTCGACGCGCGCTTCTACCTCTTCGCGCACCTTGGGGCTGACGAATTTGTGAATCGGGCCGCCATAGAGGGCGATTTCCTTGACCAGGCGCGAGGCGATCGGCTGGAGCGAGACGTCGGCCATCAGGAAGACGGTTTCGACGCGGGCGTTGATCTGCTGGTTCATGCCCGCCATCTGATATTCATATTCGAAGTCGGCGACCGCGCGCAGGCCGCGCACGATGACGCTGGCGCCCTGCGATTCGGCGAAATCCATCAGCAGCGAATTGAACCCGGTGACGACGACTTCGGTGCCGACATCGGCGCATTCGCGGCGCACCATGTCGAGCCGTTCGGCATCGGTGAACATCGGGTTTTTGGCGATGTTGGTGGTGACGCCGATGACGAGCTTGTCCACCAGCTTCGCGCCGCGCCGGATGATGTCCATATGCCCCAGGGTGATGGGGTCAAATGTGCCGGGATAGACGCCGATGCGCTGTCCGTTCGCGTTGGTGCCCATGGCTTTATCGGTCCCTTTCAACGATATAGTCGGCAATGGCGCGCAGCAGGTCGCCTTGCGCGCCGACATCATGCAGATGCGCCTTGGCCTGATCGACGAGCAGGTGCGCCTGTTCGCGCGCGCGCTCGACGCCGAGCAGCGAGACGAAGGTTTCCTTGCCCGCCGCCGCGTCCTTTTGCAGCGCTTTGCCGGCGAGGGCCGCGTCGCCCTCCACATCGAGCAGGTCGTCGGCGATCTGGAAGGCAAGGCCGATGTCGCGGGCATAGCCGCGCAGGCTGGTGCGGCCCTCGGGCGGCACGCGGGCGAGAATGGCCCCCGCCTCGACGCAGAAGCCGATGAGCGCGCCGGTCTTCAATTGCTGAAGCCGGGTGACGGCGGCGAGGTCGAAGCGCGCATTATCGGCTTCCAGGTCCATCATCTGCCCGCCGGCCATACCTGCCGGGCCGCTGGCGAGCGCAAGCGCGCTGACCAGTTCGATCCGCACGAACGGGTCGGCATGGGTGGCGGGGTCGGCGAGGACTTCGAAGGCGAGGTCGTGGAGGCAGTCGCCCGCGAGGATCGCGGTCGCTTCATCGAACGCCTTGTGCACGGTGGGCCTGCCGCGGCGCAGATCATCGTCGTCCATCGCCGGCAGATCGTCATGCACCAGCGAATAGACATGGATGCATTCGACCGCGAGGCCGACGCGCAGCGCCGCTTCGGGGACGATGTTGAAGAGGTCGCATGTCGCCTCCACAAGCAGCGGGCGCAGACGTTTGCCGCCATCCATCGCGGCGTGGCGCATCGCCTGATACAGGCGCGCGCGCGGGTCTTGCGGCACGGTCAGCAACGCGTCGAAGCCGGCGTCGAGCGCGGCGGCGGTCGCGGCCGCACGGCGGGCGATCAAGGCCCCGGCTTCCCCCTTCATTCCGATAATGCTCCCCATGGCCGCGCGCGTCAGTCTGCGCCGAAGGGCTGCGTGCCGGTGACCGCGCCACCTGCATCGACGGTGAGCTTGGCGATCCGCGCTTCGGCATTGCGCAGGCGTTCGAGGCAATGGGCGCGCAATTTCTCACCCTGCGCATAAAGGGTGATCGATTCGTCGAGCGGCACGTCGCCGCTTTCCAACCGGCGCACGACGCCCTCGAGCAACCGCAGTGCGTCTTCGAAAGACATCTGCGCCGGATCGGGGAGCGGAGACGGGGTTTGATCGGCCATGCCCATGCATTGGCGGGCCGGGCGGGCGCGGTCAAGTGCGCAGCGGTCGGCGACGCCCGCCCTGCCCTGCGCGCCGCTAGGGAAAGGCCCGGCTTTGGACGGCGCGGGGGAGCACTTGCAGGGCGGGGTGCGGGGGCGATGGCGGATTTAGGGCATAATTGCGTTGACGGCTCATATCGCAAGCGCACATAAATGCGCTCGCTATGAAATATTATATCCCCCTTGCCGTGGCCGCATTCGGCCTTCTTTCCGCCTGCAACAAGAATGACGAGCCCGAAGTGGTCGGCGGTCCCGCCGATCCGCTGGCAGCGCAGCTCGCCAATGCCGGGGAGGTCCAGCTGCCCCCCTCGGTCAAGCTGACGCGTCAATATCGCTGCAAGGACAACAGCCTGCTGTTCGTCGACTTCCTGAGCGACGACAAGACTGCGCATCTGCGCACGAAGAAGGACGGCCCGGCGACGACGCTGAGCGCGCCCGAAGCCGGCCAGGCCTTCGCGGCCGAGGGCGGCTATGCCATCAGCGGTCAGGGTGAGACGGTGGACATCACCGTACCCGGCAAGTCCGCGCAAAGCTGCCATATCTGATCGTCTTTTCCCGCTTCCCCTAAAAGCGCATCGGCCGGTTCCTGTGGAAGGAGCCGGCCTTTTTCTTGGCAGGCGCGCGAGGCCGGACGCGCATCGCGCCATTGCCTGTCCCAGCCCACGCGGCTAAAGGCGCGCTCATGTCCAGCGCAGCCCAAGAGATCACCCCGGAAGTCGTCGCGCAGCACGGCCTTTCCACGGAAGAATATGACCGCGTCCTGCGCGCGCTGGGCCGCGCGCCCAATCTGACGGAGCTGGGCATATTCTCGGTCATGTGGTCCGAGCATTGCTCCTACAAGTCGAGCCGCATCCACTTGAAGAAATTGCCGACCGAGGGGCCGCAGGTGATTTGCGGGCCGGGCGAGAATGCGGGCGTCGTCGATATCGGCGATGGGCAGGCGGCGATCTTCAAGATGGAGAGCCACAACCACCCGAGCTATATCGAACCCTATCAGGGCGCGGCGACCGGCGTGGGCGGCATTTTGCGCGACGTCTTCACCATGGGCGCGCGGCCGGTAGCGAACATGAACGCGCTGCGCTTCGGGCGGCCCGATCATCCCAAGATGAAGCATCTCATCAGCGGCGTGGTGCGCGGCATCGGCGGATACGGCAATTGCGTCGGCGTGCCGACGGTCGGCGGCGAGGTCAATTTCCACCCCGCCTATGACGGCAACATCCTGGTCAATGCGATGACCGTGGGCGTCGCGGACACCGACAAGATTTTCTACTCCGCAGCCTCGGGCGTCGGCAATCCGATCGTCTATGTGGGATCGAAGACCG
>JBEVMZ010000159.1:0-4974 GCA_040508335.1 Sphingobium sp.
CCGACGTTTCTCTGCCCCTGCGTTTTCGCAAGATGGCAACGGGCGCAGTGTCGCCGCAGCCGTCCGAGAATGCGCCGGATGCCAAATCGACCCCTGTGCGCGAAGACGGGCCGCAAGGGCCGCTGCCTGCGCGATCGGCTCAGCAGCTCGCTGACCTCCCTCTCGCCGCCCCGATACAGCCTGCCGATATTGCGAGCCGGGCCGACCGCGCCTCCGAGCCCGTGAGGCCGCCATCGAACTCCGGGGAGCAACAGTCTGAGCCGAGCATGGTCCCGCCGACGCCAGCTATGCCGACACCGGCCATGCCGAAGGCCATGGGTGCCGCTGAATTGAAGACTGTGCCGGAACCAGAAGCGCAGTCCATCGAAGGAAGACGCGAACGATCGCTCGACGCAAAGGCGTCCTCTATAAGTGGGACGGAGCCAGACGCCGAAAGTGCTTTTCAAACGTCGGAACGTAAAACGACGCCTGCTCATAGCGGACAGGACGTGACGTTCGCCCAGAACCCGCTCGATGATAAGGGCGCCATCACTGCGCCGGACCAGCCGGTTGCGACAGCGACAGCAGTCATGCCCGATTTGTCAGTCCAAGTGCCGGCCATGCCCCTGGTGCATTCGACTTCAGTGTCCGTATCGACCGCCTTAGTCACGGCTGATCGGTCAGCACGGCCGGTGACGATGGTCAAGGCATCACCGGACGCACCCGCAGCGCTGGAGGCTGTCCCCACGACCCCGGCGAAAGCCGCCATTGCCAATGACCAGCGCCTGCGACCGACCTCCGATACGCCGATACCCGGTTTTGCCGCGTCTTCTACTGCCGTTGCGCCCATGCCTGCCGTCGTTCCGGCGCAGCGCAGCGCAAGCGAAGCATCTGAGCCCGTGCGCGCGCCACAGGCGGCTTTGCCGCTATCCAAGGCGCAGCCAGCCAGCGTGCGGGTTGCCGGAGAAACGATCGACGCACTGATTCATCCCACCGGCGTGCAGGCTGTGGGTGAGGCGCCGCCAGTCGATATTTCCCTTATCGCTGGCGAGCCCGATCCAGCCAACTTGCCCGATAACGCTCTCGCGTCCGATATCGCCGCCGCGGCCAAGCCAGCGCAGGCCAAATTCGAAGCCCTGTCGCTGTTGCAATGGACGCGGGATCACGTGTCCGAGCGACCGGTATCCCACTCAGGCGCCAACACCGAGTCCGTCGTTCGCGTCGCCGACGCTGCGCCTACCGGGTCTACGAACGAGCCTGTCGCGTCGCCTACAGCAGGCGCGCCCGTCCTTTTGCTCGCTTCGTCAACGCCGCCCGTTTCCACGCCTTCGCCCATTACGCCTGTGCCTGATGTCGCCGCGACCATCGGCGCGACGATCGTCGACATGGGCGTGGGCGGGCAGTGGATCGACCGCCTTGCGCGCGACATTGCCGGCTTTGCGGCTGATGGCGCGCAGGGCAGTTTCTGGATCGAGGCGGGCGCTCTCGGCCCGATCGGCGTGGCGATCAGTCGCACGGGCGACGGCGCCGTCATAGCGCTTCAGGTTGCGAGCGATGCTGTCGAAGCGGCGCTACGGCAGGATGGCGACCTGTTGCGGCAGGACGCCGCGCTCTCTGCCGTCCGCATCGCCGATCTGCGGATCGAGCGCGCCCCGCACGCCGATGCGCCGCGTGGGGAAACCATGAACCGGGAGGGAGGGCAGCAGCAGGGCCGGGCCGACCACCAGGGCAGCGCCATGGGACAACAGGGCGCGGGCCAGTCAGCAGGCCGACAGACCCGGGAAAATAGCGCGTTCTCGGCTAAAGCCGGCGGCGATCGCGCCGTATTGGATGATGGACAGGCGCACGACCGCGCCAGTGACGCGCCGCGTGCGCGCTTCGCATGACGACTGATCCGCAGGGGACGACGAGGATGAGTGACGACGCCAAGCCCAAGAAGAAAAAGGGCATGGGGATGAAGATGATCCTGCTGCTCGTCGTCGGCGTCTTGCTCGGCGGCGTTGGCGCGGCCGGTGGGCTCTACGCCGCCGGCTTCTTCGGCAAGGAAGCCGAGGGGCCAAAGGTCGACCCCAATAAACCCGTGCTCGTCCTGGCCGGCGAAAGCGCCGAGGAGATTGCCAAGGCCCATGCCGGCGGCGAACATGGCGCGGCCGGCGCGCATGGCGGCGGTCCGCATGGCAAAGGCATCGACCTGCCCGCGCCGTCCAATCCCGCCGCTTATCAGGCGACCTATTTCCAGCTCCAGCAGCCTTTCACGTCGAACATGGCCGACACCGACGCCTTTGCCCAGCTGTCGGTCGCGGTCTCGACCTATTATGACCTGCGCGTCATTGATGCGATCAAGACCCATGAAATGGCGATCCGCAGCCAGGTGCTCATGATGCTGGCGCAGCAGCCGCAGGAGGTGCTCGATACGCCCCAGGGCAAGCAGGAGCTGCAGAAAAAGATTCGCGTCATCATCAACGACGTGCTGAAACAGAAGACCGGTTATGGCGGCATCGACAATGTCTATTTCACCAACTTCGTGATCCAATAGCGATGGACCCCGCCGACAGCGCTAAGGGCTGCACGAAACAGCGTTAACGCTTAATTTACCAGATTCGTTTGTAATGCCCCTGTCCGAGCCGGGAAACACCCCGGTTCGCGGGGGACTTTCATGGAAGACGTTCAGGTCTACGCTTTCGGACGCGGTGAACCGCAGGCACCGATGATGCTGTCGGGGCTCGACCGGCTGGGCGAGAAGCTCGGCCGCCGCATCCGCGCGATCCTAGAACCGATTTCTGGCGTCCGGCCGCAGGTCGAGGCGCAGCTTGGCCAGGTGCTCGACTTCAGCGCCTGGGCGGTCGATGTTCCCGCCTTCACCAGCATTTCCCTGTACAGGCTCGCTCCGCTCAAGGGCCATATGATCCTGCGCCTCGACGCGCGGATGATCTCGACGCTCGTCGATTGCTTCTATGGCGGCATCGGCAATCGCGCGCTGCCGCAACGCGGCGAGTTCACGCCGACCGAGGATCGCCTGATCGCGCGCATCGCCGACGCCATCGTCGGGCGGCTGACGGAAAGCTGGAGCGAGGTGCTGCCGCTCGACGCGTCGCTGCTGCTGCGCGAATCAGGGGTCGGCTTTGCCGCCGGCGCGCAGCCAGCCGACCAGATGGTGCTTCAGCGCTTCATCCTCACTCTGACCCGCGATCAGGTCTGGCCGATCGACATATTGTTCCCGCTGCCCGCCCTTCGCGCGGTTGAGGGACTGGCCGGCACCCGCCTGCCCGTGGACGAGGAGCATGCCGACCCGGTCTGGCAGGCCCGCATCGCCAAGCGGATGCGCGACATCCGCCTGCCCGCGCGCACGGTGCTCGCCCGGCCCCATCTCTCGCTCGCCGAGCTGATGGCGCTCAAAGAGGGCGACGTCATCCCCGTCAACATCGGCCGCTCGCTGCCGCTGATTGTCGGCAACCGCATCGTCGCGCGCGGCACGATCGGCGAACAGGACGGCCGCGCCGCCTTCCAGATCGAAAAACTTCTCCAGGAACCTGACCAATGACCGACATGAGCGACGCGCCCAAGCTGGACCAGCGTTTCGAGGATGCGGCCAGCCGCATGGTAAACAACCGGCAGTTCAAGCTGCTCGCCGATATCCCCGTGCGCATGTCGGTGGAGGTCGGCTCGACCTCGCTGCGGCTCGCTGAGGTCATGGACCTGTCCGAAGGCCGCATCGTCGAACTTGACCGTCAGGCCGACGATTTGCTCGACATCATGGTCAATGGCGCGCTCATCGCCAAGGGCGAGGTCGTGACGGTCAACGGGCGCTACGGCATCCGCATCGTCGAGATCGCCGCGACCGAAAACCGCCTGGCAGGCGTCGAACGCCGCTGATCCGCGGCACCGCATTCTCTCTCTTTGGTCGGAAATCAGCGATGTTCTGGTATTTCGTGAAATTGCTGATCCTGTTGCCGATGGTCGGCGGCATGGCGTTCGGCGCGCTTTGGCTCTGGCGCAAATATCAGCCGGGCATGATGACCGCGCAGGGCGACCGCGCGGTAAAGCTGACCGAGGCGTTGCCGATGGGCACGTCGGGCAAGCTCTGCGTCGTCGAGTTTGAGGGCAAAAAAATCCTTCTCTCGGTTACGCGCGGGCGGATCGAGAAGATTGCCGAAGGCGATGGCCGTGCGCGCTTCTGACCGTTCCAGCCTCTGGTCGGTCGGCGGCGTGATGAAGTGGGCCTTCTGGGCGCTCATCGCGCTCACGACGCTCGCCATCGTCGCTGAGCCCGCCTTTGCCCAAGCGGCTCCCGCTGCCTCGCCGGCAGCGCCGGTCGATAATGGTGGCGCATTGAGCCGCGCCATGGGGCAGATTTCGGGCGACGGTCGTTCGCTCTCGCTGTCGCTGCAAATCCTCATCCTCATGAGCCTGCTGACGGTGCTGCCGTCGCTGATCCTCATGATGACCAGTTTCACCCGCATCATCATCGTCCTGTCGATCCTGCGCCAGGCGCTGGGCCTGCAGCAGACGCCGCCCAACCAGGTGCTGGTCGGCCTGTCGCTGTTCCTCTCGCTCTTCGTCATGCGTCCCGCGATCGACACGATAAACGCGCAGGCGTTCGACCCTTATGGCAAAGGACAGATCAGCATCGAGGAAGCGGTCGGTCGTTCGGGCAAGGTGCTACACGGCTTCATGACCAAGCAGACGCGCGAGAGCGATCTCAAGCTCTTCGTCGAGATGAGCCGGATGCGCGCGCCGCGGACGGCCAAAGACGTGCCGATGCACGTCCTCCTCCCCGCCTTCATCATCAGCGAAATGAAGACCGCCTTCACGATGGGCTTCGTGATCTTTCTGCCCTTCCTGGTGGTCGATCTGGTGGTCAGCCTCGTGCTGATGAGCATGGGGATGGTCATGCTGCCGCCCGCGCTGGTGTCGCTGCCGTTCAAGCTGCTCTTGTTCGTGTTGGTCGACGGATGGCATTTGCTGGCCCAGGCGCTGGGCCTGCAGCAGACGCCG
>JBEVMZ010000020.1:0-6787 GCA_040508335.1 Sphingobium sp.
GCCAGAGGGCTGGGCGGCCGCGGCGTGGCGGGTAACTTCCACGGCGAGGAAAGTCCGGGCTCCACGAAATGACGGTGCCGGTTAATGGCCGGCTGGAGTGATCCAAGGGACAGTGCAACAGAGAGCAGGTCGCGTTTTGCTTACAAGGCATTAGGGCTTCGGCCGCGTGAAGGTGAAAGGGTGCGGTAAGAGCGCACCGCGTCCCCGGTAACGGGTGGCGGCACGGTAAACCCCACCGGGAGCAAGACCGAATAGGGGCGGCGTGCGGGCCTTGAAAACCCGCTAGGCATGTTTCGGCCGAGACCGCCCGGGTTGGTTGCTTGAGGGACGGCGCAATCCGTCCCCTAGAGGAATGGTCGCCCATTTCCGTTCGCGGAAGGGACAGAACCCGGCTTACAGGCCCTCTGGCTTTTTCTTGAAAGGCAAGGCTGGCTTTGCGGCCTTGGCTCCCCTAATTTGGGCCGATGTCACGAAATGGCCGATCCAACGACTGGGGGTTTCCCCGCTGGCGCAGCTATGGCTCCGCGCGCGAGGCGGAGCGGGTGCGCATGTGCGACCGCCATGGTTGTGATCAGCCCGGCAACTGTCCCGCGCCCAAATCCCCCAACAGTCCGGAGCGCTGGTATTTCTGCGCCGAACATGCAGGCGAATATAATCGCAACTGGGACTATTTTCAGGGGCTGGATGAGGAAGAGCGCGCCCAGCGGGCGAAGAACGAAAGGCGCGACGCCAGCGGCTTTCAGTCCAGCGCCTATCATGGCTGGGGCGGGCCGGGCGACGGCAGCCGGTCACGCGACGAACTGCATGCCCTGGCCGCGCTGGAACTGGAAGACGATGCCGATTTCGATGCGGTAAAGGCAAGCTGGCGGCGGCTGGCGAAGGAATATCATCCCGATATCCGGCCGGGCGATGCGCAGGCGGCGGTGCGGTTCCAGACGATCCAGGCGGCCTATGAGGTACTGCGCGCGGCCGAGGAACGGCGGACGTGGAAACCGCGCGGAAGCGCCGCATGAAGGCGCGAATCAGTTCCAACTGGGATCATGCCGTTCTGGTCTGCCGCAAATGCTCCAAAAAGCTTGGTGGCGGCTTCGGGCCGGATGGCGATCAACGGCTGGACAAGGCGCTGCGCCGGCATCTGTCGCTCAAGAAGGGGCGCAAGGCGGCTGCGGGGATCGTCGAGGTCGGCTGTCTGGGCGTCTGTCCCAAGGATGCCGTAACGGTAATCGACGGCGCGCGCAGCCGCGACTGGTTGCTCGTGCGACCCGGCGCGGACCTGGACGAACTGGCGGCGCTGCTTTCGCTAGGGTCTCCGTCTGCCGAGTATCTTTAACAAGATGATTACCAATATCTCCTAATCGGAGCGAATGCCTCGCTCCCTCCTCGTATCGCGGATCATGGTAGGCGTGGGCCAGGCGGTCTTGCCGCTGGCCTGCCTTGCCGCGATCGGTGTCGCGCCGCCCGTACAGGGGCGCGTCCTGCTCATGCCGACCAATCAGGATGCCAAGGAGGCACTGATTCCCATCGCGACGCGCCATGGCGCCCGTCTCGTCGAACGCGGCCCGTTCAATGGATCGATGATCGTGGAAGGCGCGCGCGACGACCTGGCCGTTGCGCTTCTCGCCCATGGCATCCTGCCGCTGCGCGCGCCGCGCGGCGGATGCGGCGACATCGAGGGAGCCAAGGCGTGAGCGCGATCAACGGGTTGGACCGGATGCGGCTCACGGGGCTGCGCATCCTGCTGTTGTCGAGCTGGCTGTGGACCATCGCCAATGCCGTTGCCGGGCTGATGGTCGGCAATGCGGGGTCGATGGCCGCCACCATGCTGTCGGTCGCAGCCAATATTCTGCCCACGATCATGGTGCTGCGCCATCGCACCGATCTCGATACCCGCATGGCCATAGGTTCGCTCGCCGCGATCCAGCCGGCGATCAGCCTGTTCCAGTTCGAAGGCCATGACTGGCAGATGGACGGGCATATGTTCTTCTTCGTGGCGCTGGCGGGCCTGACCGTGCTCTACGACTGGCGGCCGATCGTGCTGGCGGCGGTGCTGACCGCGCTTCATCATCTGCTGCTCAACTATCTGTTTCCGGCCTGGGTATTTGCCGGCGAGCATAATCTCGGGCGGGTGATCCTTCATGCGGTGGCGGTCACGCTTCAGACTGCGGTGCTCTGCTATCTTACCTTGCGACTGCGCGCTCTGCTGATGGTGCAGGATGCGCATGTCGTTCAGTCCACCCTGCTTGCCGAGCAGGCGCATGCCGGACGGACGGCGGCGGAAGTCGCGATGACGATCCAGCGCGAATCCGACGCGCGCGAGGCGATGTTGCGCCGGGCGCAGGAGGATGAGCGCACCCGATCGAACCTGCAGCGCCGGGCCGAGACGGCAAGCATCGTCTCAAGTTTTCGCGCATCGGTCGCCGCTGTGGTCCAGGCCGTGAGCGGGGCGACCGCCGAGCTGGAGGAATCCGCCCGCTCTCTCAATGATCTCGCCCGGCGCGCAAGCGTCGGCACCGGCGATACGGTTGCGGCAGCGGAGCAATCCTCGGCAAGGGCCGCCTTGCTCGCTGGCCGGATCGAGCATCTGATCCAGTCGATCGCGTCGATCGCTGCGGCGGCGCATCAGCAGGCCGAACTGGGCGGCGAGGCGCAGCGCATGTCGAATGCGGGGCAGCAGGCGATGCAGATGCTGGAGGGGCGGACGGCCTCGATCACCGGCTTTGCAGATACGATCACCGGCATCGCCGCACGGACCAACCTGCTTGCGCTCAATGCGACGATAGAGGCGGCCCGCGCCGGTGAGGTTGGGCGCGGCTTTGCCATCGTCGCGGGCGAGGTGAAGCAGCTTGCCAGCCAGACCAGTAGCGCCACGGGCGAAATTCAGGCGCTCGCCACCGTGGCGCAACAAGGCGCGGGCGATGCGCAAGAGGCGCTCGGCGAAGTCGTCAACGCGGTCGAGCAACTGGCGCAGGCGGCCGATTCGATTCAGCGCGCAGTCGCCGACCAGCGGGACACGACCGCTGCCATCGGGCAGACCGCGCGCGACACCGCACGCGACGCCACGGTCATGGTGCGGCAGATGGAAAGCGTGGCCGACGTCGCGCGCAGTACCGAAAGCCTGTCGGAGCGCGTGTCGAGCGCATCGAGCGGCCTGCTGCATACCGCGCAGGAACTCCAGCGCGCGACCGACCTTTTCGTAGCGCAGCTCGAAGCGGCCTGATCGCCAAACGCGAGGTTAAGCAAAAGGCCTGCCGGTCGCTATAACCGGCGGGCCTTTTTCACGGGTCAGGATGCTGGCGTTCAGCCCGGCTGATCGGCGCGGCTGGCACCTTCGCCGTCGAGATTCTGCGCCGCGAAATCCCAGTTGATTGCTTCCTTCAGAACCTTTTCGGCATAGTTGGGGCGCGCATTGCGATAATCGATATAATAGGCATGTTCCCATACATCGAGGATCAGCAGCGGCGCGTCGTCATGCGCGACCGGGGTGTCGGCATCATGATAGGAGGTGACGGCGAGCTTGCCATCTTTCAGCACCAGTGCGGCCCAGCCGCTGGCGAAATGGCCGACGGCCTCCGCCTTCAGCTTTTCGATCAGCGCATCGACCGAACCGAAGCCTTCGTTGATGAGGCTGAGCAGTTCGCCCTTGGGCTCGGTTTTCTGCGGGCTGAGCGAGAGCCAATAGAAATTATGGTTCCAGATCTGGCCGACCTGGTTGAACAGCACGCCCTTGCTGCTCTTGATCACCTCGACCAGCGACTTGCCCTGATAGGAGGCGTCGGCGGCGATCAGTTCGTTCGCCTTGGTCACATAGGCATTATGATGCTTGCCGTGGTGATAGTCGAAGGTTTCGGCCGACAGGACGTCGCTGAACGCGTCCTTGGCATAGGGCAGATCGGGCAGGAAAAAGGCCATTGCGAAACTCCTCGCTTGTCATGATCGGACCTGCGCGCCGCGATGACGCGCGGTGGCATGGATACCCCAAGATTTCAGGCCAGCATGAAGCCAGCGAGGGTTCCATATGCGCTGCCCAACGCGTTGCAAACCACTATGTGCCTATTGCGAAACGATTGCAGAAGTCGGCGCTTATCCTTGCGGCGGCGTCGTCTCTGCGGCTTCCTCGGCGGTGGATGCATCGCCCAGCACGAGGCCATGGCGCATCAGCATCGGGATATTGGCAGCGGCGAAGACGACTGACAGGATGGTCACGCCCCAAACCTTGACCGCCAGCCATGTGTCGAAGCTTAGGGACATCCGCATGGCTTCGTTGAGCAGCGCCATGAAGACGAAGAAGAATGCCCAGTTCAAAGACAATTTCTTCCAGCCCGTGTCGGTGAGGCCATCATAGGCGGCCTGGAGCAAATATTTGAGAAGCGGCTTGCCCCGCGCGAGACCCCCAAAGAGCATGAGCGCGAAGAAGCTGTAGATGATCGTCGGTTTGAGCTGGATGAAGCGCTGGTCATGAAAATAGATAGTAAGCCCGCCGAAGAACAGGATCAGCAGCGCCGACAGCCACAGCATCGGCGATACCCGCCCGAGCTTCACCCGCGACACGATGACCGCGATGACGATGGCGACCATGAAGGCGCCGGTGCTGAACGTCATGGCAGTGATGGGGTTGTCGGCGCCCCACAGCCATCCCGCACCTTTATAACTTAAGAAAAATACGAGCAGCGGCCCGAAGTCCAGCGCGAGGCTGAGGTTGCCGCCATGGGCTGGCTTGGAGGAAACGCTGTTGGCCATATTCATTCCGTCATTCCAGCAAGGGCCGGCATCGCAAGAGGCGTGGTCGCGTCGTGAGGGCAAGAGATTTTGGCCGCCGCCGGGATGAAGAAGGGCGTATTAGCGCGCATAGGCCGTTCCCGCGATCGCCTTTGCCATGTCCGACGGGTCGAACGGGCGAAGATCCTCGATCTTTTCGCCGATGCCGATCGCGTGAATGGGCAGGCGATATTTCTCTGCCGCCGCCACCAGGACGCCGCCGCGCGCCGTTCCGTCGAGCTTGGTCATGACAAGGCCCGTCACCTGCGCGACTTCTTTGAACACTTCGATCTGGTTCAACGCATTCTGTCCCGTGGTGGCGTCCAGCACCAGGACAACGTCATGCGGCGCGGCCGGGTTCAAACGGCCAAGGACGCGACGCACCTTTGCCAGCTCGTCCATCAACTCGGTCTTGTTCTGAAGGCGCCCGGCGGTGTCGACGATCAGCACGTCGATGCCGGTCGCGGTCGCCTGCTTGACTGCATCGAACACCACGCCGGCCGCATCGCCGCCTTCCTGCCCGGCAACGATGGGAATGCCCAGGCGGTCGGCCCAGACCTTGAGCTGCCCGATCGCTGCCGCACGAAACGTATCGCCCGCCGCCAGCATCACGCCATAATCCTGCTCCAGGAAAAGGTTGGCGAGTTTGGCGATGGTGGTCGTCTTACCCGACCCGTTTACGCCGATGACGAGGATCACTTGCGGTCGGGGGAACGCCTCGATCTCGAGCGGGCGGGCAACGGGGGCCAGCACCTTTTCGATTTCCTCGGCGATGATTTCGCGCAGATATTCTTCGGTGAGCTCACGATTGAAGCGCCCCTCGGCCAGCCGCTCACGCACCCGGACCGCCATGGCGGGGCCAAGGTCGCTCAGAATGAGCGCTTCTTCGATCTCGTCCAGCGTCTGTTCGTCGAGCGCCGCCTTGGTGAAGAGGCCGGTGAGGTTGTCGCCCAGCTTGTCGGAGGTGCGCCTCAGCCCCCCGAACAGGCGATCGCGCCAGGATGTTTCAGCCATGATGGTCAACCGCCGGGAAAAGAGGAGAAGTCCCTGTCATGCCGCCTCTTGCGCGATCAGCGCGCCCTTCTCAAGGCCCGTGATGGCTGCGGCCACGATCGCGCCGGGCGGACGGGGTGTCAGGAACCGGACGGGCGCGAAATTTTCGGCATGGCCCTGCATGCCGCTGCGCTCGACCAGCACCGACTGGGTCGAGCCGACCAACCCCTCCAGCCAGCGCGTCCGCCGGTCGGCGCAGGCGTCGCGGAGGCGAGCCGCGCGAGCTTTGATCGCGCCGCGCTCGACCTGTGGCATGCGCGCGGCCGGCGTTCCGGCGCGCGGCGAATATGGAAAGATGTGCCCGTGAACGATGTCGCATTGAGCGACCAGCGCCAGGCTGTTCTCGAACATGGCGTCGTCTTCCGTCGGGAAGCCCGCGATGATGTCGGCCCCGATGCTGATGTCGGGCCGTGCCGTCTTGAGCCGTGCGACGATGTCGATGGCGTCGGCGCGAGCGTGGCGGCGCTTCATGCGCTTGAGGATCATGTCGTCGCCCGACTGAAGCGACAGATGGACTTGTGGCATCATCCGCGGCTCATGCGCGAGCAGGTCGAACAGGCGCTCGTCCATTTCGACGCTGTCGATCGAGGAGAGGCGCAGGCGAGGAAGGTCTGGGACGTGGGTCAGCAGCCGCTCGACCAGACTGCCCAGCGTCGGCGCGCCCGGCAGGTCGGGACCATAGCTGGCGACGTCGACGCCGGTCAGTACGATCTCGCGATAGCCGGCATCGACGAGCGCCTTGGCCTTGTCGACAACGGCGCCGGCGGGCACCGAGCGGCTGTTTCCCCTGCCATAGGGGATGACGCAGAAGGTGCAGCGATGATCGCAGCCATTCTGTACCTCCACGAAGGCGCGGGCATGCTCGGCAAAGGCCGACGCCATGTGCGGCGCGGTGTCGCGCACGGTCATGATGTCGGCGACGCGTGCCCTTTCCGTACTGCCTGTCAGATAGGAGGCGACGACCATCTTCTCGCGGTTG
>JBEVMZ010000146.1:0-5209 GCA_040508335.1 Sphingobium sp.
TCGATCACCTCCCATTTGGAGCTGTCGATCATCACCGGCACGCGGCTGATGTCCGGCTCCGAGGTCATGAGTTTGAGGAAGGTCGTCATCGCCTCGACCGCGTCGAGCAGCCCCTCGTCCATGTTGACGTCGACTATCTGCGCGCCATTCTCCACCTGCTCGCGCGCGATATCGATCGCGGCGGCATAATCGCCGGCCATGATGAGCTTCTTGAATTTGGCCGAGCCGGTGACGTTAGTACGCTCGCCGATATTTACGAAGGTGGCGGTGGAGGTCTTGGTCATTCTAGCTCGTCACCCCAGCGAAGGCTGGGGTCTCCCGGTTTGAGGCACGAGATCCCAGCCTTCGCTGGGATGACGTAAAAATTATGCGGCGATGTGCATCGGTTCGAGGCCCGCGAGCCTTGTCACCACCGGCAGTTCCGGCACCACACGCGGCTTATGCCCCGCAAGCGCCTTCGCCACCGCGCCGATATGCGCGGGCGTCGTGCCGCAGCATCCGCCGACCATGTTGACCAACCCCTCGTCCACCCAGTCGCGGATCAGCTTCGCGGTGGTTTCGGGCAGCTCGTCATACTCGCCCAGTTCGTTGGGCAGGCCGGCATTGGGATAGGCAAGGATCAGCGTATCGGCATTCTTCGACAGTTCGCTGAGATAGGGCCGCAGCAAGTCAGCCCCAAACGCGCAGTTCACGCCGATCGTCAGCGGCTTCAAATGCCGCAGCGAATACCAGAAGGCGTTGATCGTATGGCCCGACAGATTGCGCCCCGACATGTCGGTGATGGTGAAGGACAGCATCAGCGGCACCGATCGACCCGCCGCCGCCTCCGCCTCGCGCGCGGCCATGCCCGCCGCCTTGGCGTTCAGCGTGTCGAAGCAGGTTTCGACCAGCAGGAAATCGACGCCGCCTGCGATCAGCGCCTCGCACTGCTCGCGATAATCGGCTTTGAGCGTATCATAATCGACTTCGCGATAAGCGGGGTCATTGACGTCTGGCGAAATGGAAAGCGTTTTGTTCGTCGGACCGATCGACCCGGCGACGAAGCGCGGTCGCCCGTCGCGCACGGTCGCCGCCTCGCAGGCGCTGCGCGCGAGTTTGGCGGCGGCGATATTGATGTCCCATACCAGATGTTCGCAGCCATAATCGGCCATCGCGATCTTGGTCGAGCTGAACGTGTTCGTCTCGATCATGTCCGCGCCCGCATCGAGATAGGCGGCGTGGATACCCTCGACGATGTCGGGCCGGGTCAGGCAGAGCAGGTCGTTATTGCCCTTCTGGTCCTTCGCCAGGTCGAGCGTGCCGCGATAATCGGCCTCGGTCAGCCCATGTTTCTGGATCGACGTGCCATAGCCGCCGTCGAAGATCAGGATCTTTTCCGCCGCCAGAGCGCGGAATTTTTGTTCAGCCGTCATGGCGCTTAAGCCCCTTGTTCGCTCGGCGCCCGCAGGCCCAGCAGATGGCAGATCGCATAGCTCAGTTCAGCGCGGTTGAGCGTGTAGAAATGAAAGTCGCGCACGCCGCCGGCATAGAGATTGCGGCAAAGCTCCGCCGCCAGCGTCGCCGACACCAGCTGGCGCGCGGCGGGGCGATCGTCCAGCCCTTCGAACAGCCGGCCCATCCAGTCGGGCACCTGCGTATTGCACATCGCCGACATGCGCTGAACGGCAGCGAAATTGCTGACCGGCATGATGCCCGGAATGATGTCCGCATCGATCCCCGCCGCCGCCACCGTATCACGGAAGCGGAAGAAGGCGTCGGGCGTGAAGAAGAATTGGGTGATTGCCCGCGTCGCGCCCGCGTCGATCTTGCGCTTCAAATTATCGATGTCGCTCTGCGCGCTGACCGCCTCGGGGTGCGTTTCTGGGTAAGCGGCGACCGAAATCTCGAACGGATGGCGCTTGAGCAGCCCCTCGACCAGCTCGGCCGCGCCCTGATAGCCATCCGGGTGTGGCTCGAACGCCGCGCCGGCTTCCGGCGGATCGCCGCGCAGCGCGACGATGTGGCGAACACCTGCCTCCCAATAGGCGTCGGAAACCGCGTCGATCTCCGCCTTGCTCGCCGCGACGCAGGTCAGATGCGCGGCGGCGGCAAGCGGGGTTTCCCGCGCGATCCGGGCCACCGTGTTATGCGTGCGCTCGCGCGTCGTGCCGCCCGCGCCATAGGTGACGGACACGAATTTGGGCTTGAGGGGCGCCAATGTCTCGATCGCCGACCAGAGTTGCGCCTCCATCTTTTCCGTCTTGGGCGGAAAAAATTCGAAGCTGACATTAAGGTCGCCCGCCAGGTCGGCAAACAAGGGCGCACCGGGCACGATGTCGTCGGGCGCGGAACTGGGCGTCGTCATGCTGAAATTCGTCCTTCAAGGGGCAGCATGCGCGCGCCACGGCGACGCCCTAGCCATAAGGTCACGGTAAGATCGCGTCCGGGCAGGCTTTCGACCCGCTCCAGATCGAGGCCCGCCTGCGCGAACCAGAAACCGATCTGCTCATCGGAAAAGCCAAGGCGCGCATGCTGGTCGCGGGTGCGCAATTCTTCCATCTCATGCGCGGCGAAATCGGCGATGAGGACGCGGCCGTCCGCCGCCAGCACGCGCGCGGCCTCCGCGATTACCAGTTCGGGCGCCTGCGCATAGTGCAGCACCTGATGCAGCACGACCGTATCGACCCGCCCGTCCTCCAGCGGCAGGGCCGCGAAATCGCCGAGCAGCAGCGCGTAGCGATCACCCGCATCGTCCGGCAAACGCGCGCGGGCGAGACGAAGCATGTCGGGGCTGCGGTCGAGCGCGGTAACCTGGGCTGCATCCGGCCCGAACAGCTGGATCATCCGCCCCGTGCCCGTACCGATGTCGAGCAGGTGACCGAGCGGCTGGCTGTCCAGCAGCGCGGTCATCAGCGCTTCCACTTCCCCTTCGGCGACATGCAGCGACCGGATCGCGTCCCATTCATCGGCATGCTCGGCGAAATAGGCCTCCGCCGCCTTGGCGCGGTCGGCGCGCACGGCCGCCAGCCGGGCAAGGTCGGCGCGCCGCCACAACGCCTCTTCTTCCGACGCTTCGATCCGGTCGAACAAAGTCAAAAACGGCTGAACGGATATGTCCCGGCCAAGACGCAGGAACACCCAATTGCCCTCCTTGCGCCTCTCGATCAGCCCGGCTTCCACCAGGATGCGGACATGGCGCGACACGCGCGGCTGGCTCTGCCCCACGACCTGCGCGATCTCGCCCACCGCAAGCTCCATCGCGCGCAGCAGATGGACGATCCGCAGCCGGGTCGGATCGCCAAGAGCGCGAAAAATATCCAGCGATGAAGTCATGGATACACGCATATAAAGAAATCTTTATATGCGTCAAGCAGCATACCGCATCGCGGTACGCACGAGCTCAGGCTTTCGGTCCGCCGCATGTATGGGTTGCCTTGCACTGCAAGGCGCAGTACGAATCGGCCCGCAGACGTGACAGGGGGTGAGCTTTTCTCCGGGACTGGTCTGCACGCATTTATTCTCTGAGAGGGGTTCTCCATGACCAAGTCTATCGCTCTTTCGCTCGTTCTCGCCGCTTCGCTCGGCCTGGCTGCCTGCTCGGGCGGCGCTGAAAACGCCGCCAACAACTCGGTGAATGCCGCTGAAGACGCTTCGAACGCCGCCGACAACGCCGTCAACGCCGCGATCAACGCTGCCGACAATGCCAGCGAAGCAAACGCTGCCGCCAATGTCGCTGCCAACGCCGCCGTGAACAGCGCGTCGAACGCGATGTAATCACGCTGTCCTTCGTGGACAGGTGCGATAAGGGCCGCCCGGCAACGGAGCGGCCCTTTTCTTTTGTATAGGAGGATGTTCGCGATGATCGGTGTTCGATGGTGGCCGGGGCTTCCTTGCGCCCTGCTCGCGGCCTGCGGGTCGGGATCGGACGAGGGTGTGGGCGGCGTCAGCGCCAGCGAGGCACGCGCGCTGAACGAAGCGGCGGCGATGCTGGATGCGCGTGCCGATCAGACGCGCACGGGCGAAGCCGGGCTCAATCCCGCCGCCATGGCCGCAGCACGCGCCGACCGGGGGCGGATCGCCCCGGCCAATGTCGCAACCCCATAAAAAAGGCCGCCCCGGCATGGAGCGGCCTTTTTTCCATTGTCTGTTGCAATCAGCAGTTGCGGTCGATCGCCCGACCGGCCAGCGCACCTACGCCCGCGCCCACGATAGCACCCGTGGTGCCGTCGCCACGGCGGCCATAGCGCCCGCTGCCCTTGCCGATCTCGTTACCGAGCAGGCCGCCGGCGATCGCGCCGATGATCGTGCCGCCGGTGCCATTGTCACGGCAGCGACCGCGATAGCCGCGATTGCCCCGATAATAGCCGCGATCCCCGCGATACCCACGGTCGCCGCGATAATAGTCACCGCGATAGCCGCGATACCCACGGTCACCGCGATAATAGTCGCCGCGGTCATAGCGGCCCCAGCCCTGCGCGCTGGCAGGCGCGGTGGTTACAGCGAGGGAAGCAGCGCCCATGGCCAGCGCCGCACCCAGATTGATGAGAAATTTGGTCTTCACGGGCTTGCTCCTTTTGACCGGACGGTTCGGCATCATATCGCCGATTCGTCCCTGACTGTCCTTCTTATGCGCCCCCCGCGTTGAAACCTGGCTGAATGACGGTGACAGCCACGGTTCATCAACGCGCCCGTCGAAAAATCGATGCAGGCACTTTGTTCGCGTGCTTTCCGCTCCCTGCTGGCGGGCGCGGCCTCTATACGGATGGGCGATGATCCGCATAGTGACGCTCCTGCTGCTCGCCATATTGCTGCTGCCCGCGCCGCCGCCGGGCAAGCCGATCCATATAAGGCCGGGGCCACTGCTGGTGACCCCCCACCCCCTGCCGCTATCCGACGATCCGGACGTAAAGATGGTCGGCGCCCTGTCCTTTCGCGGCGCATGGGCGCTCACCAGTGTGCATCCGGGCTTCGGCGGCATTTCAGCACTGCTCGTGACGCCGCCGGGACAAGTGCTGGCGCTTAACGATTCCGGCGTGTTGATGGGCTTTCATGTCGGTAAGGGGATGCCGAGCCGCCGCTCGTTCATCGCGCCTTTGCCCTTGCGCGAAGGGGAGCGCGGCGACGACTGGCGCTATCGCGATTCCGAGGCGATGACGCATGACCCGGAAACAGACCGCTATTGGGTGGGGTTCGAACTCCAGCAGATGATCTGCCGCTATGGCCCCGGCTT
>JBEVMZ010000210.1:0-6657 GCA_040508335.1 Sphingobium sp.
ACATGCCCGCCCGTCCTTTTGATCAGCTGCTGTCCTGCTCGATCGACGCGCGCGTGCATTGTGCTTCCGCCTATAAATCCGATCCGCTGGTCGCTCGGGCTTCGATACGCTCTTTCTGCGTGTAATGCGGGAAACATGATTTGACCGACGGACCTCTTGCTCTCTTCACCAGCGGCGGCCTGCGCATCGACGGCGGGCTGGTGACGGCGTCCCGTCACCCCTGACGCCTATCGCAGGTCGGCGGGCACCGTCACGGCGAAATCGAGCAGCTGTTGCGCCTTGCCCTTGGCCAGCGGGTCGAGCCGGAGGCTGGCGAATTGGCCGCCGCCGAGTGAATCGAGGAAATGGAAGTTGAGGGCGTCGAGTCCGGGCACTTCATAGCGCCGAACGGCGGGGTTGCGTCCGCCCTCGAACTCATGCGCGAAGAAATCGAGCAGCGCCTCTTCTTTCAACGCGGCTCGGATATAGGGCAGATAGTCGGGCCTGCGCGCAATGACGCCGATGTTGAAGGCGTCGCCCTTGTCCCCCGACCGCGCCCAGGCCAAATCGATCAGCGGCACGCTGCGCGTTGCGCCTTCCGCCACTGCTTCCTCCCCGGGGGCAGGACGGTGAACGCTCGCTAGTTCGAAGCGCTGCGGCGGCGGCGGCGCGGCGACGGTTTCCTCCCGGTCGTTCAGCGTGATCCGCGCGGGCACCGCCTCGCGCTCTATCGTGGTGGAAAAGACGCGCATGACCGGCGTTACCTGTCCGCGTCCGCCGAACCAGCCGGTCGTGCCGACCGCCATCGACGTGGTGGGCGAATCGAACTCGCGCAGGAACAGGTCGAATGCCTTGGGATCGTCATGCTCGACCGCGACCTTGCACACCACTTCGCGCGTGTCGCCAGCACGGGCGTTTGCACCGTAGCTTGCCTCCGCGCCGATGATTTCGATGCGCTTGGCGCGGAACGGGGCGAGGTTGCGGGCGCGCAGCATTTCCTCCACGCGGGTCAGCACCGCTTCGCCCTGCCGCTGCGCCTTGCGCGCAGCCTCGCGCCCGACGACGGGCATGAAAGCGATACAGCGGTCGCCGTCCTTGTGAGTGATCGAAACCTTGTAAAGCCCGCTCGGCGCATAGCCGACCGCTCCGGTCACACGCACGCGATGCGCGCCGGTCTGCTCCAGCTTGAGGCGCGTGAAGTCACACACCACGTCGGGCAGCATATAGGCTTGCGGATCGCCGACTTCGTAAAGAATCTGTTCGGCGACGACTGCCGGGCTGACCAACCCGCCGGTCCCGTCGGGTTTGGTCACGGTGAAGGCGCCGTCCGCCTCGCACTCGACGATAGGATAGCCGATATGCGCCCAGTCCGGCACACCCTCCCAATCGGTGAACAGGCCGCCCGACCCCTGCGCGCCGCATTCCACGAC
Source organism: Sphingobium sp. (assembly GCA_040508335.1). Lineage (GTDB taxonomy): Bacteria > Pseudomonadota > Alphaproteobacteria > Sphingomonadales > Sphingomonadaceae > Sphingobium. Next base: position 1,410 of record JBEVMZ010000210.1, read on the forward strand.
ATGGCCCGCCAGCGACCCGGCGCATAGTTGATCATAGTCCTGCGGCGTCCAGCCGAATTCATGGATCAGCGGCCCCAGGGTCAGCGCTGAATCCACGACCCGGCCGGTGATGACCATGTCCGCGCCCAGCGCCAGCGCGCGCGCGATCGGCGTCGCGCCGAGATAGGCGTTGGCGGTGACGATCGCTTCCTTGGGCGGGAAAGGGATCCCCGTGAACATCTCGCCCGCGCATTCCGCCTCCAGTTCGTCCAGCCGGCCGATGAGGTCGTCGCCCTCGACCACCGCAATGTGGAAATCGAGTCCCGCTTCGGTCGCGATCTTGCGCATCCGCGCTGCGCAGGCTTGCGGATTGACGCCGCCGGCATTGGTGACGATCCGCGTGCCGCTCCGCTTGAGCGCCTCCAAATTGTCCTTCCACACCCATTCGGTGAAATCATGGGCATATCCCAATGTGTCGCGCTTTTTGCGCATCGCGCCCAGCACCGACATCGTCGCTTCGGCCAGATAGTCGAGGATCAGATAGTCGACGCCCGCCTCCAGCAGTTGGGCGGGCGCGACCGAGGAATCGCCGTAAAAGGCGCAGGCGCCGCCGATCCTGACAATCTTGCTCACAAAACTCTCCATTTTTCCTTGCTCCAATAGTGCCTAGGGGTGGCAAGATGGTCAACCTGGTTGACTATCATTCCCAGCCCCTTTCCATGGGCGACGCATCACGGCATGATAGCCATGCAGCTGAAAAATCAGCACGGAACCAAGGAGAGTGTCATGCCTCTGATCGCCCTGCTGGAACGGCTGGTGCGGGAGCAGCAAGCGTCTCATCCGGTGGCCGCCTGAATTGTCCAACAGAAGGAAGAGCCTTGTCCCAATTTGAAGATATCCTCGTTTCGGTCGAGAACGGCATTGGCACGCTGACCATCAATCGCCCGGAAAAGGGCAATACGGTCAGGCCCCAGACACTTGCCGAAATCTGCGCGGGGATGGACATATTGATCGCCGACGATGCGGCGAAGGTCGTGCTGCTGCGTGCGGAGGGCAAAAATTTCTCGGCGGGCGCCGACTTCGCCTTTCTCGACGCCCTGCGCGCCATGTCGCCGACCGACGTGAAGACGCAGATCTATTCCCATTTCCAGGGCGCGGCGCGGCGCATCTATCATTGCCCCAAGCCCACGGTCGCGGCGGTGGTTGGCGCGGCGGTGACGGTCGGCTGCGAACTCGCGCTCGCCTGCGACTTTCGGGTGGCGTCCGACAACGCCTTTTTCCAGGAAAGCTGGATCAAGCTCGGCATCATGCCGCCGCTCGGCGGCACATTCCTGCTGCCGCGCCTTATCGGTCTGGGGCGCGCATCGCAGATGGTGCTGCGGGCGACGCGCGTGAAAGCCGACGAGGCGCTGGCGATCGGCCTCGTGTCGGAAACCGTGCCGCTTGACGAACTGGAGGCCCGCGCGCTGGAACTGGCGGTCGAATTGTCGGAAACGGCGCCGCAGGCTTATGCCGCGATCAAGCTGGCGCTGCACCGTGGCCTTGAAACCTCGATGGAGGCGGAATGGTCGACCAACGTGCTCAACCAGGCAATCCTGCTCGGCAGCGACGACCATGGCGAAGGGCTGGAGGCCATCAAGGCCAAGCGCGCCCCCAAATTCACCGGCCGCTGAAGAGGGCGCAGGCCCCGGCGGGTCAGCCCGCCGGCCGGCCGCGCACGGGCGAAGGAGGAAAGAGCGACTGGGGCGACTGCCAGTCGATGCGCACCTGCCGATGGGCGATGCGCCAGCCGTCGGCGGTGCGGCGGAAGCGGTCGACATAGACCCCATGATGATCCGGGCCGATGTCGGTCATGACGATCAGATAGGTGCGCCCGGTCGCGCCGTCGCCGTCGATCTCGATCAGCGACGTGGTCAGATGATGGCGCACCACCGTCAGCGCCGGGTTGCGTGGGCCGCGACCGCCGCTCAGTCGTTCGATGATCGCCGCGCGGCCGGTCGTCGCCGCGCCGCCAAATTCCAGCACGCCGTCATCCGCGAAGACCGAGGCCAGGCCCTCGATATTCCCTCGGTCGCCCTCGATATTATAGCGCGCCATCAGGGTGTGGATTGCTTCCCGGTCGGCTAGGTCGGACATGGTCGCTCTCCTGCTGTGGCCGTTCAGTCCGGCTTCTTCGTCGCTGTCATGACCAGCCCCTGGTTCAGCGTCCAGTTGCCGTCCGCGTCGCGCATCCAGCCGTTCGACGCAAAGGTGCCGCCATCGACATGCAGCGTGGCGCCGGTGATGTAGGAGGCCATTTGCGACGCCAGGAACACGGCCGCGTCGCCGCATTCGGTGTCGATGCCCTCGCGCTGAAGCGGGATGAGCTGGCGCCAGGCCGTTTCGACCGATTCGGGACGTTCGGGCCAGCTCGACGGGTCGACCGGACCGGTGCGGTTGCCGTTGTTGCCGGGCGTGGCCGTATGGTCGGGCGCGATGCAGTTGACGCGGATCTCATGCTGCGACAATTCCAGCGCCATCGTCTTGGTAAAGCTGATCATGCCTGCTTTGCACGCGGCGTAGACGGCATAGGTCGGGGCGGCGCGCGTCCCTTCGATGCTGGCAACGTTGATGATGGAGCCGCCCTTGCCTCCCCGGATCATCAGCGGCGCGGCGGCATGGGTGCAGCGGAGCATGCTCATGAGATTGATGTCGATATGCCGCTGCCAGCTGCGCTCGCTCTGTTCCAGGAAGGGACGCGAGGAGACGCCGCCGGCATTGTTCACAAGGATGTCGACGCGGCCGAACATCGTGTCGGCCGCCGCTATCATCGCGCGGCATGCGTCGCCGTCCATGACGTCGAGGGGGTAGGGCAGCGCCTGCGCGCCGGCTTCGCGTACGCGCTCGGCTGTTTCCTCGCAGCGCTCGGGGACGATATCGCCGATCACCACATTGGCGCCCGCCTGCGCCAGACCGATGGCGATCGCGCGGCCGATCCCGCCGCCGCCGCCCGTCACGATCGCGGTCTGGCCGTCAAGTCGCAGCCTGTCGCTCATCCTGCTCCCTTTCTTCAATGCCCAAGGCACGCGCCGACTGTTGAACCAGCGTTGCACGGCGCGTGTCCGGTCCGACGTTGCATGGGGTAGATGATCGGTCAACCGCCATAAGGAACTTCCGCAACGCTCTGCATCCCCTGTTCTCGGACGGCGGACAGACCGCCGACAAGGGATGCCCGCGCACATTACCGATTCGATCAACGCCGCCTTGCTCGGGAAATGCGCGTAGAAGGTCGTGCGGCTAGTCGCCGCGCGGGTCGCGGTCTTGTCTACCTTGCTGTTGGCCTAGCCCCGCTTGCGGAAGGCGGCCAGCCGGGCGTCGGTCGCGGTGCGGCAAGCCCAGGCCTCCGTCGGGGGCGGTCTAGGTCTTGGCGTCTGTGGCGCACGCAGCCCAGCACCGCCGCGTCGATCGCTAAAATCGTCACCGCCCCTCTTCACTTTCCGGTTTCCGATTTCTACTTATCTAGCTAAGTGCCCCATGTCTTGAGACCCCCCGGTTTCACCTTCGTGCCGGGGCCCCTGAAGGAGATTTACGTGCCTGAAGCACTTATCATCGACGCAGTCCGTACCCCCCGTGGTATCGGCAAGGTCGGCAAGGGATCGCTTGCCCATCTGCATCCTCAGCTTCTCGCCTCGACCGTGCTCAAGGCGCTCAAGGAGCGCAATGGCCTGAACGATGCGGAAATCGACGACGTCATCTGGTCGGTCAGCACACAGAAGGGCAAGCAGGGCGGCGACATGGGTCGCATGGCCGCGCTCGACGCGGGTTTCGACGTCAAGGTCAGCGGCGTCACGCTGGACCGCTTCTGCGGCGGCGGCATCACGGCTGTCAGTCTCGCCGCGGCGCAGATCATGTCCGGTATGGAAGACCTCATCATCGCCGGTGGCACCGAAATGATGTCGCTCACTGGGACGATGACGCAGGAAGAGACGGCCGCCGGCCTGACTCCTATGGGTATGGGCAGTGGCAACGCGCATCTGCGCGAACTGCATCCGCAGGCGCATCAGGGCGTGTGCGCCGACGCCATCGCGACGATTGAAGGCATCACCCGCGAGGATCTGGACCGGCTGGGCCTCGTCAGTCAGCAGCGCGCAGCCGTCGCGATGGCCGAAGGACGTTTCGATAAGAGCGTCGTTCCCGTCGTGGATTATGACGGCACCATCGTGTTGGAGAAGGACGAATTCCCCCGTCCCAGCACCACCGCCGAAGGTCTTGCCGCGCTCAAGCCTTCCTTCACGCAGATCGCGGACTATCCACTGGATGCGGAGGGCAACACGCCGCGCAGCGAGATCAAGCGCCGCTACCCCGATACGGAGCTGGAATTTTTCCATCATGCGGGCAATTCGTCCGGTGTGGTCGACGGCGCGGGCGCGATCCTCTTGGCTTCGCCCGATTATGCCGCCAAACACGGCCTCAAGGCCCGCGCGCGCATCGTTGCCACCGCCAATATCGGCGATGATCCGACGCTGATGCTGAACGCTCCAGTTCCCGCCGCCAGGAAAGTGCTCGAAAAAGCCGGCCTTACCAAGGACGATATCGACCTTTGGGAAATCAACGAGGCGTTCGCCGTGGTGGCGGAAAAGTTCATTCGAGACCTCGACATCGACCGTGAAAAGGTCAACGTCAATGGCGGCGCGATCGCGCTCGGTCACCCGATCGGCGCCACCGGCGCGATCCTGATCGGCACCGTTCTCGACGAACTGGAACGTCGTGATCTTAAGCGCGGCCTCGTCACCATGTGCGCGGCTGGCGGCATGGCGCCCGCGATCATCATCGAACGCGTCTGATCCCAGAGCGGGGGCGGCGCATTCGCTGCCCCCGCTTTGCTCATCTTCGACCGGTGCGTCAGCGCGCCCCTTCTCCCGCGCGGCGGCTTACTGTGCGAATGAGATACCCAATCCGCGCTCGGCACAAGGGACAGCCTTCACCGTCCCCGGTCGCACTCCATAGCGCGACCACAGCCATCGCCAACCACCCATGGCGTGCTGGCCTTCGCTCCCCGACCCCATGATGACAGTTGAGCAGGCCATACCGGCCTCTATGCGCACCGCCGACCATGGTATCGGGTCTTCGCCCATCCGACCTCTAGCCCAAAAAGCAAACAAGGCATCTCTATGAATAGGAGGGTCTGCGCATTCCATTGAGTGTTGATTGACAGGCAGCTCCGAGCGGCTATTTAGGTATCTAAACAGCGTTGGGAGAGCGTGCCGGTGGTTTGGGTCAATCAGGACAA
>JBEVMZ010000237.1:0-2807 GCA_040508335.1 Sphingobium sp.
GGCCCTTGATAAAGTCTGAACGCCCGCTTTTTCAGTCTTCGCCGAACTTGTCCTCGACCAGCCGAACCAGCTTGTCCAGCGCCCCCTGCGCCTCGGTGCCGCTGGCGCTGATGACGATGCTGTCACCCATCGCCGCGCCCAGCATCATCAGGCCCATGATCGACGTGCCCGCGACCGGCGAGGACCCGGCCTTACTGACGCTGATATGCGCGGGCAGGCTGCTCGCCAGGGTCACGAACTTGGCGCTCGCGCGCGCATGCAAGCCGCGCTTGTTCTCGATCCGCACTTCCCGGCTGATTTCGCTCATATGGTGCTGCCCAACAGTTCCGATGCCACGCTGATATATTTCTGCCCGGCCTCGCGCGCAGCGGCGACGGCCGCACGCACGTCCATGACCTTGCGCGCGCTTTCCAGCCGAATCAGCATGGGCAGGTTGATGCCCGCGATCACCTCGATCTCGCCGGCCTTCAGCAGCGAAATCGCCAGGTTCGACGGCGTGCCGCCGAACAGGTCGGTCAACAGGATCACGCCTGCCCCGTCGTTCACCCGAGCGACGGCCGCAGCGATGTCAGCGCGGCGCACCTCCATATCGTCTTCCGGCCCGATGCAGATCGTCTCGATCTGTTGCTGCGGCCCCACGACATGCTCCATCGCCACGACGAACTCGGTCGCGAGCGAACCGTGGGTGACAAGTACCAATCCGATCATGTTCTTCGTCGGCCCATCTGCTTCATGATAGTGCTTTCGGGCCTCCCGGTCCGCGCTTCTCCAGGGCGTCTTGGGGCGCCGTTTCCATATTGCGGTGCGAGACGGTGGGCGAAAAGCCCGCATCTTGCAAGTGCTTCGCCACACGGCTCGCGACATGCACCGAGCGATGCCGCCCGCCGGTGCAGCCAAAGGCGATGGTGATATAGGCTTTGCCCGCCTCGGCATAGCGCGGCAGCAGCGTGAGCAGCAGGTCTTCGATCTTGGTGAGCGCTTCGTCATAGGCGGGATCGGCGGCGATATAGGCGGCGACGTTGGCGTCGAGCCCGGTGCCGGGCCGCAGATCCTCCTCCCAATGCGGATTGCGCAGGAACCGCATGTCGAACATCAGGTCGGCATTGCGCGGCACCCCGCGCGAAAAGCCGAAGGACAGGATCGTCAGGATCGGCTCGGACATGTCCGGGCGCGAGAACCGATCGCGGATCGTCTGTTGCAGCGCATTGCTGGTCAGGCCCGTCGTGTCGATGACCTGGCTCGCCCAGCGGCGCAGCGGCTCGACCAGCTCGCGTTCGCGCGCGATGCCGTCGGCGGCGGGCCGGTCGGCGGCGAGCGGATGGCGATGCCGCGTCTCGGCAAAGCGCCGCTCCAGCTCGGTGCCCGCGCAGTCGAGGAACAGGGTCTCGATCTCAAGACCGTTGCTCTCACGTAGCGCGCGGATGCGCTGGACGATGGCGTGCGCGTCGAAACCGCGCGTGCGCGCATCGATGCCGAGTGCCAGCGGTCGGTCATATTGCTGCGCATGACCAGCCGCCAGCGGCGTGTCGAGCAGCCGGTCGAGCAGGACGAGCGGCAGGTTGTCCACGACCTCCCAGCCGATATCCTCCAGGGTCTTGAGCGCGGTCGTCTTACCCGCGCCCGCCATGCCCGACAGCAGCAGGATCGTTTTCGGCCGGCTCATCGCGCCATGGTTTTCAGCGCGAGTTCGACCTTGATCGGCGCCGACGCCTCCTGCGCGCGCAGCGCCATCACCGGCACCTCGATCCCCGCCACGCACCGCCGCGCATCCGGCGCGGGCATACGCTCGACCGCCGCGTCGAGATCGACGATCAGCGCGACCGGCCGGTTGCCAATATGGGGCAGGGTGATGATGCCGATGCCGCGTACCTCCATCTTGCCCGCGATCGTCGCCGGCACCGACGCGACCAACTGCCCGTCGCGCGCCCGCACCTGCGTATAATCGTCCGCCAACAACGCCGCGCCCCGGTCGATCAGCCGCAGCGCGAGGTCCGATTTGCCCGCGCCGCTTGCACCCATGATCATCACGGCGCGATCCGCAATCGCCACTGTCGTCGCATGAATCGTTTCACATTCGGAATCAAGCATGTTCGCTTTCGCACCAGCACTGGCAGATGGGGTTCAGGGCATTAAAATGAGCGCGGCATCGGAACACCAACGCGCTCTCCCGCATCCGGTGCCCATTTTTCGTGCCTATTCCGACGCGATCCCCGGATCGCGCGCGACGGCCATCGGCAACGTCATGATGAAGCAGGCGCCGCGCTGCGCGTCCTCGCGGTCGGCGATGCGGATCTGGCCCTGATGCCCCTCGATGATCGATCGCGCGATGGCGAGGCCGAGCCCGGAATGCTTGCCGAACGCCTCGCCTTCGGGCCGCACCGAATGGAACCGGCGGAACACATGCTCGCGCTCGGATTCGGGGACGCCCGGCCCTTCATCCTCGACGCTCACCAGCACGGCATCATCCGCCACGGTCGCGACCACCTGTACGAGGCCCCCGTCGGGCGAAAAGGACACCGCATTGTCGATCAGGTTGTCGAGCACGCGGATGAGCCTTTGCTCCTCACCCAGCACCACCGCCACATCCTTGCGTGGCCGGGCAAAGGCGACGCGCACCCCGCGCGGCACCCCGCGCGCTTCCCGCGCGACGATCATCTTCTCGATCAGCAGGCCCAGGTCGATGGGCTCGAAGCGCGTGCGCGAAAGCTGCGCGTCGATGCGCGAGGCTTCGGCGATGTCAGTGACGAGCCGGTCGAGCCGCCGCACGTCATCCTGCGCGATGGCCATCAGCTGCGCCCGCAGGTCCG
>JBEVMZ010000258.1:0-21327 GCA_040508335.1 Sphingobium sp.
GCCAAGTCGGGGCGCAGCTTGATGACGACGTCGCCGCCGCTGTCGAGGGTAAGGGTGAGCGTATCGTCGGCCATGAAATCCTCTTATGTGAAGGGATGGGTATCGCTTGGTTCATATAGAGCATGATCCCGCCGATGGAAGCATGACGAACATGGGCGCCATATTGCAATATGTTGCAATTCCATGCTGCATCAGCGAAAGCAGCCGCCATGCTACAGGAACCGGACAGTTGGGGACGCCATGAGCGAACGTGCCGATACGGCCGAACCCCGGCCGCCCGAAGATGAGCTTGATCCCACGGCTCTTGGCGAATCGCGTCATGACGAAGACGATCGGCTGAAGGACGACTTCGTCGCCGCCGTGCTCTACGCGGTGGAGGCGGGCGAAGCGGAGGCGGCGCGCGAACTGGTTTCGCCGCTCCATCCCGCCGACATCGCCGACCTTCTCGAACTCACCCCCGCCGACCGGCGCGGATCGCTCGCCGCGGCGCTGGGTGACCTCGTCGGCGCGGAGGTGCTGTCCGAACTCAACGACTATGTCCGTGACGGGCTGATCGGCGAATTGCGGCCTGAGCAGGTCGCCGGGTTCGCCGCCGAACTCGATACCGACGATGCGGTCGCCATCATTGAGGACATGGAAGAGGCCGACCAGCAGGCCGTCCTCGACGCGCTCGACCCGGAAGACCGCGCGGCAATCGAAAGCGCGCTCGCTTTCCCCGAGGAATCGGCCGGCCGCATGATGCAGCGCGACCTGGTCGCGGTGCCCGAGCATATGACCGTGGGCCAGGTCATCGATTTTCTGCGCGACAATGGCGACCTGACCCGCGACTTCTGGGAAATATTCGTGGTCGATGAAGCCCACCGCCCGATCGGCACCTGCCAATTGTCCTGGCTGCTCACCTGCCCGCGTGACGTCCCCATGTCCGACCTCATGAAGCGCGAACAGACGCTGATCCCGGTCGATATGGATCAGGAGGAAGTTGCGCTGCGCTTCCAGAAATATGCGCTGATCTCCGCCGCCGTGATTGACCGGTCGGGGCGGCTGGTCGGCATGATCACGGTTGACGACATCGTCCACATCATCTCCGAGGAAGCGGGCGAGGACATATTGCGCTTGTCGGGCGCGGGCGAAGGCGACATCAACGAACCGGTGATGGACAGCTATCGCGCCCGCGTGCGCTGGCTGCTCACCAACCTTTTGACCGCGCTGGTGGCCTCGACGATCATCGGCCTGTTCGAAGGGACAATCGAGCGGATGGTGGCGCTTGCGACGCTGATGCCGATCGTCGCGGGCGTGGGCGGCAATGCCGGCAGCCAGACTATGGCGGTGACCGTGCGCGCGCTCGCCACTAACCAGATTACGGGCGCAAACAGCCGCCGGACGATCATGCGCGAGATGCGCGTCGCATTGCTGAACGGTGCGACCGTGGCGGTCGTGCTGGGGATCGGCGTAGCGCTGGTGTTTCAGAATAGCGCGCTGGGTGGCGTGATCGCGGCGGCGATGATGACCAATATCGTGACGGCCGGTTTTGCCGGCGCCGCCGTGCCGCTGGCCTTCGACCGGATGAACCTCGATCCGGCGGTCGCCTCCTCCATCTTCGTGACGACGATTACCGATTCGATGGGATTCCTCGCCTTTCTCGGCCTCGCGACGGCGGCGGGATTGACCGGCTGACGACTGCGCCCATTTAGGGGGCAATGCCGCTTCATCTGACCAAAGTCGCGTTTCAGAGCGAAGGTCCCGCCGCGCTGCGGACCTGGTTGGAAAGCCACGGGCCGGCGGGCGAAGCCCGGCTGACGACGCGCTATGTGCCGAAACGGCTGGCCGAACTGGCCGGCGGCTCGCTCTATTGGGTCTATCAGCATCGTATCGTCGGGCGCAGCGCGATCCTGGGTTTTCAGGAAAATGGGCAGGGCCGCTGGTGGATCAGGCTGGAGCCGCGCCTCGTCGTCGTGTGCGGCATGCCCAAGCGCGCGCATCAGGGCTGGCGCTATCTGGCCGACGCCGATGCGCCACCGGACCTGAGCGAGGGCGAGGTCGACGATATCGAGGCGATGCCGCCCAAGCTGATCGGCGAACTCAGTCGGCTGGGGCTTTTGTAGGGAGCAGGGGCTTAGCCCGTCATCCGTCCTTACGCTCGAGCCGATGCTCGCCCTTGACCCAGCGCACCGTGCCGGTGCTCGCGCGCATGACGACGCTTTCGGTCGTCATCTTCGCGCCGGGAAGCCTTTTGACCCCGGCGAGCAGCGAGCCATCCGTCACCCCCGTGGCCGCGAAGATGCAGTCGCCCTTCGCCAATTCCTTGAGGTCGTAGATTTTGTCGAGGTCGGTGATGCCCCATTTGCGCGCGCGCGCTTTCTCCTCGTCGTTGCGGAAGATCAGGCGGCCCTTGAACTGACCGCCGACGCAGCGCAGCGCGGCGCAGGCCAGCACGCCCTCGGGCGCGCCGCCCGATCCCATATAGATGTCGATGCCGGTCGCCGGGTTGGTCACGGCGATGACGCCCGCGACATCGCCATCGGGGATGAGGTGGACGCCGCATCCCATCGCGCGCAGCTCCGCGATGATCTTTTCATGGCGCGGCCGGTCGAGGACGCAGACGACGATGTCTCCGGAGGGCACGCCCTTCGCCGCCGCTACCGCTTCGACATTTTCGCGTACCGACTTGTCGAGGTCGATCACGCCCTCGGGATAGCCGGGACCGACGGCCAGCTTGTCCATATAGACATCCGGCGCGTTGAGCAGCCCGCCGGCTTCGGCAGCGGCGAGGACGGCGAGCGCGTTCGGCCCGGCCTTGGCGGTAATGGTCGTACCCTCGAGCGGGTCGAGCGCGATGTCGATCCTTGGTCCCTTGTCCGGCGCGCCGCCGACCTTTTCGCCGATATAGAGCGTCGGCGCCTCGTCCCGCTCGCCTTCGCCGATGACGACGGTGCCGTCGATATAAAGGTCGTTGAAGGCAAGGCGCATCGCTTCGACGGCGGCGGCATCGGCCGCCTTTTCGTCGCCCCGGCCGATCAGCCGCGACGCGGCGATCGCCGCTGCCTCGGTCACGCGCACCATTTCCAGCACCAGCACCCGGTCGAGTATCGAGCTTGCCTGCACCATGTCCATTCCCTTGGAACCAGCCTGTCGATCAAACGGGGTAGGGCGTCGTTTCCGCCTTGTCGAGGCGCTGACACGGCTTTTCACGGTGCGGAAACACAATCGGGATTTTGTGCGTTAGGCAGCGCATGAAAGACATGGCAGAATGATCGTCGCCCTGATGGCGGCCGCATTGGCATCCTCGGCGCACGGGCCGCAGATCGGTACGGGGCCAGTACCGTGTCACGCCGCGCCGGCGCTGTGACTCAAATCTCCAAGCCAAGGGGCGCAGGAGCGACTTCTCCGCGAAGAGACGCCGCGCCCCGACAGCAAATGAGACGCTTTTCGCTTCAACGCGCGGTCATGCCGGCTGATCGGTAATCTCGACTGCCCACGCCGCAGCCACCGGCAGATATTTCGCCTCGGCGAACCGATCGGGCGGACGCTCGCCCGCAGTTTCGGTCTCGACTGAGCGCCGCCGACCAAGCGTCAATCCAATATGTGCATGACCATGGGTCGATCGAGCAGGCTGTCGGAGCCGGCCAGCCGATCCAGCGTATCCTGGATGCAACGCTCAGCGCCGCTATGGGTGACGATCGCAACCAGCACGCCATCGGCCTGATTGGCGCCGCGCTGCATCATGCTTTCGATCGACACGCCGGCGTCGCGCGTCGCGGCGGCGATTTCCGCTAGAACGCCCGGGCGATCCTTGACCTTGAAGCGCAGATAGGTGCGGCCGATGCGGTCCCCCGGATCGGCGGGGCGCTGCGCGCTGAGCGCCGCCACCGGCATCGCGAAGGCATCGCCATATTCGTCGCGCGCCACGTCGATCAGGTCGGCGACCACCGCCGACGCGGTCGGCCCGTCGCCCGCACCGCGCCCTTGGAAGAACAGTCGACCGACGAAATTTCCTTCCGCCACCACGGCGTTGAGCGATCCGTCGACATGGGCGAGCGGATGGTCGAGCGGCACGAGCATCGGGTGGACACGCTGGAACAGGCCGCCGGGGCCGCTTTCCGCCATGCCGACCAGGCGGATGCGATAGCCGAGCACGCCCGCTTCGGCGATGTCGGCGGCGATCACGTGACGGATGCCGGTCACCGCGACATTGGGAAAATCGAGCTCGGTGCCAAAGGCGAGGCTGGCGAGGATCGAGAGTTTGTGCGCCGCGTCCACGCCGTCGATGTCGAAGCTCGGGTCGGCTTCCGCATAACCCAGTTCCTGCGCTTCCTTGAGCACCTCGCCAAAGCCTCGTCCGGCCTTTTCCATGGTCGTCAGGATATAATTGCAGGTCCCGTTCAATATGCCATAGACCCGGCTGATCTCATTGGCCGCCGCGCCTTCGCGCATGCCCTTGATGACCGGGATGCCGCCGGCGACCGCCGCTTCATATTTGAGCGCGACGCCGCCTTTTTCCGCCAGCGCGGCGAGATCGAGCCCATGGTGTGCGAGCATCGCCTTGTTCGCGGTAACGAAAGGCTTGCCAATGGTCAGGCACTGGCGCGCGAGCGTCAGCGCCGGGCCATCCGCGCCGCCGATCAGTTCGACCACCACGTCGATATCGTCGCGCGTGGCGAGCGTCGTCATGTCGTCGACCCATTCATAGGGCGAGAGGTCAACGCCGCGATCCTTGGTCCGGTCGCGCGCGGAAATGGCGACGATCTGAATCGGGCAACCGGCGCGGCGGGCGATGAGCTCGGCATTGGTTTCCAGCACGCGGATGACCCCGCCGCCCACCGTGCCGAGTCCGACGAGCGCGACGCGCAGGGGGGCATGGCGGTGGAGATTGGTCATGACGGGTCGAGGCTCCTGATCGAGGGGCGGGATGCGGGCGCTGATAGAAGCGCAGCGCCCCCTGCGCAAAGAAAAAGGGCGCGCCGCCCCGGACGCCGCTGCGCTACGCCGCCGCCGACCCGCCTCAGCCGGGCGAGGCAGCGAGCACGCGTGTCCGCCCGCATGGCCCAAGCGAGCGCATGACCAGAAGATAGTCCGCGCGCGCAGTTTCCGCTTCCTGAACGCCGAGCGACCGCACCGACCGCGCCGGCAGGGCGGGGGGCAGGCCGCAGGCGAGCCGATACCAGAGCAGGCCGCCCGGCTGCGGCGCGCGCGCCGCTTCGTCCACGATCTCACCCAGTGCCACCGCCCAGCGTGGCTCCTGGCCAGGACGGCGAAGGATGGACAGCGACACCGGATCGCCATTTTCGGTACGCAGGAACAACTGCGTTTCGCTTTCGCCCGCGACGGTGCCGGCGACGTGGAAGGCGTCGCCCGGTCCCAATATGCGCGGCGGTGCGTCGGGCGCGACGAGCGCGGACAGGATCGTCTTCACCCGGGCGACGGTCTCGGGAGCGGCGACGATCTGCGCGTCGCGGGCAGTCAGCTGGATCTGGCCAGGCCGCGCGCCGGGCCGGGCGAACAGCAGCACCTGCGCCTTTTTTAGCTTGGGAAGCTTCCCCCGTCGGTCGAGCGGCGCATCATAAAGATAGCTGACGTCCGGCACTATGCCCGAATCCCCGCGAATCAATTGGCCGACGCGCGCCTCCACGAACAGGCGGCGATGCCCCGCCGGCACGCCTGCGGCCTGTTCCTGCGGCAAGGCGATGATGTTGCGAATCTGCGCCACGACGACGAGCGACGCGCTGTCGGAAAGGTCGACCAGGTCCGCATAACTAAGCGTCACGCCGCCCTCCGGCGCAGTGGTAGCATGTGCCGCAAATGGGCTCCGGTCGGCTGAAAAGCCGGGATTTGCGGCGACAATGAGGCATGCCGCAGAAGCGAGCAGGCGCATAAAGGTTGATTTCTTGTTCATATCGTCACGATCCTGTCACCGCGTGGCACGAATGTCACGCGCAAGTCATTTTGCCGTGCAAATCTAAGGCAATCTTAGCTTCTCGACAAAGCGTTTGCGTACCGCGACGTGCCGCGATAGGAGTTTGGGTGATAAGAAAAACGACGGACAGGGGCCGCAGATGGCAAGGGGATGCTCCTTCGCCAGCTTGGGGCCTTTTTGGGCTGATATAAAACCGCTGTTAAGCTGAGTTAAGGAGTGTCGTTGCCGAATGGCCTATGCAGACCACTCGCAAGGATCGAGTCGCACCGTCTCGATCGTCATCGTCGCCATAATTCACGCTGTTCTGGGCTATGCCTTCATCTCCGGCCTTGGCATGAAATATGTCAAAAAGGCGGCGGAACAGCTGAACGTGATCGAGGTGAAAGAGGAACCACCGCCACCGGACGAGGAGCCGCCGCCGCCGCCGCCAGACCAGCCGGTCGAGCCGCCGCCGGTCGTCGCCCCGCCGCCGATCGTGCGGACGCCGGCGCCCGCGCCGCCGATCCAGACCGTGCGGACGCCGCCCCCGGTGTTCAATCCGGTTCCGGTCGCCGCTCCCCCGCCGCCGCCCGCGCCCCCGCCGCCTCCCGAGGTGCCAGCAAGCCGCGCTGCGCCGCGTGGATCGCCGGGCAGCTGGGTCAGCGACGCAGACTATCCAAGCCGCGCGCAGCGTGAAGAACGCGCCGGTACGGCGGGTTTCCGCCTGGAAATCGGCGCTGACGGTCGTGTGACGAGCTGCACGATTACGCAGTCGACGGGTCATTCCGATCTTGACGAAGCGACCTGCCGTCTTCTGCCGCGCCGCGCACGCTTCAAGCCTGCCACTGCGGCCGGCGGTGGCGCTGTCGCCGACACCTATAACGGGCGCATCACCTGGCGCCTGCCTGAAGGATGAGCTTGACCGGATGGCCGCCGCATCGCGCGGCCGTCCAGACCAACGCACCTATTTGAGAGGGAAGTCTTGAACATGTTGATGTATCTCGCAGCTGCGGCTCCCGCAGCAGAAAACCCCTACGGCCTGATGGAAGCCCTTGAGCAGGGCGGTGTCATTGCCTGGGCGACCTTCATCATTCTCTGCGGCATGTCCGTAGGCACTTTCTACATCCTGTTCACCAAGCTGATCGAACAGCAGAAGGTCATCAACCAGGGCAAGAAGGTGCGCGCCACCTTCTGGCGTGCCGGCTCGCTGCGCGAAGGCGCCGCGAAGCTGGAAAAGAATTCGGCCTACAAGCAGATCGTCGACGACGGCATCCGCGCGCAGGAAGAGCATACCAAGCTGACCGACCCAGTCGAAGCACATGACTGGCTGCACGGTTCGCTCGCCCGTTCGGAAGGTGCGATCAACTCCAGCCTGGGCGGCGGTCTCGCCTTCCTCGCAACCGTGGGTTCGACCTCGCCGTTCGTCGGTCTGTTCGGTACGGTTATCGGTATCTACCGCGCCCTCATCAAGATCGGCGCCGCCGGTCAGGCGTCGATCGACGCGGTCGCCGGTCCCGTCGGTGAAGCGCTCATCATGACCGCCCTGGGTCTGGCCGTGGCCGTTCCCGCGGTGCTCGCCTATAACTTCCTGCAGCGTCGCAACAAGGCGATCGCCGAGCAGCTCAACGGCTTCACCGTCGACCTGCTGGCCTATCTGGTGTCGAACGGCGCCGTGAAGCCGGCCGTCGTCGCCGCGCCGGTCGGCGCCGCTACGAAGCCCGCTGTGACGCCCAACAAGGCCTAATCGGCTGGTTTAAGACTGCCCGACAATGACCGGCGGAGAAGAGATGGCGGGCATGCCCTCCACTGTCTCCGTCGGGATGGGCCCCGGCGACGGGTCTCATCGACACCAATGTTAGGATAATTTTCAATGGCAATGAGTGTTGGCTCCGACGGCGGTGACGACAAGCCGATGTCCGACATCAACACGACGCCGCTCGTCGACGTCATGTTGGTGTTGCTCATCATCTTCCTTATCGCGGTCCCCGTCGTCGTACAGACGGTCGATCTCCAGCTTCCCAAAGTCGCGTTCGAGCCGACCACGACGAAGCCGGAAAATGTGTCCCTTTCGGTCACGCAGGCAGCGGACGGCAGCTGTGCCGTCTATTGGAACCTGACGAAAGTCGATGCCAGCGACCTGCTCAATCGCGGGGTCGCAAAGCTCGAAGCCGACGTCAAAAAGGCTGGCGGTGTTGAAAATATGACGCCCGAGGATCTGCCCGAAGTGCATATCCGCGGCGACATCAACACCCCCTACCGGTGCATCGGCGGCACCATCTACACCATGCAGCGCGCCGGCTTTCCGCGGGTAGGCTTCATTTCCGAACCGGAACCCGGTTCGGGCACAGTCCGCCTTTGATCCGGCCAGCTAAGGAGTAAGCACATGGCTATGAGCGCCGGAAAAGAAGACGGCGAACCGATGGGCGAAATGAACACGACGCCGTTGATCGACGTCATGCTCGTTCTCCTCATCATGTTCATCATCACCATTCCGATCCAGACCCACGCGGTAAAGATCGACCTGCCGCAGAACGCGCCGCCGACCAACAGTGTCGTCGACCCGGTCAAAAACAAGGTCGCGATCGATGCGGCTGGCCTGATCACCTGGAACGGTTCGGCAATCGATCTGCTGACGCTGCGCCAGTATCTCCAGCAGTCGCTGCGGCTGCCGGTTGAGCCTGAGCTTCAATTCCAGCCCGATGCCCAGACGCGCTATGTCGTCGTCGATCAGGTGTTGGCGGAGATCAAGCGTTCGGGCGTCACGAAGCTGGGCTTCGTTGGCAACGAACAATATGGCGCATTCTGATCGCGCCTGATCCGGCCGGGCCTTTGCGTCCAGCGACGACTTCCCGCTGGCGGGAATGATCGGCCGAACAGGCAAAAGCAGACAAAATCAAGGGGGCCGCTCGCGGTCCCCTTTTTTGTGGCTTCGGTCGCTGCGGTTCCCAGCGCGTCTTAACTCTTTCTTACCTCGCCGATGGCATGGTGTCGCCGATTAGAGGTTGGGCGACGATGGGCGTGGAACGACAATCCGATTTGGAGTCCAGGGGGCGCAACGCCGAGCGCCGCGCGGTGATGATGGGCGTCCGGATCCGCCGCGCCGGCGAGCCTTGGTTCCAGAGCCGTGTCGCCGACCTGTCGGTAACCGGCTTTCGCCTGCAAAGCTTCATGAAGCTCAGCATCGGCAGCGAACTTTGGGTCATGCTGCCCGGTTTCGAGGCCCGTCGCGCGCGGGTGCAGTGGACGCGCGGCCATGAGGCTGGCTGCCTCTTCGAGCGCGCGCTCCACCCGGCGATCCTCGATCATATCGTTGCCGTGGATCAGCAGCAGTCAGGCGGCTGACCGCAGCGCGGACCTTTCGATAGGCCCGCGCGCTTCTGGATCGTTGGTCAACGGCCCGTGCAACTGTCGTGCGGTCCTGCGATCAGGTCGAGGCAACGTCCGTCAATCTCGCCCTTTGGCACGGCCAGCCCAATCAGCGCGGCAAGGGTCGGCATGATGTCGACCGTCTCGATGCCCAGCGGCTGCTCGAAATGGGTAAGCCCCTTACGCCAGAACAGGATCGGCACCCGCCGATCGGTGTCCCAGGGCGATCCGTGCGTGGCGACCGACCCCATCACCGCCTTTTCCGGAATCGCCATGACGCGCGGCTTGAGCAGCACCAGCAGGTCGCCCGAACGCTCGGGGTCGAAACTCGCGCGCGCCATTTGCAGCAGGGTCCAGCTTTCGGGTGGCCCGCTCGGGCTTGGGGCGGCGGCGATCTGCGCCTTTGTGAAGACGGTTTCGATCTGCGGATGCGCGCGCAGCAGCTTGAGCGTCTCGGTCTCTGCGCGCTGGCGTTCGGCTGCAGTCAGCCCGCGATCGAAATAGAGATCGCCGGCAGGGCCGTCGCCATGGATCACCGGTCTGGCGCCGAGGCCGGCCTTTGTCGCGATCGTTGCCGAGAGGGTGCGCGGTGCAAGTGCGGCATCGACGCGCGTTTCCATCGGCATCGCGTTCATACGGTGCCGCTCGGGCGCGTCATGGCCGCCATGATCGGCGGTCAGGACGACGACATAATCGATCCCCTTCTTGTCCAACTGGGCGAAGAAGGCGCCCAGTTCCTGATCGAGCCGGTCGACCTGAATGCAGCTTTCGGTGCCTTCGGTGCCGAATGTGTGACCGATATAGTCGGTGGCCGACAGACCGATCGACAGAATGTCGGTCTGCGCCTGCCCGCCAAGCGCCATGGTGTCCACCGCAGCGGCGGCGAAGGCCAAGGTCAGCGCATCCTGCTCGGGGGAGATGCGAAAGCCGGTATAGTCGCCCGCCGCGCGCGCGAACCGGCCTGTGCCGACCGAGCGGTCGGCGATCTGTACCGGGAAGTCCTTGGGCGCGCATTGCGCGGGCAGTTCGAAACCCGGATTGGCTTGCGCCAGCCGCTGTGCAAATACGGCGTTCACCTTTTCCACCAGCGGTGGGGCGGAAACGCCCGCATAGCTCACAAACCCCTTGGGCGAGAGCCACCATGTCTGGTCCGCTTGCCCGCCCGCCATCATGATCGCCGCTCGATCCTTGCCCGCGATGGACACGACGCGCGTCGCCGTGTCGGCTGCTTTCATCCGCCCACCCAGCGTCGGCACGCGCAGATGCGCGGGGGATGCCTGATAGCGTTCATGATCGGTGCCGGGCCGGCTTTCATCCTCGGCGCAGTAGATCAGCTTGTCGGGCCGCGCCGCCCCGAGGTCGAACCAGCTGTTGGCGATGATGCCGGTGCGCGACGGCCGACCGCCGGTCAAGATCGTGCTATGCCCTGGGCAGGTTTCCGTCGCAGCGTGACTTTGATAACCGCGCGGGAATACGACGCCCTCGCGCGCCAGCCGGGCGAGTCCGCCGCTATAATGCTGGCGGTACTCGCTGAAGAGGTCGGCGGAAAACTGATCGACGGCGATCGCGACGATGAGCTTGGGCGCGCTCGTCGGCACGGCTGGCGTAGTTGGCACAGCGGCCGACGCCGGCACGGGCGCGGCTGTCTGTCCTGCCTGCGCCGGCAGCGCCGTGCCGGCGAGCAATAGGGCGGCGACGGTCTTGAGCATCTTTGCTATACCTTCTCATGGCTTGACGGCGCATGCGCCCGGACCTAGCCCGAGCCCATCCATCCGAACAGAGGCCCGATGCGGATTTTTCATGTCCTCCTGATGACGCTGGCGGCATTGTTCGTAACGGACGCGGCGCTGGCGCAGGGCGCGTTCGGCCAAGGGGGCGCGCCGCACATCGCCGCGCGGATCGAGGCGGAAAGTGCGGCGCCCGCGCCGGGCAAGGCCATGGACATCGCCTTTGCGATGCGGCCGGAGCATGGCTGGCATGGCTACTGGCTCAATCCGGGCGATGCGGGCCTTGGCATGGATGTCAAATGGACGCTGCCCAAGGGCGTGCGGGTGGAGCCGCTGCGCTATCCGGTGCCAGAGACGCTGCTGATCTCCGGCCTGATGAACCATGTCTATGAGGGGCCTTACGCGCTGCTCGCGACGCTCTCCCTCGCGCCCGACGTCGCGCCGGGGACGCGGCTTCCCATCAGGGCGCGGGCCGATTGGCTGGCTTGCACCGACAAGGTCTGCGTGCCTGAAGGCGCCGACCTGACGCTCGATCTCGTCGCGGGCGAAGGCGGCGTCGCACCGGCCGATGCGGCCCGCTTCGATCAGTGGCGCGCGCGGCTGCCAAGACCGCTCGGCGCGCAGGCCAGCTATGACGTTCATGAAGGGCGGCTGCGCCTGTCTATTCCCTATCCGGCGGCGGCTTCGATCGAAGATGCGCACCTCTTTGCCTTCGATGACGGGGTGCTGCGCTATGCTGCGCCGCAGACGTTGCGCCGCGACGGTGACCGGCTTTTGATCGAGACGACGGCGGAAGGACCGCGCGGCCCCGTCGAAATGATGCTGCGCACCGCCGCGCATAGCGGCTTCACGCTCCGCGCCGTACCTGGCTCCGTCCCGGCGAGTATGGACGCCGTGCCTTGGCGCAGCATGGCGCTCGCGCTCGGCGGGGCATTGCTGGGCGGCCTGCTGCTCAACATCATGCCCTGTGTGTTCCCCATCCTGGGGTTGAAGGCCTTGAGCCTCGCGCGCGCTGGGGGGGGCGAACGTGAGGCGCGGCGCGAGGCCCTGGCTTATGGCACGGGCGTGGTGATCGCCTGCCTATTGCTCGGCGCGCTGCTGCTGGGGCTGCGCGCTGCGGGCGCGGCGGTAGGCTGGGCCTTTCAATTGCAGGACCCGCGCGTCATTCTGGCGCTGCTGCTGTTGGTGACGGCCATCGCTTTCAACCTTGCCGGCCTGTTCGATCTGCGCGGCTTCGGCGGTGGGGATCGGCTGGCGGGGCAAGGCGGACGCATGGGCGCCTTCTGGACCGGCGTTCTGGTCGCCTTCGTCGCGACGCCCTGCACCGGACCGTTCATGGGCGCGGCGATGGGCGCGGCGCTCGTACTGCCCGTGGCGGCGGCATTGGCGATCTTCGCCGGGCTGGGCGTCGGCCTCGCCCTGCCGTTCATTCTCCTCGCCTATGTGCCCGCGCTGCGCCGCCGATTGCCGCGGCCGGGCGCATGGATGGGGCGCCTGCAAAAGATCTTGTCGGTGCCGATGTTCCTGACCGCGCTCGGCCTGCTCTGGCTGCTGGGGCAGCAGCGCGGCGTCGGCGGCATGACGATCGGCCTGGCGGTCGCGCTGGCGACGGCGCTGCTGCTCTGGTGGCTGGGCGCGCGTCAGCATGGGGGTAAAGGCGGCGGCGTGCTGGCGGCGGGACTGATGGTCGCCCTACTGGCCGTTGGTGCGCTTGCCCTGCCGGCACAGGCACCGGCGGCGCGCACGGTGGGAACCCACATCCCCTTCGATGAGGCGCGGCTTGCCAGCCTGCGCGCGGCGGGCAAGCCGGTCTTTCTCTATTTCACCGCCGACTGGTGCCTGACCTGCAAGGCCAATGAGGCCGCCGCGATCGACCGCGCCGAAACGCGCGCCGCTTTCGCCAAGGGGGGCGTTACCGTCATGGTCGGCGACTGGACCAATGCCGATCCGGCGATCAGCCGCTTTCTCGAAGCGCAGGGGCGTTCGGGCGTGCCGCTCTATCTCTGGTACGCGCCGGGCAAAGAGGCGCGGACCCTGCCGCAGCTGCTTACGCCCGCCATGCTGGCCGGACTGCCCGGCTGATGGCAAAGCTGCGCGCCGATCAGTTGCTTGTCGAACGCGGCCTCGCCGAAAGCCGTGCCCGCGCGCAAGCGCTGATCCTGGCGGGGCACGTCTATCTGGGCGATCGCAAGCTCGAGAAGGCCGGGCAGCAGGTCACGCCGGATGCGGCGATCGAGGTCAGGGGCCGCGACCATCCCTGGGTATCGCGCGGGGGCATCAAGCTTGCCCATGGCCTGGCTCATTTCTGCGTCGATGTGACCGGGGCGGTCGCCATCGACGTGGGCAGCTCGACCGGCGGCTTTACCGACGTGCTGCTGACGAATGGCGCCGCGCGGGTCTATGCCGTCGACAGTGGCACCAACCAGCTCGCCTGGAAGCTGCGTGCCGACCCGCGCGTCATCGTCCATGAACAGACGAGCGCACGCATCCTCACCCCCGACCATATCCCCGAGCCGATCGATATGATCGTGTGCGATGCGAGCTTTATCGCGCTGGCCAAGGTGCTGGAACGACCCTTGACCTTCGCGAAGGCAGGCGCGGGCCTGCTTGTGCTGGTCAAGCCTCAGTTCGAGGCGGGGCGCGAGGAGGTGGGCAAGGGCGGCGTGGTGCGCGATCCCGCGATCCACGCTCGCGTCTGCGACGAGGCGGCGGCCTGGGTCGAAGGGCAGGGCTGGCATGTCATCGGCATTACACCAAGCCCCATTACCGGACCGCAAGGCAATATCGAATTTCTGCTCTTTGCTCGAAAAGGCTAAAAACGTTGGCCTTTTGCTGATTTTCCAGACAGATACATTTCGCGACAATTGCAATCATTGCGTTGCGATAAAAGGCTCTTTAGCGCGGAAATATGCGGTCTTCCCCAGCTTTGCTCATCATCGCACTGTGCCTTGCGAGTTGTGGCCGCGCGCAGGAAAATAAACCGCGCCCCGCCGCCCTGGTGGCTGTCGCTCCGGTCACGTCGGCAAGCTTTACCGACAGGTTGGAAGCGGTCGGCACCGCGCTCGCCGATGAACAGGTGGTGCTCTCGGCGCCGGTGACCGACCGGCTGACCGCGATCAATTTCACCGACGGCGGCTATGTGCGTAAGGGGCAGGTCATCGCAACCCTGGCACAGGGACAGGAAACCGCCGAACTCGCCGCCGCCCAGGCGCAGGCGCGGGTCGCGGGCCAGCAGCTGGAGCGGATCGAGGCGCTGCGTCAGCGCGGTTTCGCCACCAGCGCCAGTCTGGACACGCAAATCGCCACGACCAATGCGGCGCGCGCAAATGCGCAGCTCGCCCGCGCCTCCATCGGCGACCGCATCGTGCGCGCGCCCTTCGCCGGCTATGCGAGCCTGCGCACGGTGTCGGTCGGCACCGTCGTCACGGCCGGCACGCCGATCGCGACGATCAGCGCGATCGACCGCATCAAACTCGACTTCACCGTTCCCGAGACGCGCCTGCCATTGTTGCGAGTCGGCGGCGCGATCCGGGCGGTGGCGGCGGCATGGCCCGACCGGCCGTTCGAGGGCAAGGTCGCGACCATCGACCCGGTAATCGATCCCGCGACCCGCGCCGTTCGGGTGCGGGCGCTCCTGCCCAATCCCGATCGCGCGCTCAAACCGGGCATGCTCCTGACGGTCACACTGATCTCCCGCCAGCGCGAGACGCTTGCCGTGCCTGAGCTGGCGGTCGTGGGGGAAGGGGAGAACCGCTATGTCTTCCTGGTTGCCAATGGCAAGGCGAAGCGTGTCAGGGTGGACACGGGCGCGCGCCAGAATGGGCTGGTCGAAATCACCGGCGGTCTGAAGCCCGGCCAGAGGATCGTGACCGAAGGCGTCGTCAAGCTGAGCGACGGCATGGCGGTGCGCCTTGCGGGAGACAAGCCTCCGCCGCCCGCTGAAAAAACCGGCTAAGACCGACATGCAGCTTTCCGACCTTTCCGTCCGCCGCCCGGTCTTTGCCGCCGTTGTCGCGGTGCTGCTGTGCATCGCCGGGTTCGTCGGCTGGCAGAGCCTGTCGGTGCGCGAATATCCCGACACCGACCCGCCGATCGTATCGGTCGAAACCGTCTATACCGGCGCCGCCGCCTCGGTGGTCGAAACCCGGATAACCCAGATCATCGAGGATTCGGTGGCTGGCGTTCAGGGCTTGCAGACGATCACCTCGACCTCCCGCGACGGCACATCGGCGATCAGCATCGAATTCGATCCCTCCCGCGACATCGATTCGGCCGCCAACGACGTGCGCGACCGTGTCGGCGCGGTGACGGAGGATCTGCCCGAAGACGCGCTGGCGCCCGAAATCCGCAAGGTCGATTCCGATGCGCGCTCGATCCTCTTCATCGTCTTTCGCCGCCCCGGCTGGACCCCGACGCAGATCGCCGACTATATCGACCGCAACGTCATCGACCGCTTTTCCGCGATCGACGGCGTCGCGCGCGTCAATGGTGGCAGCGAGGAGCGGCCTTCGACCCGCATCTGGCTCGATACCGGAAAGCTCGCCGCCTTCGCGCTGACGCCTGCGGATATCGAAACGGCCCTGCGCGCGCAGAATGTCGAGCTGCCTGCCGGCCGTTTCGAGTCGCGTGACCAGAACCAGACGCTGCGGGTGGAGCGGGCCTATTCCACGCCCGAGCAGTTCGCCGGCCTTGTCGTCGGGCGCGGCGCCGATGGCTATCAGGTCAAGCTGGGCGACGTCGCCCGGATCGAGGAGGGAGCCGAGAATCGCTACACCTCCTACCGCTCGAACGGCGGCACCGGCATCGGCGTCGGCATCATCCGCCAGTCGGGCGCCAACACGCTGGAGGTCGCCGATCGCGCCAAGGAACTCATCAAGGTGATCGCGCCCGACCTGCCGCCGGGCATGAGCGTCACCATCGGTTCGGACGAGGCGCTGTTCATCGATCGGGCGATCGAAAATGTCTATCACACGCTGGTAGAGGCGGCGCTGCTCGTCGTCGTCGTCATCTTCCTCTTTCTGGGCTCGCTGCGCGCGACGATCATCCCGGCGATCACCGTGCCCATCTGCCTCCTGGCCACCTGCGCGGTGATGTGGCTGCTCGGTCTTTCCATCAACCTTCTGACCCTGCTCGCCTTCGTCCTCGCCATCGGCCTCGTCGTTGACGATGCGATCGTCGTGCTCGAAAATGTCTATCACCGCATCGAACAGGGCGAAGACCCGCTCCTCGCCTCCTATCTCGGCGCCCGGCAGGTGGGGTTCGCGATCATTTCGACCACGCTCGTCGTCTGCGCGGTGTTCGTGCCGGTCATGTTCCTCGCCGGACAGACCGGCCTTCTGTTCCGCGAGCTGGCCATCGCGATGATCGCGGCGCTCGCTTTTTCCGGCTTTATATCCCTGAGCCTCGCGCCGATGCTCTGTTCCAAGCTGCTCCGCAACAGTGAGAGGTCACGTTTCGCGCGGTGGGTTGACGCGCGGTTCCAGAGGCTGGAGGGCGGCTATGTGCGCTGGCTCGACAAGGTGCTGGGCCGCCCGCTGATCGCGCTGCTGCCGGTCGTCCTCTTCCTCGGCATTGCCGGCGCGCTGTTTACCACCCTGCCCGACGAGCTGGCGCCGGCCGAGGATACGGGCGTAGTCGATGGCCAGGTGACGGCGCCCGAAGGTACCGGTTTCGAGCGGATGAAAGCCTATATGCTGCGCATCGAAAAGCAGTTGCAGCCGCTGGTCAAGGATGGCTCGCTCGCGGTGCTCAACACCCGCACGCCCGCCGGTTTCGGGGCGAGCGACGATTTCAACGGCGGCAACATCATCGCCTTCTTGCGCCCCTGGGAGGAGCGCGATGTCACCACCGCGCAGGTTGCCGACGCCATCAACAAGGTGATCGCGCAGCAGACCGCCGTGCGCGGCAATGTCGCGCCGCGGTCTGGGCTGGCGCGCGGCCGAGGTCTGCCGGTCAATATCGTGCTGGCCGGCGCCACCTATGAGGGGCTGGTCGTCGCGCGCGATCGCATCATGGCGGCGGCGGCGAACAATCCTGGCCTCATCAACGTCGACAGCGATTATAAGGAAACCAAGCCGCAGATGCGGATCGAGGTGAACCAGCAGCGTGCCGGCGATCTTGGCATATCGGCCAACGACATCAGTCAGGCGCTGCAGACGCTGCTGGGGTCGCGCCGCGTGACAACCTATGTCGATCGGGGCGAGGAATATCGGGTCATCATCCAGGCGGAGGATCAGGCGCGCCAGACGCTTGTCGATCTCGAACGGGTGCAGTTGCGCGCCCGCACTGGCGTTCTCGTCCCGCTTTCCGCGGTCGTCACCGTGCGCGAAGTCGCCGGGCCGCGCCAGCTCAACCGCTACAACAAGCTGCGCGCCATCACGCTGACGGCCGCGCTGGCGCCTGGCACGTCGCTGGGCGAGGCGTTGACGTCGCTGGAGGACCTGGCGCGGCAGTCGCCCGAGGTTCTGGCCATTGGCTATCGCGGGGAAAGCCAATCGCTGCGCGAAACCGGCGGGTCGATCTGGATCGTCTTTGGCCTGACCATCCTCATCGTCTTCCTGCTGCTCGCCGCCCAGTTCGAAAGTTTCATCCACCCTGGCGTCATCATCGCCACGGTGCCGCTCGCCGTGGCGGGCGGCGTGATCGGGCTGGCGCTGACCGGGGGCACGATCAACCTCTACAGCCAGATCGGCATCGTCATGCTGGTGGGGCTGGCGGCGAAGAACGGCATCCTGATCGTCGAATTCGCCAACCAGCTGCGTGACGAGGGGCTTGAGGTAGGCGAAGCGATCCGCCACGCCGCCGCGCGCCGTCTGCGCCCCATCCTCATGACCTCGATCGCGACGGTAATAGGCGCAGTGCCGCTCGTCCTGGCGGGCGGCGCGGGGGCGGCGGCGCGGCATTCGATCGGCGTCGTTGTGGTCTTCGGCGTCAGCCTCGCGACGCTCATCACGCTCTTCCTCGTGCCCATCTTCTATTCTCGGGTTGCGGGGCGCACGGTTTCTCCGCAAAGCGTCAGTCGGCGACTCGATTCGGCGCTGGAAGACGCGCCCGAACCCGCCGAATGAAGGGGGAAGAGGCGCTGCCATGAACGAGATCGCGTCGCGGGGTCAATTGCGGCTCGCCTATTTGCGTTGGGCCTTGTTCACTGTCCCCACCATCGTCTTCTTAGGCTTTCTTTCGGGCAGGGTCGCCAATAGCGGCT
Organism: Sphingobium sp.; assembly: GCA_040508335.1. Lineage (GTDB taxonomy): Bacteria > Pseudomonadota > Alphaproteobacteria > Sphingomonadales > Sphingomonadaceae > Sphingobium. The sequence goes on from JBEVMZ010000258.1 coordinate 18,188, forward strand.
ATGGCAATCGCTGGTTCGACGCGCTCGACAAGCCGGCGCTGATGCCGCCCGGCTGGGCGTTCGGCGCGGCATGGACGGTGCTTTACGTGGCAATGGGGCTCGCCCTTGCGATGGTGCTGCACGCGCGCGGCGCACGGTTGCGCCGACAGGCCGTCATCCTGTTCGCGGTTCAGCTCTTCCTCAACCTGTGCTGGTCGCCGCTCTTCTTCCGCGCGCATCAGGTGAGCGCCGCGCTCGTCCTGCTGCTCGTGCTGCTCGGCCTTGTGGTCGTCACCGCCATTCTCTTCTGGCGCATCCGCCGCATGGCGGGCCTGTTGCTGCTGCCCTATATCGCCTGGCTCTGTTTCGCAGGCTATCTCAATGCCGAGATCGGCCGGCTCAATCCCGATGCGGAAGGTCTTGCCGCGCCGGGCGTCCGCACCCAGATAGGAATGACGCGCCAGTAAGGGCGATCAAGAAGGATTTGAAGCGATGCAGAGCGAGAACCGCTTTTTCGACGACTTTGCCAAGCTGGTGAACGGCGCTGCCGGAACGGTGGCTGGCGTCACCCGCGAATTTGAATCGAATGCGCGGGAAAAGGCAAAGGAATGGATCGGCGGCTTCGATTTTGTGACGCGCGAAGAATTCGACACGGTGAAGGCGCTTGCCGCCGCCGCGCGCGAGGAAGTCGAGCTGCTCAAGGCCCGCATCGACGCGCTGGAAGGCAAGAGCGCGGAGGTTCTCAAGAGCAGCATCGACACGTCCAAGGGCGCTGCGGGGAGCGACGGCAGCGCGGTCTAAGCGCCGGCCTGCCCCGAGCCGACGCCCTGTCTTTTCGGGGACGGCGGTGATAAGGCGCGCGCATGATGGATAGCGACGAATTTGAAAATGGCGGGCACGAAGCCGCGCCGATCGAAATGCTGGCGGCCTTTTTCGACGCGCATGGCTGGAGCTACGATCAGGTCGGCGAGGATGAGATCGTTGCCAGCACACAGGGGTCGTGGGCGCAATATGAGCTGCGTGGCATCTGGCGTGACGAAGATCAGGTGCTGCAATTGCTGGCGCTCCCCGACATCCGCGTCGCCGACGACAAGCGCGCGGCGATCTACGAGACGCTGGCGCTCATCAACGAGCAGCTCTGGCTTGGTCATTTCGAGCTCTGGTCGTCTAGCGGCGTCGTTCTGTTTCGCCACGGCGTCCTGCTGGGCGCGGGCGGGGGTTTGACGCTCGATCAGGCGCAGCTTTTGGTCGAGGCCGCGCTAGACGAGTGCGAGCGCTTCTACCCCGTCTTCCAGTTCGTGCTGTGGGGCGGCAAGTCGCCGACCGACGCGATCGCCGCCAGCCTGATCGAAACCCGTGGCGAAGCCTGAGGACGCGGCGGCGTTGCGCGACTGGTCGACGCCGCTGCTGCTGATTGGCTGCGGCAATATGGCGGGGCAGATGCTCGCGCGCTGGCTCGCCTGCGGCCTTGACCCTGCCTCAGTGACGGTCGTGCGGCCCAGCGGCCGGTCGGTGGCGCCGGGGGTGCAGGTGGTCACCGCCATGCCCGGATTCGTCGCCGAAGATGCGGTCGTCCTGCTGGGCATGAAGCCCTATCAACTGGCGGAAGTCGCGAGGGCGCTCGCGCCCTTGACCGGGGCGAGCACGACCATCCTCTCGATCCTCGCCGGCACGCCGCTCGTGGATTTGCGCGCGCACTTCCCCAGGGCGGGCGCGGTTGTGCGGGCGATGCCGAACCTGCCCGTGGGGATAGGGCAGGGGGTGACGGCGCTCCATGGCGCGACCGATGGCGAATCGCTGGATAAGGTTCAAGCGCTGCTGACGCCGCTCGGTCTGGTCGAACCTATTGCCGATGAAGCGCTGTTCAACGCGGTGACGGCGCTGTCGGGCTGCGGCCCGGCCTTTGCGTTTCGCTTCATCGACGCGCTGGCGCAGGCCGGCGCGGCTCTGGGATTGCCGCAGGATCAGGCGCAGCGCATGGCGCTCGCGACCGTCCAGGGCGCCGCCGTCTTCGCGTCCGCGTCCGACACCAGTCCCGCGATCCTCGCCGACCGGGTCGCCAGTCCCGGCGGCATGACGCGCGAAGGGCTCAACATGCTCGACGCGGACGACCGGCTCGCACGGTTAATGGTCGACACATTGCGCGCGGCGCGCGATTGGGGCGTCGCGATGGCGCGCGGCGAATAGGCGCGGGCGCCTTCCTGAAAGCCAGATAGGACCGGCCATGCTGAACCCCGACGCACCCATCGCCCTGCTCACTACGGGCGGCACGATCGACAAGGTCTATTTCGACGCGCTGTCCGACTATCAGGTGGGCGAGTCCGTGGTCGGCCGCCTCTTGGCGGTCGCGCGCGTCAACCGTCCGGTGCGGATCGAGGAGGTGGCGCGCAAGGACAGCCTCGACCTCACGCCCGAGGATCGCGCCCTGGTGCGCGCGCGCGTCCTCGCCGCGCCCGAAACGCATATCATCATCACCCATGGCACCGACAGCATGACGGATACCGCCGCCGCGCTGGGCGATGCCGGCGGCAAGACGGTCGTGCTGGTCGGCGCGCTTTCGCCGGCGCGCTTTGGCGAGAGTGATGCAAGCTTCAATCTCGGCATGGCCTTCGCGGCGGTCCAGCTTGCCCCGCCGGGCGTCTATATCGCCATGAGCGGATCAGTCTTCCGCGCCGACCGCGTCGTCAAGGATCGCGCGGCGGGCGCGTTCGTCGCTACCGGCGAATAGGCTTACCCCAACGAAAGAAGGGCGCCCCTCGCGGAACGCCCTTCTTGTATCGCAGCCTGCTTGACCGAAGAGCCTTTAGCTCTCGACCTTCACATGCAGCGGCGCGGCCTCGTTGAGCACGCGCAGGATCTTCTTGAGCGCGCCCGGCTCGTCGGTCTCTTCCATCGCGGCGAGTTCGCGCGCGAGGCGTGAGGAGGCCGCTTCGAAAATCTGGCGCTCGGAATAGCTCTGCTCGGGCTGGTCGTCGGCGCGGAACAGGTCGCGCGTCACCTCGGCGATCGACACGAGGTCGCCCGAGTTGATCTTCGCTTCATATTCCTGCGCACGGCGCGACCACATGGTGCGCTTGACCTTGGGCTTGCCTTTCAAGGTTTCCATCGCCTCTTCCAGCGTCTTGTTGGAAGACAGCTTGCGCATGCCAACGCCTTCGGCT
>JBEVMZ010000260.1:0-6421 GCA_040508335.1 Sphingobium sp.
GAATTGACATGACTGTTATCGGAACCAACTCGGGCGCCATGCGCGCCGCCAATCCCAACGCGATGGCCAGCAAGGGCCTGAGCACCTCGATGGAGCGCCTGTCGACCGGCAAGCGCATCAACTCGGCCAAGGACGACGCCGCCGGCCTCGCCATCACGTCGAAGATGACGGCCCAGATCAAGGGCATGAGCCAGGGCATCCGCAACGCCAATGACGGCATCAGCTATGCGCAGACGGCTGAAGGCGCGCTCGGCGAAGTCAGCAACATGCTGCAGCGGATGCGCGAACTGACCGTCCAGGGCCTGAGCGGCACCAACGAGGTCGATGCCAAGACGAGCATTCAGGCTGAAATGAACCAGCTGGCGACGCAGATCACCGACACGCTCAAGAACACGACCTTCAACGGCCAGAAGCTGTTTTACGGATCGGGCACCAATGGCGCCGCAGCGGCCGCCGACGACATCAAGATCCAGACCGGCGCGAATGCGGGCGATTCCGTCACCATCAAGCATAGCGGTCTTGCCGCAGACCCAGCGATCACGGCGGTCGCGGGCAAGGCATGGGCAGCCATTCAGTTGAACGCTGTCGCCGACATCGATCCCGACACCGCCGGCGCCCAGGCTGTCACCGCCGCGACAGATGCCGCGCTCGGTCTGTTCGACGCCGCCCTCAAGAAGGTAGCGGGCATCCGCGCCGACCTCGGCGCCGTGCAGAACCGGCTGGAATCGACGGTCAACAACCTGACGAGCAATGTCACGAACCTGACCGACGCGCGCAGCCGCATCGAGGACGCGGACTTTTCGGCCGAGAGCACGCAGCTCGCCAAGGCACAGATACTGAGCCAGGCCTCCACTGCGATGCTGGCCCAGGCGAACCAGAGCACCCAGGGCGTGATGAGCCTGCTGCGGAACTAGGACGGAATAGGGATTGTCGGCCGGGGTATTGGTCCACCGGCGGCCGTCAATCACCCCGGTGCATAACGTCCCCACGGCCGGGGTGGACGACTTCGATCGAACGGCCAGACATAGCAAAGCCTCCGTCCCCCCGGGCGGAGGCTTTCATCCTGTGCACCTCACTCTTTGGCGGACCAATGACTTGCATCCTGCGTTGTGCCGCGCATGATAACGTCCATGACCATGATCGATCGGCGCGCAATGATCGCCGCCACCGGCGCTGCCCTGCTGCTGCCCCATCCGCTTTTCGCCGCCACCGACGGCGCGGCCTTTTCCTGGGATGGGCTGGTCGCGCAGGCGCAGCGGCTGACGCGAACGCCTTTCCGCGAGACGCCCGCGCATCCGGGCGCGGCGCGTGTGGATTATGACGCGCTGCATCAGGCGCGTTTTCGCGACGAGGCTACGGTGTGGGACAGTCTGCGGGACGATGTCGGCCTGCGCTTCTTCCCCTTGAGCAAGAACGCCAATCAGCCGGTCACGATCTCGCTTGTCGAAAATGGCCGCGCTCGCCCGCTCCGCTATGATCCTGCCATGTTCGATCTGCCCGCAGGCAATGCGGTCGGCGCGCTCGGCCCCGACGCGGGCTTTTCCGGCTTTCGCGTGATGAACGCGGCGCGCGACGCCGACTGGTTGTCATTTCTGGGCGCAAGCTATTTCCGCGCCGCCGGGGCGCAACGTCAATATGGACTGTCGGCGCGCGCGGTCGCGATCAACACCAGCTTGCCCGGTCGCGAGGAGTTCCCGCGCTTCACCCATTTCTGGCTTGAGCGCACCGGCAGCAGCACCCTGCGCGTCTATGCGCTGCTCGACGGCGCCTCGATCACCGGCGCCTTCCGCTTCGACTGCCGCCTGACGCTGCAAGGCGTGGTGCAGGACGTGGCAAGCGCACTCTTCCCGCGCCGTGCGATCGACGAGCTGGGGCTGATGCCGATGACAAGCATGTTCTGGTACGATCAGGCGCAGAGGACGCACGGCGCCGACTGGCGGCCGGAAATCCATGATTCGGACCTGCTCTCGATCGCCAGCGCCGACGGCACGGTACAGGCCCGGCCGCTCGTCAATCCGATCAACCCGCAGACGAGCATTTTCGAGGAGGTCAGCCCCAAGGGCTTCGGCCTGCTTCAGCGCGACCGCGACTTTTCCCATTATCAGGATGACGGCGTCTTCTACGAACGCCGGCCTTCGCTCTGGGCGACACCGCTTGCACCTTGGGGCAAAGGCGCGGTGCGGCTCTTCACCTTTCCGACCGACAGCGAATATACCGACAATGTCGCCTCCTACTGGACCCCGTCCGCCAAGCCTCGCGCAGGGCGGCGCATCGACCTGCGCTACCGGCTCGACTGGTCCGCTGCCCGCCACCCGGACGGCGCCCGACTGGCGCGGGTCGAGGATATTTGGCACGGACCGATCGAGACAGGCGGCGAGCGGTTGGTGATCGATTTTGCCGGCGCGGCCGGCGAGGTGCCCGATCTGCGGGTCGATGTTGCTGGCGGCACGCTGATCAAGAAGGCCGGCTATTTCGTGCAGAACCGGCCCGGTCTGTTCCGCGCTGTGCTGGACGTGAACCGCAACGGGCAACCCGCTGAAATCCGCCTGCAATTGCGCCGCGGTGATGGCGCGATAAGCGAATATGTGCATTATCCGCTGGGCATTTAAGGAGCGGCGTCCAAGCGACGGGTTGATCTGACGCCGCAGGGCGTGGGATACTGCGTTCCCAGGGGACATGATGACAAGCCAGGCTACCGCCGACACAGGGCCGCCCGCGCGCGCCTATGAAAATCTGCCCGACGAATCGCCGCTGGCCATGCCGGTGCAGGATTTCGCCGCGCGCCCGCAGCATCTTTTCCCCCGCCCGTTCAATATCGACGTGTGGGCGCGGCGGGCGCTGGTCGTGCTGCTCGCCCTGATCCCCGCTTCCATCGCCGCACATGAAATGCGTCGCTCGATCGGCCTCGATGGCATCTCGCTTTGGGAGGGCGTCTATCTTGCGCTCTTCATCCCGCTCTTCGCCTGGATCGCCTTCGGCTTCGCGACCAGCCTGATCGGCTTTCTGCTACTGACCACTGGCCAGCCGAGCGTCACCCGCCGTTATCGCGCTCAGCAGGTGACGCCGCTGCGTGAGCGCACCGCCATCCTGCTGCCGGTCTGCAATGAGGATTTTCTGGGTGTGCTTGGGCGACTGTCCATCATGGAACGATCGCTGGTGCAGGTGATGGGGGGCGAGCGGTTCGAATTCTTCATCCTGTCCGACTCCAACCCTGAAAATGGCGAGATCGAACGGCAGGCCTATGAAGAAATGCGTCCCGCCTTTGCGCGCCCGGTTCATTATCGGCGGCGCGCGCTCAACATCGGGCGGAAGCCGGGCAATATCGCCGAATGGGTGCAGCGGTTCGGAACGGCTTACGAGTATATGATCGTGCTCGACGCCGACAGCGTGATGAGCGGGCAGACGATGGCGCGGCTCGCCACCGACATGGAGGGGCATGCGACACTTGGCCTCATTCAGACGGTGCCGACGGTCATGGGCGCGGCGACCCTGTTCGCGCGCTGGCAGCAGTTCGCCAGCCGTCTCTATGGGCCGATCTCCGCCGCTGGCATGATCTGGTGGGCGGGATCGGAAGGCATGTTCTGGGGGCATAACGCCATTTTGCGCACGCGCGCCTTTGCGCAATGTTGCGGCCTGCCGGAACTCAAGGGCCGCGCGCCTTTCGGCGGGCATATCATGAGCCACGACATGATCGAGGCGACGCTGCTGCGCCGGCATGGCTGGGACGTCCACATGGTCATGGCCGACGACAGTTTCGAGGAATTCCCGCCGTCGATGCCTGACATGTTCACCCGCGATCGTCGCTGGTGTCAGGGCAATATCCAGCATGTGCCACTGCTAATGAAGATCGCGGGTCTGCATCCGGTCAGCCGGTTCCAGCTGCTGGTGGGCGCGTCGGCCTATTGCACGTCGCTCCTCTGGCTGTTGCTTATGCTGGTCGTTCTGGGCGGCGCGGCGGCGGGCGCATGGCCGATGAGCGCGGTGCTGCCCTCGCATGGCTTGCTGGTGCTGACGGCGGTGATCCTGTTCGGACCAAAGCTGCTGGCGGTGCTGTGGGCGCTAGCGGATGCAGGACGGCGTATCGGTTTCGGCGGTGCGGGACGGATGGTGCGCGGCGTCCTGGCCGACGTCGCGCTGTCGATCATGATGGCGCCGGTCGCGATGCTGACGCAGACGATCAACCTGTTCAGCATATTGATGGGCCGCAAGGCAAGCTGGAACGGGCAGACGCGCGACCGTGACGGCATGGCGATGGGAAGCGCGATCTGGTTGTTCAAATGGCATATAATGCTGGGCGCGATGCTGCTGGCGTTGGGTGCGCGCGCGGGCTCGGGCTTCTGGTGGGTCATGCCGGTGGCAGCCGGGCTATTGCTGGCTCCGGTGCTCGCCGCACTGACCGCGCGCAAGGATCTTGGCCGCCGCGCCGACGAACATGGGCTGTTCCAGGTGGCCGACCCCTGGTGGCGCACCCAGGGATATCGCCCACTGCGGCGTCTGCGCGAGGGCAGCTAGCCTCCCCGCGCGGCCGCCACTGGAGGCGGCGGGCAATCCTCGCTATCTCTTGCCGCCATGTCCCAGAATCAAGCGCCCAATCATCTCTACCTCGTCGATGGCAGCGGCTATATCTTCCGCGCCTATCATCAGCTTCCTCCGCTCACCAACCGGCACGGCCAGCCGGTGGGCGCGGTCTATGGTTATACGACGATGCTGTGGAAACTGGCCGAGGAACTGGGCCGCGCCGAAGGACCGACGCATATGGCGGTCGTGCTCGACAAGGGCAGTCACACCTTCCGCAACGACATGTATGACCAGTATAAGGCGCACCGCCCGCCCGCGCCCGAAGACCTGGTGCCGCAATTTCCGATGATCCGCGATGCGACGCGCGCCTTCTCCCTCCCCTGCATCGAGGAAGCGGGGTTCGAGGCCGACGACATCATCGCCAGCTATACAAAGGCGGCGGTCGCGCAGGGGTGGCATGTGACGATCGTCAGTTCGGACAAGGATCTGATGCAGCTGATCCAGCCGGGCGTCGATATGTACGACACGATGAAGAATGAACGGCGCGGGGCGGACTATGTCGTGGCCAAGTTCGGCGTCGGGCCTGAGAAGCTGGGAGACGTGCTCGCGCTGATGGGTGACAGCGTCGACAATGTGCCGGGCGTACCTGGCATCGGGCCGAAGACCGCGTCGAAGCTCATCACCGAATATGGCGATCTGGAAAGCGTGCTGGCGGCGGCGCCGACGATGAAGAAGTCGAAGATGCAGGAAAATCTGCTTGCCCACACCGACATGGCGCGGCTGTCGCGCAGGCTGGTCGCGCTGCATGATGTCATGGACCTGCCCGAGCCGCTGGAGGAACTGACGCTCAAGGGCATCCCGCCCGAACCGCTGCAGGACTTCCTCGCGCATCACGGTTTCAAGTCCCTGCTCGCCCGCATCGGCGCGCCCGCTGCCGCCGTGGCGGTCGCGGGTCTGGCTGCGGCTACTTCCGAAATGACCGCGCCTTCCGCGCCTCAGGCCGAAGAGATGCCGCCGATCAACTGCGCGCTGTACGAGGCCGTCACGACGGTCGAGCAGCTGGACGCATGGATCGCCGAGGCGACGGCGCTGGGCGTCGTTGCAGTCGATACTGAGACAGACAAGCTCGACAGCATGGAGTCCGGCCTCGTCGGCATCAGCCTTTCGACCGGACCGGGGCGCGCCTGCTACATTCCGCTAGCCCATCGGTCCGATGACGGCATGTTCGGGGAGGTGCCACCGCAGATCCCGCTCGACACCGCGATTGCGCGGTTGCGGCCCCTCCTCGCTGACGATGCGGTGCTCAAGGTCGGCCATAACCTGAAATATGATCTGAACGTCCTTGCCCGGCTGGGCATCGAGGTGACGCCGATCGACGATTCGATGGTGATGAGCTTCAACCTCGACGCGGGCAAATCGCTATCCGGTCATGGCATGGACGAGGCGGCGAGCACGCATCTTCAGCACACATGCATCAGCTTCAAGGATGTCGCCGGCACGGGCAAGAAAGCGATCAGCTTCGCGCAGGTGCCGCTCGACAAGGCGACCGCCTATGCCGCCGAGGATGCCGAAGTGACATGGCGGCTGTGGAAGAAGATGGCTGCCCGCCTGCCGCAGGAGGGGGCAACGCGCATCTATCAGCTGGTCGACCGCCCGCTGATCCCGGTGGTCGCGGCGATGGAGCGGCAGGGCATCAAGGTCGATCGCGAGCAGCTTTCGCGCCTGTCGGGCAGTTTTTCGCAATCGCTCGCCGGGCTGGAGGCCGAGATTCATGCCCTCGCCGGCCACCCCTTCACCATCGGGTCACCGCAGCAACTGGGGCAGGTGCTGTTCGAAGAAATGGGCCTTAAAGGCGGGAAGAAGGGCAAGAGTGGCGCCTATTCCACCGACGTCACCGTGCTGG
>JBEVMZ010000041.1:0-2714 GCA_040508335.1 Sphingobium sp.
GAGTCCGGGCATTTTTGACGCGGGAGGCGGGGCAGGAATGGCTGGCCGGATTAGGCTAGAATCCCCTGGCTGTCGGCTGGCCTGCGCCACAAGCTGAGCGGCGTCGCGCTCTTCGCCGTTCACGCGGCCGGGCTTTTGTCGTTTGGACGATCACTTGCCGCCTCCGCTGCCACGCGCCATTGTGACTTGGTGTAAGCAAGGATGAGGATGCGCGATGACGCTCTATGACGCTTTCGTACCCAGCTGCCTTCAGATCCTGCACGCTGTTTTGGGCCTGCTGGACAAGGCAAAGGACCATGCCGATGCGCAGCAACTCCCCATCGAGCAGCTGATCCATACGCGGCTTGCGCCTGACATGTATGATTTTGCCTATCAGGTGAAGAGCTGCGCCGTTCATTCGATCGGCGCGATTCGGGGCATCCAGAACGGCAATTTTTCGCCCGACATGACGCCTCCGCCGGAAGGCCTCGATGACCTCAAGGCGAAGATCGAAGGAGCGATCCAGGCGCTTGAGGCGCTCAGTGCCGCCGATCTCGAGGCATTGGGCGAAAAACCGATGACCTTCACGATCGGCGACAAGCTGCTAGTAAATTTTGTCGGCAAGGATTTTCTGCTCAGCTTCGCCCAGCCCAATTTCTATTTTCATGCGTCGATGGTCTACGCCATTCTTCGCATGAGCGGAGTTGGTGTCGGGAAACGAGACTATCTGGGCGATCTTCGCAAGCTGCCCTAGGGCCAGGGCCTAAGAGAATTTGAGGCACTGGCCGGGGATGGGTCGGGCCGGCAAGTCAAGGCGAAGGGGATGCCGTGAGCAGCTTGTTTTTCGACCTGTCCGGTCGGGTTGCGCTTGTCACCGGCGCGGGCCAGGGCGTAGGTCGGGGGATCGCCCTTGCATTGGCCGCGCATGGCGCGCGCGTGGCGGTGAACGACTTCGACGGCGACCGTGCGGATCGGGTCGTTATGGAAATTCGCGCGGCTGGCGGCACCGCGCTGGCGGTGCAGGGCGACGTCGCCGAACGCGGTGCGGTCGAAGCGATGCGGGATCGGGTGACCAACACCCTGGGCGCGGTCGACATATTGGTGAACAATGCCGGCAACGCCGGGCCGGACGGCACGATGCCGCGCACCCGCTTTTGGGAGACGGATCCTGCCGAATGGGACCGCTATCTGCGCGTCAACCTGTACGGCGTCATGCAATGCGCGCGTGTCTTTGCCGGCGCCATGGCCGATTGCGGCTGGGGCCGGATCATCACTATCGTGTCCGACGCCGGTCGCCTGGGCGAGCAGGGACATGAAGCCTATTCGGCGGCAAAGGCGGGCGCTGCGGGTTTCTCCCGCGCGCTTGCCCGTTCGCTGGGGCAACATGGCGTGACGGTCAACAATATCGCGCTCAGCAATATCGGACGGCCCGGCGAAGCACCGTCGTCAGAAGCGCAGAGCGAGGCGATCCGCAAGATGTTGCGCCACTATATCGTTCGGCGCCAGGGACGTCCCGACGATGTCGCGCCGATGGTGCTGTTGCTCGCGTCCGACGCTGGCGAATGGATTACGGGGCAGACATATCCCGTCAATGGCGGCTATGCGCTGGCGCTGTAAGGTCTGTCGCATTGTCGTTGGGATCGATGCAGGCCACGGATCCGGGTAGTCGATGAGGTTGGCGCGCGCGTGATGCGGGCAGATTACCGGTGGCGCGGACGAGTTGACGCAGCCATTCCATCAGCAATCGCTCCTGCCCGCCATATGTAAGCGGACGAGTGCCAGACGTTCCGGGACTGGTGTGAGGGGGAGCGGCACCAGCGTATAACCAAGGGCGGTATAGACCTCGACCATCGCGTCATGGGTCGCCTGCGCCTCGGCGAAATCCTGTTTGCGTTCGGTATCGGTTGCAAAGATTTCGCGCCAGGGCGGCGCAATGAACACATAGGAGCTATAGCGACAGGTCGGTTGCCTTCTGGGCGGCAGCGGGCACCGGAAGATCGCATAAGCGCAGATAGCCGATCACATCGGGCATGCCGCGATCGAAAATCACCGGGCTGGAAAGGTCATGCGCTTCGTGCCAGGAACGCAATCCCCATCCCATCATCAGCGCTGCGAACGCTTCCCGGTCGGCCCAGGGCAAGGCGCTGCCGCCGATCGCGACCTGGTCGCGGATGATGGCGCGGCCAGCTTCGGGCATGATCTTGAAACCCTGCTCGGCGAGCGCGGCGATCAATGTGCTTTTGCCCGAGCCCGGGCCGCCGGTGACGATATGAAAGTCGGACGGATCGCTCATGGGTCGCTTCTGCCTTCTGTCTCGGCATCGAACGCTCTTTTGCCGCGCCGCTTCCACAGCGCCATGACCGTTTCGGCGCCCTCCCCTTGGGCGCGGGCGACAAGGTCGAGCATTGCGCCGTAAAGGGTCGCACGATCATCGTCCGTTAGGTCGACAAGACCGGCCTTTTGTACGAGGCCGCCAAGCTCGATCAGATGGCGGGTGCGTTCCCTGCGCTGCATCATCCAGGCCCGTGTGTCGGACCGCCGCGCGCTGGCTTCGATACGGCGGATGGCGCGATCATTGCGCAGCAGCGCCCTGGTGACGGTCGCCAGATCATGCGCGCGGCTTCTTGCTCCGCCGTTGAAAGAAGGCGGCGCCGGTTTCGCGCCATGCCCCCTGCCCTTGCGCATCGGTTTCCGCCGCTTTGACGAGCGCGCCCGCCAGCACATCGGCATCGAGC
>JBEVMZ010000049.1:0-4814 GCA_040508335.1 Sphingobium sp.
GTGCAATTTCTGGTCTCAGGCCTGCCGCTGCGCGTCAAATAGGGCGATAGCCCTTGCGCCATTTGGTCCACAAATGCCGCGCCAGCATCAGCGGCGGCATGCGCAGCCAATGCGAGCGCAGATAGAAGGCGAATCGAAGCGCCTTGTCCGTCTCCCGGCCCCAGCCTTCGCGGCCAAGCAGCCGGCGGATAACGATCCGATCCCAAAGGGTCAGCCGCGCCCCCCCGCCGTAAAGCGCCGCCGCCAGCCGCCGCGCCTGCGCGACATGACGGTCAAGACCATGGCGCCGCGCACGTTCGATCAACGTGGCCCCATCGACCTCTTCGAGCAAGCAGTGAATATCCCACAGGTTGCGCAAACCTCCCGCAAGATCGCCATCAGCGAGCATATGCGCGACCGCATGGCAGACGCGATCTTCCGGCGAGAGGATATATAACCCACCGGATATGGGCAGCGCGTCCGCGATCATTGCCGCCGCGTCGGGCATTTGCCGCGCGGTCAGCGGTAATATCGTATGATGCACGTCGATCATCCGGTCGCGGTCGCGATGGATAAGTGGCGGCAGTTCATGCATCCAGCGGCGATAATAGGCATCGTCATAGGGATCGGGCTTCACCCATTCCCACCCTGCCGCCAGCAAATGGCGCTCCGCCGCGTCGAGTGCCTCCCGCGCCACCAATATGTCGAGATCACCGATGAACCGGCCCATCCCGGCACGCAGCGTGCCGGCCACATAGGCTGTCCCTTTGAGCAGCACGACGCGCGCCCCGAGCGAGCCCAACGCCTCGGCCGCGCGATCGGCCTCCCAAAGGGCCTGCCGCGCCTCGCGCTCGGCATCGCGCCGCGCGTCGTCCAGCACGCGCCGCGCTTCGTCGGGCAGCGGCCTGCCCTCCAGCCGATAGGCCAAAGTGCCGATCAGCCGCTCGGCACGCGCCGCCGCGATCAGGCCGTTCCAACCTGCGGCATCCAGTGCGGCAACACTCATGGAATCGTGCAAAGCCTGCACCAGCAACCGCGCGCTCATGCCAACTCGTCCCATAAGCGCTCGACCAGCTTGATCGCTTCCTCACCCGATGCAAAGTCGATCGCCCGCGCGGGTACGGTGCGCACGAAACGGGTCAAGGCGGTAAAGCCCGGCTCCCCTAGGGCGACATAGTTGGTCGAGGCCTGGGTGAGGCGCATGAACACTTCGCCCTGCCCGACGGCCCGGACATCGCGCGCATGCCCGAAGCGGGGAAACAGCAGCAACGCCGGCGCCGCCCCCTCCCCCATACGCGTGACGGCGTCCTGGCGCGGCACCATATGCCGGATGTCGCCCTTCGCCGTGGCGGCGAGCTGCGGTCCCATACGCGCCGCGCCGACCTCGTCGGCAACCACGCCGATCGCTTGGTTCTTAAGGCTGACGAGCCGGGGAAAAGGCAGGATCGCCCCCGTCGCCAGGTCGAGCAGCGCGAATTCGTCGCCCATCAGCCGCCAGCCACGTTCGCCCAGCAGCGCGGCCAGCGTCGACTTGCCCGACCCTGACTCGCCCGTCATTACCAGCGCGCGCCCGTCCTTCTCGACGCTGGAGGCGTGCAGCAGCAGATGCCGCCGCCAGCCGAGCGCCATTTGAAGGTTCATGCCCATCTCCGCCGCCAGCAACCCGTGCGCCAGGCTCATCGGCGCGGCGTCGGCCAGGCCATGATCGCCAGTGATGAAGATCGACGGGCGCAGCCAGCGTCGCAACCAGCCGGCAGGCTCCAGCCGCACGGTGAAATCCGCGATCGCCCCCACTGGCCTGGGATAGGCGCTATAGAGGGTATCGAGCGCCTGCAAGGGCGCGCGCCAGGCCGATCCGATGCGGAAGGTCGCCGGGCCGATCCCCAGAGTCAGCATGTGCCTCACAGCCGCCGAACCACGCCGAGCCGCGTCATCTCGTCCAGATGCGCGGCGATGACGGGGATGGCCTCGGACGCCGGGCCCAGATCGAAGTCGCGCGACAGGCGCGCCTGCACGGTCGCCGCGTCGGCAGCGCCAGCGCGCAGGGCGTCGAGAATTTCGGGCACCGGGCTCATCACCATATGGGTCTGCCCGGAAGGCCGATGATAGAGCAACGTCAGTTCATCGAGCGGCTGCACGAGCAGCGCATCTGGCGGTTCGGCGCGATAAAGGGACAGGTCGGTCATGCGCGCGCGACCATGCGCTGCGAGAGGTTAAAAGTCCGCCCCCAAACGCCCGGCGCGCCTATCGCGGCATCTGGAGCGAGGCATAGCAGGTAAAGCCGCTGGTGCCCGACTGAAGACGGCGGATATAGTTCAGATAGGCCTGGTTCTGCTCATAGCTGGTGCCGGGCAACCGCGCGCCGCGCAGCGCCTGCTTCACCTGCTCGCCGGTAAAGGGTCGGCCATTGCCCTGAAACGCACCCGGCGTGCCGGCGGGCACGACCTGCCCGTTGGGCGCAATCGCGGCGCCGGCGGAATTTTTCGGATCGGGCACGGGAATGGTGCAGTTCAGCACAGAGGCGGCGGTATTGGCGAGCGCCGGTCGGATCGACACGATTGCCGATGCCGCCACCGCGCCGCCCATCAGCAACTGCCGACGCGACGATACGACGTCGGCGATCGCCGCCTGTTCGGTCCCGTCCTCGGGCTGCTGTTCCGGCAAATGCTCGCTCATGTCACAATAGTCCGCTATTCGCCGTTGCGCCTTTGGCCAAGCATAAGCGTGAACATGCCCGCCCGGCCATGCGAACCATTGCAGCAAATCACAGAATAATCCAGCGTGGTAACTATGAATCGGCTGACCATTACCCAGATAACGGCCTCCTTCGCCGTCCTGCTGCTGGGGATCGCCGGCGCGCTGCTGGCGGGCGCGCAATTGCGCGAGATCGTTTTTCCGGTGGTGGCGGGGCTGCTCATCCTGCTCATCGCGTCTCCTGACGACCAACGCCCCGCCGTTCCCCCGGCGGCGACGGACCCCGAGCAGCCCGATCTGCTGCGCCATCCCGACCTTCCCGCCATGCTGGAAACGATATCGGACCCGCTGATGCTGATCGAGCGTGGCCGCATCACCCGCGCCAACCGCGCGGCGCAGCGGCTGCTCGGCACGCATATCGAGGGGGTCGATGCGCGAGTCGCCATCCGCCACCCGGCTGCTGCCGAACGCTTGTCGAGCCTCGCGCCCATGGCGGAACCGGCGATCGTCGAACTGATCGGCATCGGCACGCGCGAGCAGCGCTGGCAGATGCGCGTCGCGCCGGTGGGCACGGCGGCCGACAATGCCCGGCTCGTCCATCTGGTCGACCGCAGCCTTGCCTATGCCGCCGAACGGATGCGCGTGGATTTCGTTGCCAACGCCAGTCACGAGCTGCGCACGCCGCTCGCGGGCATATTGGGGTTTATCGAGACGCTCGCCGACCCCGAACTGGGGAAGGATGACGAAACGCGCCTGCGCTTCCTCAAGATCATGGAGGGGGAGGCCCGGCGCATGCAGCGGCTGGTCGACGACCTCATGTCGCTCTCGCGAATCGAGGCGGAAAAATATCGCGCGCCCGACACCGCCGTCGATCTGGCCGAACTGGTCGCCGAAGTCGTCGCCGTCTTCCGGTCCAGCCGGGGAGAACGCGGGCGGGAGGTGGAGATGGCGCTGACCTCCGGCCTGGCCCCGGTGCAGGGCGATCGCGCGCAATTGTCACAGTTGCTGCACAATCTGATCGGCAATTCGGTCAAATATGGCCGGCCCGGTACGCCGATCAGCGTCACCCTAGGCGACGGGCCAGGCGGCATGGCCCGGCTGACCGTCGCCGATCAGGGCGAAGGGATCGGCCCCGATCATCTGCCCCGCCTGACCGAGCGCTTCTACCGCGTCGATTCGGGCCGCAGCCGGGCGATGGGTGGCACGGGCCTGGGGCTCGCCATCGTCAAACATATCATCGACCGGCACCGGGGCCGGCTCGACATCGCCAGTACGCTTGGCAAGGGAACGGTCATCACGGTCCTGATCCCGCCGGCCTTAACCGAGGATCCGGCAGACCATCCGGCCAGCTGAAAAAGCGCCAGACGGGGCGCATGTCATCAAACTGCAACCCTAACGTCACAAAGGCGCGACGAACGGTCGTTAGGCGCAACCACGCCGGATGCGGTCGCCGGCTTGGATGTCTTTCCGCGCAGGAGATTTTTGGTTGAAGCAGATCGCAACCCTTGCCGCATCGGCCGCGCTCGCCTGCGCCCTTGGGGCTTGCAGCGATCCGGCGGGCAGCGGCGCCGGCGCGACACGCGACCAGATCAGGGCGGTCGGCTCCTCCACGGTCTACCCCTTCGCGACGGCAGCGGCCGAATTGTTCGTGCAGAGCACGCCCGACGTGAAGTCCCCGATCATCGAGGCGACCGGCACTGGCGGCGGCATGAAGCTGTTCTGCGCGGGTGTCGGCGCGCAGCATCCCGACATCGCCAATGCCTCGCGTCGGATGAAGAAATCCGAATATGAGCAATGCGTCAAGAATGGCGTGCGCGACATCATCGAAGTGCAGATCGGCGTCGATGGCATCGCTCTTGCCGAGGCGAAGAATGGCCCCGGCCTCAGCCTGACGCCGCTCCTCGTCTACCGGGCGCTTGCCGCCAATCCGTTCGGCAAAGGCCCCAACCAGGTGCGCCGCTGGAACGAGCTGGACCTCAGCCTGCCTGCCACCACCATCTCCGTCTACGGTCCGCCCTCGACCAGCGGCACGCGCGATTCGCTCGCCGAACTGATCCTGACCGTCGGGTGCGACACCGATCCGGCTATGAAGGCGCTCAAGAAAACGAACGAAGACCGGCACAAGGAAATCTGTACCCGCG
>JBEVMZ010000160.1:0-3162 GCA_040508335.1 Sphingobium sp.
TTGCCGGTGCCGAGCGCCAGCATCGCGGCCACGAAGAAGCCGAGCGACCCGGCAAGCGTCTGCGCCTGCGACACACAGGCGAGCGCCACCGCCGCCACCGCATAGACGATCATCAGCGCCTTCGACCCGCCGATTTTGTCGGCCAGCGCCCCGCCCATCGGCCGCACCAGCGATCCGGCGAACACGCAGGCTGCCGTGCAATAGCCCGCCATCACCGGCGTCAGGCCGAACTGGTCGGTGAAGTAGATGGGCAGGCTGGCGGCAAGGCCGACGAACCCGCCGAAGGTCACGGCGTAAAAGCCCATCAACCACCAGGCGTCGGCCTGCTTCAAGGGCGTGAAATAATCGACCAGCCGCTTGGCCGGCGGCGCGCCCGGTGCATCCTTCGCCATCAGCATATAGGCGACGAACACGATCGAAAGCGGGATGCAGGCAAGGCCCAGCACCGCGTTCCACCCGAACAGCTTGGCCAGCGCGGGCGCGAACAAGGCGGCCAGC
This sequence comes from Sphingobium sp., assembly GCA_040508335.1. Taxonomy (GTDB): domain Bacteria; phylum Pseudomonadota; class Alphaproteobacteria; order Sphingomonadales; family Sphingomonadaceae; genus Sphingobium. The sequence continues at coordinate 499 of JBEVMZ010000160.1, forward strand.
ACCGTGCCCGAATTGCCCATGCCGGCGAGGCCCATCGCCTTGCCCTGATGCTCGGGCGGATACCAGCGGCTCGCCAAAGGCAGGGCGATGGCGAAGCTCGCGCCCGCAAAGCCCAGGATCACGCCCAGCGCCAGCGTGCCGCCGAAACTGCTCACCCCCGCCATCCAGGCGATGAAGAGGCCGGCGATGACGATCAGCTGGTTGATCGCGCCCGACCGCTTCGGGCCGATCCGGTCGACCAGCAGGCCGTTGACGACGCGCAGCAGCGCCCCGGCAAGCGTCGGCACCGCCACCATCAACCCCTTTTGCGCCGGGGTCAGCCCCAGCGTCGCGGCGATCTGCGGCGCCAATGGCCCCAGCAGCACCCACACCATGAAGGCGAGGTCGAAATAGAGAAAGGCAGCGATCAGGGTCGGCGCGTGGCCGGCCTTCCAGAAATTGCTTTCCGACACATCGTCCGCGCGCTCGCGGTCCCAATAAGCGGTTGCCATGGCTTTTACGTCCCCTTGAAACAGGATTGGACACGAAAAAAGCCGCATGCCCGAACATCGTCCTGTTGGGGACAAGTCCGGTCAGCGGCTTTGCTGCGAATATGGAGGATGGCAAGCCCCCACATTGGGACGGCCGATCCGGGCGAGCGCGCTTCATCGCGCGGTCGGCCTTTTTATCTCGCGATTCGCTTCATGTTGCAAGGCACAATTTTCCGCGCCTTTTCAGCGCGCCGTCGCGAAACCCGAAAGATAGTCCTCGATCCGTTCCGGGTCGAACACCCGCCCATCGAAGAATCGGTCCGGCCCCAGCGTCAGTTCGCCCCGACGCGATCCCACCGCCAGCGGCAGGGCGAGCGCGCCTTCGACCTTCATGCTCGCGCCCGGCATGGCGACATCGCTGTCGATCAGTGCGCGGCGAAAGATGTCGGGCCGGAACACCGCGCCCGCCTTCGCCGCCGTGCCTGCGTCATGCGCGACCATGTTCCAGCGCACCATCTGCGAATAGATCCACAGCGCCTGACTGCGCCAGGGGAAGGGCGTCGCCTCCCGCGAAAACAGCAGAAAGTCGGGATCGGCGATGGGCGGTTCGCCCGCCCGCGCCACGATATTCCCGGTCAGTGCGCGCGCGATCAGCTCGGCGGGCTGATCGACATAGCGCGGATCGGCGAGCAGATGCGCAAGGCCCGCATGATTGGCCGGATCGTCGCACCACGCCGCCGCGCGGGCGAGCGCGCGCAGCAGCCGGTCGACCGTATCGGCATTCTCCTCCATCCAGTCGGTCCGGAAGGTCAGCACCTTTTCCACGCCCCGCCGCCAGATGCGCGCACCGATCGCGACGGCCTCGGCCATCCCCGCCGCTACCGCCGCGCTGCCCCATGGCTCGCCCGCAATGAAGCCGTCGATCTCGCCCGCATGCATCGCCTCGACGGTGAGCGACGGCGGCAGCACGCGCAGCACGACGTCGCGATCCGGGTCGATCCCTGCGCTCGCCAGCCAATAGCGCAGCGTCAGCGCATGGCTGGAAAAGCGGTGGACGACACCGATCACCGGCTTCCTGCGCCACAGCCCGATGGCTGCCGCGAAATCATGCGCGGTGCCCAGCGGATCGGCCAGCCGCGCCACCGGATCGGGCGCGAGCGCGGCGGCGAAATCGGTCGCCATCACCAGCATGTTCCCGTTGACGCCCAACTTGTAGGGCGCGGCAAGCGGGCAAGGCTGTTGGCTCAAACCCAGCGTCACCGCGACGGCGAGGGGGGCAAGCATATGCGCGCCCTGCACCTGCCCGAACACCAGCCGGTCGCGCAGCGTCGCCCAGCTCGTCGTGCGGATGAGGTCGAGGCTCAGCCCCTCGGCTTCCGCAAAGCCCTTCTCCTGCGCAGCGACGAGTACCGCCACGTCGGTCAGCGGCAGGAAGGCGATCTTGAGCGATGTCGTCATATCCCCCCTCCCAACAAGTCGCTGGCCGTGATCAGCGCCTGGGCGACGTCCACGATCTTCTTTCCCTGGTTCATCGCACTTGACCGCAACAGCGCATAGGCGTCCTGCTCCGACAGGCTGCGCTGGTTCATCAGGATGGATTTCGCGCGATCGATGATCTTGCGGTCGGACAAAGCGGTACGCGCTTCCTCCAGCTCGGTCTGCATTTTGGCAAAGGCGTTGAAGCGGCGCACCGCCAGTTCCAGGACGGGCTTGACCCGTTCCTTGCGCAACCCGTCGACGACATAGGCGGACACGCCCGCATCGATCGCCGCGCCTATCATCGCGTCGTCGGACTGGTCGACGAACATCGCGATCGGCCGGGCGAGCGCGCGGCTCACCATCAGCATTTCTTCCAACGTGTCGCGGCCCGGATTGCCAAGGTCCATCAGCACCACGTCGGGCGCCATGCGCTCGACCCGCGCGACGAACGCGCCGCGCGGAGGAATGACGTGGATATCGTCATAGCCAGCCTCGCGCAGCCCCTCTTCAAGGACGGTGGCGCGTAGCCCGCTGTCATCGATGATGACGATTCTCAACTGCTGCCCAAGCTCCTTTGCCGGGGCTCACATTGCCGACGCGCAGGCGGGCGTCAACATGACGGGGGCGGACGCAGAGCGGAAGAAGAGCAAACAGGTGCATGCCGGATCATGACGGTCCGGCACGCCCGGGAGGCGTTCAGGGCTGGGTGCCGCCG
>JBEVMZ010000114.1:0-13895 GCA_040508335.1 Sphingobium sp.
AAGCACCCCGGCCGCGCTTGCCGGGTGTCCATCGCTTCCCCGATTGGGACTTGAAGGACCTGGTCGACTATATCGACTGGACGCCCTTCTTCCGCGCCTGGGAACTGGCGGGCAACTATCCCGCGATCCTCGAAGACGAGATCGTCGGTGAGAGCGCGCGCAGCCTGTTCGCGGACGCGCGCAAGATGCTCGACCGGATCGTCGCGGAGAAATGGCTGACGGCGCGGGGTGTCGCGGGGCTGTGGCCCTGCCGGCGTGAGGGCGACGACATCATTGTCCATGTCGAGGATGAACGCCATGTCCGCCTGCCGATGCTGCGCCAGCAGATCGCCAAGCGGGAAGGGCGGGCCAATATGTGTCTTGCCGACTTCATCAGCCATGACGGCGACTGGATCGGCGGCTTTGCCGTCTCGATCCATGGCATCGAGCCGCATCTCGCGCGCTTCAAGGCGGCGATCGATGACTATTCGGACATTCTTCTAAAGGCGCTCGCAGATCGCCTTGCCGAAGCCTTTGCCGAGCGGCTGCATCATTATGTCCGCACTGCGCTGTGGGGCTATGCGGAAGGGGAGCAGCTCACCAACGAGGCGCTGATCAAGGAGAAATATCGCGGCATCCGCCCGGCGCCCGGCTATCCTGCCTGCCCCGAACATAGTCTGAAGCCGCTGCTCTTCGACATGCTGGACGCGCATCATGCGACCGGCGTGACCCTGACCGAAAGCTTTGCGATGCTGCCGACGGCGGCGGTCAGCGGTTTCTATTTCGGCCACCCGCAGGCCGAATATTTCGGTGTCGCGCGGGTTGGGCGCGATCAGCTGGAGGATTATGCCGTGCGGCGCGGTGTCGACATTGATACGGCGGAACGCTGGCTGCGGCCCAATCTGGATTGAACCGTCGGGTTAACGATCGGCGGCGGTCCTGTCCCATATCGGATCAACGCCGCGTTAACCAAGGATGCGCATTGGCGGCGGTTCGTGGCGCGCCTATGCCGGTTGCCATGAAAATCATTTCCACCGCGCTGCTGCTCTCGGCCGCCATCACCGCTACCGCTTTCGCGCAGAATGCCGGCGCGCCCTTCACCGTCAGCGAGACGGGGCAGAGCTTCCGTTCGCTCGCCGACGCCTATGCAGCGGTCGGCAATGCGCGGGGCACGATCATCGTCGCGCCGGGCACCTATCGCGAATGCGCGGTGCAGGAGCAGGGCGACGTGACGCTCCGCGCCGCCAAGCCGGGCAGCGCGATTTTCGACGGCGTGGCCTGCGAGGACAAGGCCGCGCTTGTGCTGCGCGGGCAGGGCGCGACAATCGACGGCATCGTGTTCCAGAATATCCGCGTGCCCGACGGCAATGGCGCGGGCATCCGCCTCGAACAGGGCAATCTCTCGATCGTCAACGCGATGTTCCGCAACAGCGAGCAGGGGGTGCTGACGGGCAACGATCCGCGCGGCTCGATCACCGTCGACCGCTCGACTTTCCGCAAGCTCGGCACCTGCGAGCAGGATTGCGCACACAGCCTCTATATCGGCCAATATGGCAGCCTGACCGTCACGCGCTCGCGCTTCGACCAGGGGACCGGCGGCCATTATATCAAGACCCGCGCGCCGCGCGTCAGCATCACCGCCAACAGCTTCGACGACAGCGCCGGCCGTCAGACCAACTATATGATCGACCTGTCCAATGGCGCGACGGGCACGATCCGCGACAATGAGATGGTGCAGGGCCGTGACAAGGATAATTACAGCGCCTTTATCACCGTCGCGGCGGAAGGACGGACCAACAGCTCGAACGGTCTGGTGATCGAAAATAACAGCGCCTCCTTCGTCCCCGGTCTCGAACGGAGCAGCACCTTCGTCGCCAATTTCACCAATGACGCGGTGCGGATCGGTACGAACAAGCTGGGACAAGGGATCAAGGTTTCCGACAAGCGCTGAGGGCCGCGAACGGGACTTGCCCGGTCGGATTGGCAGGGCGATAATCCGACCATGCGCACCACCCATGAAGAAGCGACCGTCCGCCTTTATCATCTGAGCGATGCCGATGGCGGCGGCGCTGCGATCACCTTGCTGTACGGCCCGCTCCATGAAGCCATGGCGCGAGCCGCGCGCGAACCCGAGGATGTGCAGCAGGGCCTCTACATCGCGACCGACAACGACGTCGTCGCCTATCTCGACTTTCTGGAGGGGTAGGCCCGCCTTAATCATGGGCGTGACCGCGCAGCGGGTAAAATTTGCCCGCATCCCTCTTTTCGCGCAGCGCTTACGGGCGTAGGGGGATCAGACCATGGTAAAGCCAAGCACACTCTACGAGAAAATCTGGGACGCGCACGTCGTCGAACGGCGTCCCGACGGCACCTGCCTCATCTATATCGACCGGCATCTCGTTCATGAAGTGACGAGCCCGCAGGCGTTCGAGGGGCTTCGCCTGGCCGGGCGTCCGGTGCGCCGGCCCGACCTGACGCTGGCGGTGCCCGACCATAATCTGCCCACGACCCCGCGCCGGGACGCGGCGGGCAACCGCATTCCCATCGCCGATCCGCAAAGCGCGCAGCAGCTTGCCGCGCTGGAGCGCAACGCGCCCGCGTTCGGCGTGCGCCTGATCGGTGACGCCGATCCCGAACAGGGCATTGTCCATGTCGTTGGGCCGGAGCAAGGCTTCACCCTGCCGGGCACGACGCTCGTCTGTGGCGACAGCCATACCAGCTCGCACGGTGCGCTTGGCGCGCTCGCCTTCGGCATCGGCACGAGCGAGGTCGAGCATGTGCTGGCGACGCAGACGTTGCTGCTCAAGCAGGCAAAGACGATGGCCGTGGTGGTCGAGGGCGCGCTTGGCCCCGGCGTCACGCCCAAGGATGTGGCGCTCGCAATCTGCGGGCGCATCGGTACCGCCGGCGGTACGGGCCATGTCATGGAATATCGCGGCTCGGCGTTCCGCGACATGTCGATCGAGGGACGGCTGACGGTCGCCAACATGTCGATCGAGGCTGGCGCGCGCTCGGGCCTGTTCGCGCCCGACGACAAGACCTTCGCCTATCTCAAAGGCCGCCCGATGGCGCCGTCCGGCGAGGCCTGGGATGCGGCGGTCGCCTATTGGCGGACGCTCTATACCGATGAAGGCGCGGTCTTCGACACGACCGTCGTGATCGACGCGGCCGATATCGTTCCCACCGTCACCTGGGGCACCAGCCCCGAGGATGTCGTGGCCGTCACCGGCACCGTGCCCGACCCCGACAGCTTCGACGACGCCTCCAAGCGCGACGCGGTGCGCAAGTCGCTCGATTATATGGGCCTTGTCGCCGGGCAGCGGATGGAGGATGTCGCGATCGAGCATGTCTTTATCGGCAGTTGCACCAACAGCCGGATCGAGGATCTGCGCGCCGCCGCCGCTCTGCTCGACGGGCGCCATATCGCCAGCGGCATCAAACAGGCGCTGGTCGTGCCCGGCTCGGGCCTGGTCAAGCGGCAGGCGGAGGCCGAGGGGCTGGATCGCATCTTTACCGCCGCCGGCTTCGAATGGCGCGAGCCGGGCTGTTCGGCCTGCCTTGGCATGAACCCGGACAAGGTGCCTGCGGGTGAGCGTTGCGCATCGACCAGCAATCGCAACTTCATGGGCCGGCAGGGCCCCGGCGCGCGGACGCATCTGGTGTCGCCCGCCATGGCTGCGGCCGCCGCCGTCACCGGGCGGCTGACCGATGTGCGCGCGTTGATGGACGAGAAGGGGATGATCGCATGAAAAAGATATTCTGGATGCTGGCGCTCGGCGCTCTGGGCAGCGCCGCCATGGCCGCCACGCTCGGCCGCGCGCAGGACACCGCGCCCAAACAGGCGCAGCGGACGCGCTGATGGACAAGCTTTCCACTGTCGAGGGGCGGGCCTATCCGTTTGGCATGAAGAATGTCGACACCGACATCATCATTCCCTCGCATTGGCTGAAAACCATCAGCCGCTCAGGTCTCGGCAAGGGCGCGTTCGAGGTGCTGCGCAAGGAACCCGGCACCGTCTTCGACGATCCCGATTATGTCGGCAGCCCGATCCTGATCGCAGGCGATAATTTCGGCTGCGGGTCGAGCCGCGAGCATGCCGCCTGGGCGCTGGCGGACATGGGCGTGCGCGTCGTGATCGCGCCGAGCTTTTCGGACATCTTTTCGGGCAATGCATTCAAGAACGGCATCTTGACCGTCGCTTTGCCGCAGGAAGCGGTCGATCGCTTGATGGAGGTCGGCAGGACCGATCCCATCCATATCGATCTGGAACAGCGCACCGTGACGACCGCGTTTCAGGATCGCTTCACCTTCGAAATCGACCCTTTTCGCCGCGAGTGCCTGCTTGGCGGGCTGGACGAAATCGGCCTGACGCTGAACGACGCCGACACCATCACCGCCTATGAGGCGCGGCGCGCAGGCGAGCAGCCATGGCTGGTCCCCGCCATTGCGTGAAACCCGCGACTTTCCTATGCGTAGACATGATGTTTCGAACCTTTTGAACGGGGCCTTTTGCCGATGACGACCTTCGACGAACGCGAGCGGGCTTTTGAGAATATGTATGCGCGCGACCAGGAAATGCAGTTCCGCATCCAGGCGCGCCGCAACCGTCTGCTCGGCGAGTGGGCGGCCGGCCGCATGGGCCTGACGCCCGAGGAAACGGATGCCTATGCAAAGGCGGTCGTGCAGGCCGATTTCGAAGAAGCCGGCGACGAGGATGTGATCCGCAAGCTGGTGGGCGACATGACATCGGCCGGGATCGAAATCGACGAACCGGGCGTGCGCGCCGCGCTCGAAGAACAGGCCGTGGTCGCGCGCCGCCAGTTCATCGAAGCCCAATAAGGCGCACGACCCATGCCCATGGCCGCTGACGATATCGCCGACATGATCAGGGCCGCCATCCCAGATGCGCAGGTCGAGATCACCGACCTGGCGGGTGACGGCGACCATTATGCCGCGCGCGTGCTGGCGGAAAGCTTTCGCGGGCAGAGCCGCGTGGCGCAGCAGCGCGCGGTCTATGCGGCACTGGGCGGGCGCATGGGCGGTGTCCTGCACGCCTTGCAACTTACAACGGGCGTTCCCAACTAACGACAAGCAGATATCGCGCGGCCGTGGCTTTCACGCGCCGCGTCAGACAGGATGGATTTGAACATGACCGACGCCCTGCATCAGCGGATCGCCGAAATCGTCAAGGGCAGCGACGTCGTGCTCTTCATGAAGGGCACGCCGCTTTTCCCGCAATGCGGCTTTTCAAGCCGGGCGATCGCCATCCTGGAGCATCTGGGCGTCGCCTATGAGAGCGTCGACGTGCTTCAGGACCAGGGCATTCGTCAGGGGATCAAAAGCTATTCCGACTGGCCGACCATTCCGCAGCTTTATGTGAAGGGTGGATTTGTCGGCGGCAGCGACATCATGATGGAAATGTATGAAGCCGGCGAATTGCAGCAGATGATGAGCGAGCAGGGCGTGGCAGCGGCCAGCAACTGATACAGCCTGTTCAAGAATGATGAGGAAAGGCGGCCCGTGGGTCGCCTTTTTTTATGGGACGCCCGGGTGGGGGACGGCGCAGCGTGCGCGTCCCCCGGGGTAACCGTCGGGAACGACCTTTCATAAGCAGGCGGCGTGCCAATACCAGCGAAGCACGCTGTCTTGCGGTGTGCGCTGGTTAATCCGACAAAAGCCTTGGCGGCCATTGTAAAGAAAACCGACAGTCGGCCGACGTGCCCTTCCGTAGCAGCATCACGCCCGGACGATCTCGGGCAGGATCGCATCGAGCACCAGCATGCCCGGAGGGAGGACGCTCAGTCGATCGCCGGCCCGCCTGAGGAGCCCGAGCTTGGCCATGCGCGCGACGCCATCCTCCCAGAGCAAGGCATCCTGCGCGACTCCCGTACGCGCGGCCAGCGCCGCCAGATCGACGCCTTCCTCCAGCCGCAGGCCCATGAGCAGCGCCTCGCGCGCGCGCTCTTCCCGCGCCAGCGGCTCTTCCGATTGTAGCCCATGCCCGTTGCGGGCAACCGCGCTCATCCAGTTTTCCGGCTTGCGGTGGCGCTGCGTCGCGCTGGCCCCGCGCCGACCATGCGCGCCGGGGCCGATGCCGACATAATCGCCGTAGCGCCAATAGGTCAGATTATGCCGGCTCTGCTGACCGGGGCGGGCATGGTTGCTGATCTCGTAGGCGGGAATGCCGGCTGCTGCCGTACGTGCCTGCGTCAATTCGTAAAGCGTGGCGGCATGATCGGGATCGGTCTGGGGCAGCGCGCCCTTCGCGGCCATGGCGGCAAAGCGCGTTCCCGGCTCGATCGTCAGTTGATAAAGGGACAGGTGGCCCGTACCCAGCGCAAGCGCGCGTCCCAATTCCGCGTCCCAGGCCGCCTCGCTTTGCCCAGGCAGCGCATAGATAAGGTCGAAGCTCACCCGGCCGAAATGCCGTTGCGCCGTCGCCAGCGCCGCCAGACCTTCGTCGACGCTATGCGCCCGTCCGAGAAAGCGCAGAGCTTCGTCGTCCAGCGCCTGAAGGCCAAGCGAAGCCCGATTGACCCCGGCACGCGCCAGATCGGCGAAGCGCGCGGCTTCGGCCGAGTTGGGATTGGCCTCCAGCGTGATCTCGATATCATCGGTAAAGCGCCAATGCCGCGCCGCCGCGTCGATGATCGCGGCGACGATCGCAGGCGGCATCAACGATGGCGTGCCGCCGCCGAAGAAGATGGACGTGAGCGTCCGGCCCTGTGTGCGTTCAGCTTCATAAGCAAGGTCGGCAAGTAGCGCCTGCTGCCACGCATCGCCGTCGACATGGTCCCGGACATGGCTGTTGAAATCGCAATAGGGACATTTCGACACGCAGAACGGCCAATGCACGTAGAGCGCGATCGGGTCGAGCGAGGCCGTCCGGCTTTGCGAGAGGATATGGGACATGAACGCCGCCGCCTTAGCCGACGAAGCGCGGCAGGGCCAGCGCCGCCGTGCCTCCGTCCGTGGCAGCCTATTGCTTCCTGCCGGCGACCCGTTGGCGCCAAGCAAAAACCCCGCCGGCATGAGCCGACGGGGTTTTCTCAAAGGTGACCGACCGGAAGCCCGGTCAGCCAGCGACCCTTTGGCTTAGAAGTGGAACAGGACGCCCGCCATCGGACGGAAGCTATCCCAGTCATAGGTGTCGACCTGGAAGCGCAGGCGAACACCGCTGTTGCCTGTGATGCCGCCAAGGCCGATTTCCTTGGGTCCGACTTCGACGCCGGCGCCGTACATCCAATCCTTCTGATCGGACCAGCCGCCCTTGCCGTTCACCCACTGGTAGCCGGCCGATGCGTAGATCAGGCCGCTTTCACCGGCGCGCGCGCCGAAGCGACCCTTGACGCCATATTCCCAGTCGATGTCGCTGAAACCCTTGGTCGCGTTACCTTCGACGCCGACGAAGACCGGGCCGAGGGGAACGTTGATGCCGGCGATGCCGCTGATCAGGGCGCCGTTCATGATGGTTTCACCGGGGATACGGCCGAATTCCGAGCCACGATCGAACGTGTGGTAGCCGCCGAGGACGCCGACATAGGGCTCGATGCCGAATGCGCTGGTGCCGTCAGGCGCGGTTTCCTGTGCCATCGCTGCGGCAGGCATAGCGGCCAGCGCGACGGCGGCGAGCAGAAACTTCTTCATAATCAATCCCTCTAATTTATCGTCGTTCCAGACAGGCGATGAACTAGGGACTAGCGAAGTTGGTTGCAACGCTGCCGCAAAAACATAAATACTGTTGTAAACGGGTTACAGTCATTCACCCTGGGTTAGAAAACGGTGGCGACCAGCTTGGCAAAGGCGATAGCTCTGTGGCTCATCGCATGCTTGGCCTCTGGCTCCATCTCGCCGAAGCTTGTATCGTGCCCGAGCGGCTGAAACATCGCGTCGTAACCAAAGCCGTTGGCGCCACGCGGCGGCCAGACGAGCGTCCCGTCGACACGCCCTTCAAATGCCTCCACATGTCCATCGGGCCAGGCAAGCGCCAACGCACAGATGAAATGCGCGCTCCGGCTCGCCTCCGGCCCTTTGTCTTCGACCGCGTCATGGACCTTCTCCATGGCGACGGCGAAATCCTTGGTCGGTCCCGCCCAGCGCGCCGAGAAAATGCCGGGATCGCCGTTCAGCGCCTCGACGCACAGACCGCTATCGTCGGCGAGCGCGGGCAGGCCGGACAGGTCGGCCGCCTGCATCGCCTTTAGCTCCGCATTGGCGATGAAGGTGGTGCCCGTTTCTTCCGGTTCCGGCAGGTCCAGGCTGGCGACCGACAGCGTCTCGATCCCATAGGGGGCGAGCAGCGCGCCGATCTCTCGCACCTTGCCCGCATTATGGCTGGCGATCACCAGCTTTCCCGCCCGAAGTTTGCGGATCGCCTGTTCCTGGCCGAAATCGTCGCTCATCTCAGCGCCCCGTCGCCTTGTCCTGCGCCGCGAAAATCTGCGTGCATCCTATCCGTGCAAGGCGCAACAGGCGAAGAAGTTCCTCTTCGTCATAGGCCGCGCCCTCAGCCGTTGCCTGCACTTCGGCGAATTTCCCATCGCCGGTGATGATGATGTTGGCGTCGGTCTCTGCATTGCTGTCCTCGGCATAGTCGAGGTCGAGCACGGGCGTTCCCTCGAAGATGCCGCAGCTGATCGCCGCGACCTTTTGAATGATCGGGTCCTGCGTCAGCGCGCCCGACGCGATCAGCTTGTCGATGGCGATGCGCAGTGCGACCCAGCTGCCCGAAATGGCGGCGGTGCGGGTGCCGCCATCGGCCTGGATGACATCGCAGTCGATTACGATCTGCCGCTCGCCCAGCTTCTTCATGTCGACGACGGTACGCAGCGAGCGGCCGATCAGCCGCTGGATTTCCTGCGTGCGGCCCGACTGCTTGCCCTTGGCCGCCTCACGGCTGCCGCGCGTATGGGTGGCGCGGGGCAGCATGCCATATTCCGCCGTTACCCAGCCCGAACCCTTGCCGCGCAGAAAAGGCGGCACCTTTTCTTCAACCGACGCGGTGCACAGCACGCGGGTGTCGCCGAAGCTGACGAGGCAGCTTCCCTCGGCATGGACGGTGAAACCCGGCTCCATGACGATGGTCCGCATTTGGTCGGGTGCGCGGCCTGAAGGGCGCATGTCTTTTCTCCTCGTGATCTGAAAAATATGTTCGACGATAGCGGTCAGGCGGTGTGGCTTAGCGGTGTGTGCGACGTCTTGCCAGTGTGATCGGCGCTGCAATGTGCCATAGAACGCGCGAAACAGGAGGCTTGGACAGATGCGGCAAGGCATGGTGATGGGCGCGATGCTGCTGGCGGGCTGCTCGACCATCGGTATCGGCGAGAAGGCAAAGGCGCCATCGGTCGAAACGATCCGCTTCACCGCCGGCCCGTGCCTTGGCATCTGCCCAAGCTACAGCGTCGAGGTGACGGCAAAGGGATCGGGTGAGCTCCAGCCGCAGCGCAACACGGCCGTACCGGGGGCAACGCGCTTTACCGTGACGCCGGCGCAATATCGAAAGCTCAAGGCGGCGTTCGCGCCCTATCGGCCGACAGCGGGCGTGACCAGGCGCGTAAGCCAGAAGGAAAATTGCACGCGCTTTGCCACCGATATGCCTTCCTACTCTATTGAATGGAAACCAACCGGGGCGAAGCCGTCGCGACTGGATTTCCAGTCGGGCTGTCTCGACCCGCGCTATACGCGGCTGCGTGGCGCCATTTCGTCGGTGCCGAGGCTGCTCGACATAGAGGCGATGGTGCGGCCGGAACGCCGGTCTTGAGGACGGCGGGCGCGTGCCTTAAGTAATAGGCATGCCGGTCACCCCGATCACTGAGCTCAACGACCGCGCACGCGACGTGTTTCGGCTCGTCGTGGAAAGCTATCTTGGCACCGGCCTGCCGGTAGGGTCCCGCACGCTCAGCAAATTCGCCTCGCTCAGTCTGTCGCCCGCGTCGATCCGCAATGTGATGCAGGATCTGGAGGAATTGGGTCTGCTCGCCGCGCCGCATACTTCGGCTGGACGGATGCCAACCGAAACCGGACTGCGTCTTTTCGTCGATGGGATGATGCAGGCGGCCGAGCCGTCGGCGGAAGAGCGGCGCGCCATCGAAGCGGGCATCGCCGAAGGCGGCCCGATCGAGGAGGCGCTGTCCGCCGCGACCCGGGCACTCAGCGGCCTGTCAGCCTGCGCGGGCATCGTCATGGTGCCCAAACGCGAGCCCGTGCTGCGCCAGTTCGGATTTGTCCCCCTCAACGACGCCCAGGCGCTTGCCGTATTGGTGGGACAGGACGGGTCGGTGGAAAACCGCGTGCTCGACCTGCCGCCCGGCGTGACGCCCGGCATGCTGAACGAGGCGGCCAATTTCATGTCGGCGCGCTTTGGCGGCATGACCTTGGCGCAAGCGGGCGATGCGCTGCGGCGGGAGCTGGATGCCGAACAGCATGCGCTGCAAGGCGCGGCGCGGGCGCTGGTGGAGCAGGGTATCGCCATCTGGTCGCAGGACGCCGACAATCGGCCCGTGCTGATCGTGCGGGGCCGTTCGAACCTGCTCGATGACGGCACCGCCGCCGATCTTGAGCGTGTCCGGTTGCTGATCGATCAGCTTGAGGGAAAACAGGAAATTTCCCGGCTGCTCGAAGGGGCTCTGGCGGGGAGCGCGACGAAAATCTTCATCGGGTCTGAAAACAAGCTCTTTTCCCTGTCGGGTTCCTCGGTCATAGCGGCGCCTTACCGGGGCGGGGATGGCCGGGTCGTCGGCGTGGTCGGCGTGATCGGCCCCACGCGCTTGAACTATGCGCGGGTGATCCCCATGGTGGATTTCACCGCGCAGACGCTGTCGAGATTGGTGAGATGACGCAAGAAAATCCGAACCTGGAAAATGAAAAAGTTGTAGATGTGCTGCCCGAGGATGGCGTGCCCGAAGGCGATGCCGTCGAGGGACGCCTTGCCACGCTGGAAGGCGAACTCGCCGCCGCGAAGCAGGATGTGCTCTACGCCCATGCCGAAACGCAGAATGTCCGCCGCCGGCTGGAAAAGGAACTGGCCGACGCGCGCGCTTATGCCTCGACCGCCTTTGCCCGCGACATTCTTTCGGTCGCGGACAATCTGTCGCGCGCGCTGCAGGCCATTCCGGTCGAGCTGCGCGAGGATGAAAAGTTCAAGGGGTTGGTCGCGGGACTTGAAGCGACGGGGCGTGAACTGGACAATATTTTCTCGCGCAACGGTATTCAGAAGATCGAATCGGTTGGTCAGCCGCTCGACCCCAACAAGCATCAGGCGATGATGGAAACCCCTTCTGCCGATGCGGAGCCGGGCACGATCCTGATCGAGATGCAGGCGGGCTATACGATCAAGGACCGGCTGTTGCGGCCGGCGCTCGTCAGTGTGGCGAAAAAGCCGGACTGAGCGCCGTTCAACCAAATTGCAAGCAAGGCTCGCCGGCGCTAGTCGGCGGGCCTTCTTTCATTTCGGGGGGCGGGAAACCATATGAGTCTCTCCAACAATGATGAGGTTTGAGGAATGACTTGGACAGCGCAGGTGCCGACCAAGAACGGCAGCCGCTATCTTCAGCAGCTTTGCAAACATTGGAGCCACAAATTCGAAACCCGCTTCGACGCGGAGCAGGGCCATATCGTCTTTCCGATGGGAGCGATCGATCTGGCGGCGACCGCTGACGCGCTGACCGTGACGCTCGACCCGAATGCCGACGCCGATGTGGCCCAGTTCCAGCAGGTGGTCGCCGATCATCTCGACCGCTTCGCCTTTCGCGAGGCGCCGCTGCGCTTCGATTGGTGCGGCGCCTGACGGCTCATTCCGTGGGAGGGTGATCCACCTGCGTCTCCGCCGTGGTCTGCCGTTCCGACTCCTGGTTGATCTGCGCGCCCAGAAGGACCACCAGCGACGAGACGTAGAGCCAGAGCTGAAGCACGACGACGGCGCCCAATGAACCATAGGTCTCGTTATAATTGCCGAAGCGCGAGACATAGGCCGAGACGCCCAGCGTCGCCGCCAGCCACAGCAGTGTCGCCGTGACCGACCCCATCGTCAGCCACTGCCAGCGCGCCTTGCGACGGTGGGGGCCGAAGCGATAGACGAGCGCGAACATGATGCTGGCGAACGCGCCGGCGACGAGCCACGTCAGAAGCTTGGTCGATGCGATGGCGATCGGCCCCCAGCCATCAGTCAAATCTTCCAGAAAACCTATGACGGACGCGGTCAGTACACCCACGATGACCACCAGGACCGCCGAAAAGGTGATGCCGATCGAGACGCGGTAGAAGGACAGGATGCCGCGCGCCTCCTTTTCCTCATAGATGATGTTCAGCGCCTCGATGATCGCCGAAGCCGCGCGCGTGGCACCATAGACGGCAAAGCCGATCGCGACGAAAAGGCCGAAACCGATTGCCGGCTTGGCCGCGCTCACCATCGACATGAGCTGGTCGTAGATCAGCTTGGCGGCGTCCTGCGGCACGACGCTGATGATGGACTGCATATGTTCGGCGACAAGGCGCGGGTCGCCGATCAGGCCATAGGTCAGCACGATGGCGGCGAAGAGCGGGGCAATCGAGAGAAAGGCATAATAGGCAACGCCCGCCGCCAGCAGCGAAAGATGATTGGCCGACATAGCCGCATAGACGCGCTTCAATATCTCCCACCATCCGCGCGCGGGGATCTGCCAAGGCGCGTTGGCATGCACTTCGTGTGAGATTGCTTGGTCTGCTGCGGCTTCCATCGGCTTCCCCAATTTCCCCTGTAATTCAAGGGCAAGCGCTTGAGCCTAGGGGGAGTTCCCGTCGCGCGGACGCGGCACGGTCCTAAAGGAGGCAGCCGCCTTTCATAACGCGGCGCACGCGGCCTTGCACGGGGACGCGGTTGAAGGGGGTATTGCCAGCCTGCGCGGCCATCTTTTCCGAATCAACGATCCAGGGCGTGTCGGGATCGATGAAGATGAGGTCGGCAGCGGCGCCGGCCGCGAAACGTCCGGCGTCGAGGCCCAGGATCCGCGCCGGGTTGGCCGATAAAAGCGTCATTAGCCGGTTCATGCCGATAACCCCGTCGCGCACGAGGTTGAGCGACAGGGCGAGCAATGTTTCCGCCCCCGCCATGCCGGGCGTCGCGTCGGCGAAGGGCAGGCGCTTGTCCTCCGGTCCGCGCGGATCGTGGCTGGATGTGACAACGTCGACCGTGCCGTCGCGCACCGCTTCGAGCGCGGCTTGGCGGTCGTCTTCGCTGCGCAGCGGCGGCGAGAGGCGCGCATAGGTGCGGAAGCCCGCAACCGCCTGATCGTTGAGGAACAGGTAGGCCGGACTGACGCCGCAGGTGATGCGCAGGCCTTCCGCCTTGGCGGCGCGGACGAGATCGAAACCGGCCTTGGTCGTGACGAGGCGGAAATGAATCGCGGCGCCAGCCTGACGCGCCAGCATGATGTCGCGCGCGATCGCCATCGCTTCGGCGCATGCGGGCGCGTGGGGCAGGCCCAGGCGGGTCGCCGTCTCGCCGCTGGTCGCGACGGCGCGCGCGGTCAGCCCCGCATCCTCGGCGTGGGCGATGACCGTTAGGTCAAGACCCGAGGCATAGGTCAGGACGCGCAGCATCACGCCTGAGTCGGCAATCCATTGCCGGCCGGTGCCTACCGCCTTCGCGCCCGCTGCCTGCATCATGCCGATCTCGGCGAGTTCATGACCGGCAAGCCCGCGCGTCGCGGCGGCAATCGGGTGGACCCAGAAATCCGGCTTGCCCGCGCGCGTCGCCTGACGGATCAGCCCGGCATCGTCGAGCGGGGCGGACTGGTCGGGCATCAGGGCGGCGCGCGTTATCCCGCCGAAATGAAAGGCGGGCTTGTCGGTCGCGAATACGCCAAGGTCGATCAGGCCCGGTGCGACGATCATGCCCTGCGCGTCGATCCGCTCCGCGCCGTCGGGCACGGCGATTTCGC
>JBEVMZ010000135.1:0-12600 GCA_040508335.1 Sphingobium sp.
GCGTCTTGAAATCGCTATATCCGATACCAATCTGGTGCTGCTGACCCAGGCGATGGCATCGCTCAAGCCGCGAGCCAAGAACCTTAACGAAATTGCGGAGGGCGCAGAATTTCTGTTCAAAAATTGCCCGCTCGATTTTGACGAGAAGGCTTCCGCTCTGCTAGACGATTCTGCGCGCGTGCTGCTCGCAAAGACAGCCGACGCTCTCCAGTCCGTTCAGTCCTGGACGGTCGAAGCGATCGAAGATGCAATTCGCCGCGTGGCAGAGGATGCCGGTCTGGGACTGGGCAAGGTGGCGCAACCGCTTCGTGCGGCGCTGACCGGCCGCACGGTCTCGCCGGGGATTTTCGATGTCCTCTTCCTTTTGGGGAAAGAGGAAAGCTTGGAACGACTGAACGATGTAGGGCACGCATCGATCGGTTGATGGCACTCAAGGAGAACAATATGCCGGATAACACAGCCAATTTGACCGTCGGGGGCGAAACGAAGGATTATGCCGTCATGGATGGCACGGTCGGCCCGCAGGTCATCGACGTGCGCAAGCTTTACGCCAACACCGGCATGTTCACCTACGATCCTGGCTTCACGTCCACCGCCAGCTGCGAATCCGGCCTGACCTATATCGATGGCGATCAGGGCATCCTGCTGCATCGCGGTTATCCGATCGGCCAGCTGGCCGAAGAATCCAGCTTCATGGAAGTTTGCTATCTGCTGCTGAACGGCGAACTGCCGTCCAAGGGCGAGCTGGAGGATTTCACCAACACCATCACGCGCCACACGATGGTGCATGAACAGCTGTCGGCGTTTTTCCGTGGCTTCCGCCGCGACGCGCATCCCATGGCTATCATGGTGGGTGTGGTCGGCGCGCTTTCGGCCTTCTATCACGATTCGACCGATATCAACGATCCGGAACAGCGCCGCATCGCAAGCCACCGCCTGATCGCCAAAATGCCGACAATCGCCGCGATGGCGTATAAATATTCGGTGGGTCAGCCCTTTGTCTATCCGCGCAACGACCTTTCCTACACCGCCAATTTCCTGCGCATGACCTTCTCGGTCCCGGCTGAGGAATATGTGCCGGATCCGGTCATCGTCGATGCGATGGACAAGATCTTCATCCTCCATGCCGACCATGAGCAGAACGCTTCGACCTCGACCGTGCGTCTTGCAGGGTCCTCGGGCGCCAATCCCTTTGCCTGCATCGCGGCTGGCATCGCGTGCCTCTGGGGTCCGGCGCATGGCGGCGCGAACGAAGCCGCGCTCAACATGCTGCGCGAAATCGGCACGCCCGATCGCATCCCCGAATATATCGCCCGCGCGAAGAACAAGGACGATCCGTTCCGCCTGATGGGCTTTGGCCATCGCGTCTACAAGAATTACGATCCGCGCGCGACGGTCATGCAGAAGACCGCCGAAGACGTGCTCAAGACCATGGGTGTCACCGACCCCGTGTTCGACGTCGCCCGTCAGCTCGAGCAGATCGCGCTGAACGACGAATATTTCATCGAGAAGAAGCTATTCCCGAACGTTGACTTCTATTCGGGCGTGATCCTTTCGGCGATTGGCTTCCCGACCGAAATGTTCACCGTGCTGTTCGCGCTCGCCCGCACCGTCGGCTGGGTCGCGCAGTGGAACGAAATGATTTCGGACCCAGCGCAGAAGATCGGACGTCCGCGCCAGCTCTACACCGGACCGACGCAGCGCGATTACCTGCCGCTGACGGACCGCTAAGACCCGCGCTTACGGCGAAAAAAGGGGCCGGTATCGAGGAGATACCGGCCCTTTGTGCTTTCAAGGCTACGCGCTCAGTGGCGACGGCCTATTCCGAAGCAAAGGTCCAACCGCATAATTTATTGCCGTCCAGATCGCGGAAATAGGCAAAATAGGAGCCGCCGCCCCGGTCACCAGGCGCACCTTCATCCGTACCGCCCAACGCAAGCGCCATTGCGTAAAAGGCATCGACCTGCGCTCTGCTGTCGAATGCAAATCCGGCCATGCTGCCATTGCCGACGCTGGCAGCGCTGCCGTCGAACGGCTCCACCACCGCGAACATGCCGTCGCTGACCGAACCGTAAAACCTGCCGCCATGGGGATTGTCGAACAATTTGTTCCACCCGATCGAACCAAGCAGCGCCTCGTAAAATGCCATGGCGTCGTCGATCCGGTTCGATCCGACCGTCGCATAAAATTGCATGAGCCGCTCTCCTTCGTCGTGAAGGACGGAAACTATTCCGTCAGCGGGCGCATTGCATGCCGTTCGCGAAAAAATGCTCGCGGCAGTCCTATGTCTGCGGCAACGTCAGCACGAAACGCGCGCCTTCGCCCGCTTCGCTTTCCAGCAATATGTCGCCCCCCATCGCCCGCGCCAGCCGTCGGGAAATATAGAGTCCCAGGCCACTGCCGCCGGGATCGTCGCGCCCGAGCCGCTCGAACTTCAGGAACAGGCGCGCCTGCGCTTCGACCGGAATGCCGGGTCCTTGGTCTGCCACCAGGATGGTCGCGCGCCCCGCATGGCTGCCCGCCCGCACATGGACCTGCGTCCCTTCGGGCGAATAGCGGATAGCGTTGCCGATCAGGTTGACGAGAATCTGAAGAACGCGACGAAACTCCCCCAGCGCGGGGACGGACTCGCCTGCTCCTGGTGCAAGTATCTCGATGCGGCGATCGAGCGCCTTCACTGACAGCAGCCCGGCCGCGCGCCGGCCGAGATCGGCAAGGTCGACCTCCTCCACCGCCACAGAAAAATCGGGCCGGTCCACCGCTTGAAGGTCGGCCAGATCGTCCACCAGCGCCATCAGGTGGCGGCCCGCCGCCGCGATGTCGCTGGCATAGTCGGCATAGTCGGGCCTCAGCGGCCCTTCCAGTTGCGCGCTGATCGAATCGGCGTTGGCGATGATGCGACCGAGCGGACGCCGTAGCGAGCGATCGAGGCGCTTGCCGAAGGCGATGGGGATGATGTCGAGCTCGGGTGCCGGCACGCCTTGCACGTCACCTTCGTTCGATTCCCGCATATCGGGAACCGCGCGGCCGCGATAGCCGGTGAGCCGTCCGGCCAGGTCGAACATTGGTTGCCCCGACAAGCGGTAGGGCGCGCCCAAAGCGCCGGTCAGCAGCGCCAATTGCCCGACAAAGGCGCGGCGCAGCGCCAACCCCTCAAGTATCGCCATGTCGCCCATATCGTCAGGCATCAGCCGGAAATAGGCGGACAGGCGCATCCCGAGCGTCGGCGACGGATCGGGCAAAGCGCCGCCTGCCCCCTCGCCTGCGAAGGCGGTGACGAAGCGCATCTGCGGATCGATCGTCCAGTTCCAGCCGTCAGGCAGCAGCGCGATGTCGGCTTCGCGCCGGCCTGCATCGGTCATCCGATCCGCACCGGGCCGCTCATGCCAATCGACGATGGCAAGATGAATTTCGCCGCCTTCGGGCCGCGCGCGTACCCACATGTCGATCAGACTGTGCCGCGAAGCCGCGACGACCGGACGCGAAATCATCATGCCCAGCCGGCCGCACAGCCGCGCGATCGACGCGAGCTGAGGGATGGCGAGCATGTCGTCGAGATCGGCACCGGCCTGCTTTTGTAGCGCCAGCAGAGGCGCATCTGCGCTCAGCAGCCGCCCATCGGCCGCCACCGTCGCCCGCACTATGCCGGAAGGACCGGAGCCGATGGCGTCGGACCCGCTCACGCCGCCGCCTTGTCCAGCAGGGCGAGCTTCGCACGCACCATAGCTGGCGCACGCAGCCGTTGCAGCCATGCCTCGGCCCGATCAGACGTCCGTTCCCCCTGCCCGAATCCGTCGACGGCAGCGACGATGGCGATATCGGTGAAGGATGGCCGCGCCGCGCGCAGCAGCATCAGCAGATGGCGCAAGTCAGCGCCCGAACCGCCCCATGCAGCGCACAGCGCCGCAATCTCATCGGTCGTTCCCGTCAGCAGCAAGGCGAGAAGCCGGTCGCTCTCCACCGCCAGCCGCCGCGCTATGAGCGCGACGAACAGAAGGAAGCGCCGCTGCGCCAATGCCCTGCCCGGCAGTTCGGGTTCGTCGGCGGCCACCCCCATCCGGCGTACCAGCCGGTCGGCACTGGCGAGCGGGTTGGCCGCCTCGTCATGCCGCGCCAGCAGCGCATGGCCCGCCCGCTCCAATCGTTCGAGCGCCCCGGGCCTCTCCGCCCATTCCGCTGCAAAGGCGAGGCAGGCGATGGCGGTCCAGAGCAGTTCCGCGAAATATTCGGCCGGCAGGTCGGCGCGCATCGGCTGCCACTCGCCCCCTGCCATCGCCCAACGCCCTTCGGCCATGGCGAACAGGGCGGCGGCTTCGGCACGGCTGCCCTCCCCATCTGAAAGGAGGATATCATCGGCCTCTCCCTCGTCCCCATCCGGCCCGCCATTGTCACGCAGGATGAGCGAGGCGCCGGCCCGCAGGCGCATATGGCCAAGCAGCGGCGGGCTGATGAGGGTCGGGCGGGCGTTCACCATCGGCCAGCACAGCGGCGCGGACAGACCCGACGGACCGTCGCCTTCTGCGCCCATAGCCAACTGCAAAGCAGTCTCGATGCCCAGCAGGCATCCGCCCAGATGGCGCCGCGTTTCGACGACGAGCGCATCGGTGTTTTCTTCACGCCCAAGTGGAAAATAAGACGCCAGTTCGATCGCATGGCCAAGCGGCACGGCAGCCAACGCCGCAAGGCTTTCGCCCGACAACGGGCCTTGGACGACCGGACCTGCGGCCAGGGATGGGTAGGCGCTCATGCCGGTCACCATAGGGGGGCATCATTAAAATGCCCTAAACCCTGACGACGCTCAATTCGGTTTGCGTATCAAGATGATCGCGCCCACCGATCCGATCGCGAGCAGCAGCAGCAGATCGAGACCCGCCGCCAGCCAGCCGAACGCCGCGGCCAGACAAAGCAGCAGCGCCGTCCCGCTCAAACTCAGCACCATCCACGGCCGAACCTGCGCTGTCCGGCCCCGCCTTACTGCCAACAACAAGATACCGAGCAGGAGAACGAGGCCGGTCGTCTGCGTCCCGGGGCTTGCGCGCCATATCGCCGCAAGCGCCAGGGCCGGGGTCGTCAGCGCGCCCCATCCCCGCGCCGGCGGACGCAGCGCCAGTTGATCCAGCCGATCCGCGACGGCGAGCGCGAGCAGCGCCACGACCAGCACCACAAAACCGATCACCGTCAACAGCAACTCGATCGGCACCAGCGCGATGGCGGCGAGCAGGATGGACAAGACGCGCATCTGCATTGCGGGCACCTGCAACCGCATCAGCGATCCGCCGAGAAGCCGAGCGAGCGGCGCGAGCAGATAATGGTCAAGGTCGCCGCCATGCGCTTCGGCCCGCGCCGTCCCGACAAGCGACATCTGCGCAAGTTCGGCCTGCTGCTGCGTTTCGACCAGCACCACCCGCCCCTCGAGCAGATCGTCCTGCGGCACGGTGATCCGCCGCGCGCCCGCCTGCACAGTGCCGCGCACGAGCGTCAGCGCCAGATCCCAGTCGCCCACCATGTCGATCGTGTCGAACAGGAGCTGCGGACTGACGCGGGCCAGCCCCGCCCACCGCTGGCCCGCGTCGATGCGCTCGAACGGGGCGCTGGCCCGGCTGTCGTCGACGACGAGCAGGGCATTGCCCGCCGCCTGCGCCATCGCCTGGAAATGCGGCTGGGCGATCGCCGCCCCGTCGGCCACCAGCAGGATGTCGCTGTCGCGCGGCGCGTCGCGCAGCATGGAGACTGTGTCGCGCACCAGCCCGACGGCGATGCCGTCCGCGCTCAGCCGGTCGACCGCCTGCGACAAGGCCGGCGTCACCACGCCGACGAGAATGAGGATGCGCTCCGCCCCGGCCCGCGCCGCCTGCCGCGCCTGATATTCGACCAAGGTCTGGCCAGCGAAAATCAGGCTGGCGCGCGGGTTGGCCGTCGGATCACCGCTGGGACGGCTCGCGCTCAATATGGCGGCAAAACTCATGAAAGGACCTGACCCGTGATACTGGCCCCTCTTCGCAAGCCAGGCACGTTCGCGCAAGCGCGGGCGTTCAGCTCTGCTGTAGCGCCGCGAGTGCGCCGCGCAACCGGCGCAGGATGCGCGGATCGCCGGGCGCGGCCTGCGCCGCTTCTTCGGCCAGCGTCATCATGCCCTGAAGACCAAAGCTCGCCGCGAGCCCCTTGAGGCGCCAGGCGGCGAGCTCCCAATTGGCGTCGCAGCGCGCGCGGCCGAGCAGATCGATCTGGCGGGTGGCGCTTTCCATGAACGCGACTCGAAGGTCGGCAAGCAGGCCGTGATCGTCGCCGACAGCGGCGGCCAGTGCTGCATCCAAGGCGCCAGGATCGTAGGACATGGTCCTGCTGCTAGACCCGTGCGGTTAAGTTTTGGTAACAATGCCGTATGCGGAACGACAAAAGCTGATAGGGTAGGTCCATGAACGGGGGCAATATCATCGTCGATTTCTGGCGAAACGACGAACGCGCGCCGCAAGCGGCGCAGGGGCAGGACCAGCTTCTGCCGCAGGATCAGGACATGATGGCAGAGGAAGACGCGGGGGGCGAGGACGCGGATCGTTCGACCCCGATTACCATCGCGCTCGCGGCGGCGGGCCTGCTGTGGACGGCCTTTGCCCTTTGGGCCTTCTTGCAGTCGGACATATCGGCGCAGGGGCCAGCAGCATGGCCCGGCGCGATCGCGACGATCGCCGCGCCGCTGATCCTGCTCGGGGTCGGCTGGCTGCTGCTGCTGCGCACCAGCCGCCCCGAAGCGCGGCGCTATCGCGACGTGGCGCGCACGCTGCGCGCCGAAGCGGACGCGCTCGACAGGCGTCTCGGCCACCTCGCCGCCAAGCTCGACGCCGGGCACCGCAATATGGTGGATCAGGCCTCGCTCCTCGAAAGCTATGGAGCGGCGGCCAGTGGCAATATGGAATCATCGGCGCAGTTGATCGCCGAGCATGCGCGCACCACAGCCGAGCGCGCCGAAAGCGCTGAGCGCGCCGCCGTCGCGCTTGCCGCGCGGATGGAGACGCTGACACAGGCCATTCCCGAGTTCGAGGAACGCGCCGCACGCATCGCCGCGCGGATCGAGGATAACGGCCACTCGCTCGCCGCGCGCATCGACACGCTCGAGGCGCGGCTGCACAGTTTGACCGAAATTTCCGACGATGCCCGCGCCCGTACATTGGGCGCGACCAAGAGCCTGTCTGGACAGCTTGCCAAGCTACAGGAAGCGACGCGTTCGACGGTCGACGAGGTGAACGGCATGGCCGACATCGCCGCCGCCCGCATCGCCGCGACGTTGAACGAAGCGAAAGGCGCGCTCGATGGCAGCCGCAACCTGCTGGACGCCCAGGCGGAGGCGTTGAATGCGCTCGCCCATCGGTCAGCCGCCGGCGTCGAGCAGACTGCCCAGGCGGCCATGAGCCGGTTCGACGCGGACATGACCGCCGTTGAAGCGCGGGTCTCCGGCAGCCTCGACCGGGGCCTTACCGAGGCACGGGGCGCCATCGCCCATACGGACGAGGCGCTCGGTCGTCAGTCAGCGGAGCTGGAGACGCTGGTCGTGCGGTCGCGCGATGCGATCGAGGCGATCGGCGGCGAAACCGTCGCCGGCCTGTCGCGCGATATGGCCGAGATAGAAGGCCGTGTGCGCCAACTGACTGCTACGCTGGAGAGCCAGCAGGCGCTGATAGGCGGGCTCGGCACGTCGCTGGGCGACGCTGCAAGCATGGCGGACAATCGCTTCGCCGCGCTAGAAAGCAGCGCGCTGGAACGCAGCGAAAGGCTGACCGAGGCGCTCGCGCGCATGACGGCCGAAGCGGCGCGCATCGACGCGACGTTGGCGGCGGGTGGTGGGACCACCGAAAAGCTGATCGGCCATGCCGAAGGTCTGATGGTGGCGCTGGATGCCAGCGTACGCGAGTTGGACGAGACCTATCCGATGGCGCTCGACCGGTTCGACGCGCGGCTTGCCAGCAGTCGCGCACTGCTGGACAGCGCGACGCCGGAAATGGAGCGGTTGGAAGCGATATCCGAAGCCCTGGTCGGCCGCACGCAGGAGTCCGAAGAGATGCTGCGCGGCCAAGGCAATCGCCTTACCGAATGGCTCGATTCGACGCAGGCGGGTCTTGAGGCCAATCGCACGCTCGTCGAACGGCTGCGCATGGCGCTGGACGAGGCGCACGGTGACGCCACCCGCATTACCGAAGGTGCAGGGCCGCTACTGGTCAGCGCACTGCTGCGTGTCAAGGATACGGCGGATCAGGCGACGGAACGCGCCAGGCAGGCGCTTGCCCGGGCTGTCCCGGACGCGGCGCAGGCACTGGGCGACGCGAGCGAGGCCGCCCTTACCCGCGCGGTCGACGAGAAGGTCACGACACAGATTGAGCGGTTGTCCCTCGTCGCCAAAGACGCGGTCGACGCCGCGCATCAGGCGTCGGAGCGGCTGACACGGCAATTGCTGACCATCGCCGAGACAAGCGCGTCGGTCGAACAGCGCATCGAGGAAGCCGAGCGCGCAGCGGACGATCGGGACCGCGACCATTTCGCGCGTCGTTCCGCCGTTCTCATCGACGCGCTCAACAGCACCTCGATCGACGTCGCCAAGCTGCTGGGCAGCGATGTCGCCGATTCGGCCTGGGCAGCCTACCTCAAGGGCGACCGCGGCGTGTTCACGCGGCGCGCCGTCCAACTGCTCGATGCCGGGGAAAGCCAGACGGTCGCGTCTCACTACGACGCGGAGCCGGACTTTCACGACAACGTAAACCGTTACATCCACGATTTCGAAGCGATGCTCCGCGTCATCCTGTCGGCGCGCGACGGCAATTCGCTCGCCGTCGCGGTCCTCTCTTCCGATATGGGCAAGCTTTATGTCGCGCTGGCCCAGGCTATCGAGCGGTTCCGCCAGTAGGAAGCGCCGCCCCTAGCGGCGGTGTTTGCCCCGCTTGCCGCCGATGTGGCGTATATTGGCGGGTCGCCCACGATTGACGCCGGGTCGCATGCGGTCGCGCTTGACCGCGCCGCCGCGGGGGGCTGGCAGATCGGGCAATTCGAATCGCAATGATCCGCCGATCGGGTCGGCTTCGGCGAGGCGAAGCTGCAGCCGCTGGCCGACCGTGTAGCGATCGCCGCTTTCCACGCCCTCCAGCGCGCGGCCAGCCTCATCAAAGAAGAAGCGTTCAGCCCCCATCGTCGAGACCGGCACCAGCCCGTCGCCGCCCAGCCCCTCAACGGTTGCGAAGAAGCCGAAGCTCTGCACGCCGGTGATCCGGGCTTCCACAAGTTCGCCGACATGGGCGGCGAGATAGGCGGCGACATAGCGGTCAACCGTCTCGCGCTCCGCCTGCATCGCGCGGCGCTCATGCTGGCTGATCAGTTCGCCGACGCGGGCCATATCGTCATAATCGTCAGCCGATAGCGATGACCGCGCCGGCAGATCGCTTTTGGGCGCGGGCAGTTCAAGGCCATAGGCCCCGACCAGCGCGCGATGGACGAGCAAGTCCGAATAGCGGCGAATGGGTGACGTGAAATGTCCATAGGAACCGAGCGCGAGGCCGAAATGCCCCATATTCTGCGGGCTGTAATAGGCCTGCGTCTGGCTGCGCAGAATCTGCTCCATGATCTGCGGCCGCTCCTCCTTGTCGCCGACACGGGCGATCAGATGATTGAACGTCGAGGGGCGGATGACCTGTCCGAGCGCGAAGTCGATGTCGAAGGTCGCCAGATATTCCTTGAGCGCGCCCAGCTTTTCCCGGCTCGGGGGTTCGTGGACGCGGTACATGACCGGCGCCTTCTTCGCCTCCAGCGCCTTTGCTGCTGCGACATTGGCGGCGATCATATAATCCTCGATCAGCATATGCGCGTCGAGCCGGTCGCGTACGGCAACGCTGACGATCCGCCCCTGCTCGTCCAGAACCACGCGCCGTTCGGGCAGATCGAGGGCCAGCGGATCGCGCTTCTCGCGCGCCTTGCGCAGCAGCGCCCAGCAATCCCACAGCGGCCGCAAGGCGCTGTCGAGCAGATCGTGCGACTTTTCGCCGTCGATGGCGGCCTGCGCGTCCTCATAGGCGAGCACCGCCGCCACGCGGATCACCGCGCGGGTGAAGCGCCAGTTTTTCACCTGCCCCTTGGCGTCGATCACCAGATGGCAGGCCATCGCCGCCCGATCTTCGCCGGCGCGTAGCGAGCAGATGTCGGATGAGAGCTGATGCGGCAGCATCGGCACGACAAGGTCGGGAAAATAGACGCTGTTGCCGCGCTTGCGCGCTTCGCGGTCGAGCTTGCTACCGGGGCGCACATAATAGCTGACATCGGCGATGGCGACGATGGCCTTATAGCCGCCAGGATTAGCCGGATCTTCGTCGGGCTCGGCCCAGACCGCATCGTCATGGTCGCGCGCATCGACGGGGTCGATCGCGACGATGGGCAGATGGCGCAAATCCTCGCGCTTTTCCTCATGCAACGGCAGTTTCGCCGCGATCACCGCCTCATCCTCGACGCCGTCGGGGAAGACATAGGGGATGCCGTGCTTGTGGATCGCGATCAGGCTGAAGCTGCGCGGCGCGAAGGGGTCGCCCAATATGTCGGTAATGCGCGCGCTGATGCGCGGCGGGCGGCCTACCGGCTCGGCCAGCACCAGGTCGCCGCGCTTGGCTACGCCAGCGTCTGAAATCGGCGTGCTGTTGCGGATGCGCTTGTCGACCGGACGCAGCCACAGCTTGCCGCCATCGCCCTCTTCCACCACGCCCAGCAGCAGATCGGTAGCGCGGGCGAGCTTCTTCATCGGGTGAGCGATCCAGCCCTTCCCCGCCTCCTCGGTCCGTGCAAGGATGCGGTCGCCAATGGTGAGCGCGGCTTCGCGCGACCGGGGCCTGCCGCCGCTCACGACGCGCAGGCGCGGCGCGGGCTGGCCCTCCGCTTCCCATTTCTCCGGCGTGGCGATCAGCACCGTGTCGTCGATATCGACGATGCGCAGCACCGTCACCTTGGGCACGCCGCCCATCTTATGAAAGGCGCGCGCCGGGCCGATGTCGATCAGCCCTTCGTCGGCCATGTCCTTGAGCAGCGCTTTCAGCGCGATCTTTTCCTGTCCCTTGAGACCGAACGCCTTGGCGATCTCCCGCTTGCCGGCGGGTTGATCGGCGGTGGCGATGAAGTCCATCACCTCCTGGGCCGAGGGCGTGCCGGCGGGGCGGACGCGGGCGGGCTTTCTTTTATCGTTCGATGCCATGGCACCGCTATAGGAAGCGCATCGCCGCCGCGCCAGTGGAGCGCAGCCTATTAGCGCGGACGATCGGCCCTAATGCGGTCGAACTCGACCATTTCATAAGCGATCGACGCTTCGACCAATCGTTCCCAAAGGTCGGCGACCACGTCTGCCGGAATATCCAGGCGCTCGGCCTCGGCTGCGGCGTTGGCGATAACCTGCGCCTTGCGCGGCTCGTCGCGGACATGGCCGCGTTCGGGCTTGATGCGGGCGGCTGCGCGCATATGCGCAAAACGCTCGGCCAGCAGCGCGACGAGCCGGCGATCGATCTCGTCCACGCCTTTGCGCACTTGAGCCATGCTACTATAGCTTTCCGGGTTCATGGGTCTGCTGACTAGGGCGCGCACACGCGGCTGTCGAGGGCTTGACTTATACGCCCCCTCTCTTCATAGACGCGCCTTCGCGATTGGTCCCGCATCCCGGTGAAGCGGTGGCCCTGCCCCTGAAATATGGCAAGCAGGCGGATACCGGGAAAGACGTTCGTCCTTACAGGGCGGACAGACGTTGTTAGCAGATCGAAGGACTTTCCATGTCGAAGCGTTCAAGCGCCAAGTATAAACTCGACCGCCGGATGGGCGAGAACATTTGGGGTCGTCCCAAGAGCCCGGTCAACAAGCGTGAATATGGCCCCGGCCAGCACGGTCAGCGCCGCAAGGGCAAGGTGTCGGATTACGGCATCCAGCTGCGCGCCAAGCAGAAGCTCAAGGGCTATTATGGCGACGTGACCGAGAAGCAGTTCAAGAAGAACTATATCGAAGCCGCGCGTATGAAGGGCGACACCGGCCAGAACCTGATCGGCCTGCTTGAGCGTCGTCTCGACGCCGTCGTTTATCGCGCCAAGTTCGCGCCGACCATCTGGTCCGCGCGCCAGATCGTCAGCCACGGTCACATCTATGTGAACGGCGTGAAGTGCAACATTGCCTCGCGTCTGGTAAAGCCCGGCGACGAAGTGACGCTCGGCAAGAAGGCGCAGGAAATGGCGCTGATCATGGAAGCGCAGAGCCTGCCCGAGCGCGACGTTCCCGACTATATCTCGCCCGATGGCGCCGCCAAGATCACTTATGTCCGCGTGCCGACGCTCGACGAAGTGCCCTATCCGGTGAAGATGGAGCCCAATCTGGTCGTCGAATTCTATTCGCGCTGATTTGCAGGCACATTGCTATTCGAGAAATGGGGCGGTCCGATCGGGCCGCCCTTTTTCGTGGCGATCGCGGTCAGGCGGGCGTCGCCAGTTTCATGAGGATGAGGCCGCCAAGGATCATTGCCGCCGCGACGATCCGCAGCGGATTGGCAGATTCGCCGAGCAGGATGATGCCGACGAGGAAGGCGCCGACCGCGCCGATGCCGGTCCA
>JBEVMZ010000153.1:0-35021 GCA_040508335.1 Sphingobium sp.
GTCTGTGCGATTGATTCGCATTAGGGTTTGGGTTACGCACGGCGCGATGGGCGAGATGGGGAACCAATGCCATGCTGCACGCAGCTGAACTAAGGCTCTTTGAAGAGCCGGAGATCGTCACCGGGCTTAATGAGCCTGATCCCGCGCGACCTGTTCCCTTGCGCGGGGTCCCATCGGTCCGGTCGCACTATGGCGCCAAGCGTCCGCCCAACTATCTTGCGATCTTGCTGATCCTGATCTTCCATGCAGTGCTGATCTACGCGATCGCCCAGGCCCGGCAGCATTATGTGCGTGCGAAGGAGGCGCGGCTTTCCGTCGTCAACTTAAGCCCGCCGCCGCCGCCACCCGCGTCCGAAACGCCGCCGCCGCCGTCATCGCCACAGATCATCGCGCCGCCGCCGGTCGTCCGTATTCCGGTGAACGAACCGCCGCGCTTGGTCACAACGACGGAGCCGGTCAGAATATCGCCGGTGCCCGTCGCGATCGTCGCGCCGCCATCCCCGCCCGCGCCCCCGGCGCCGCCGGCGCCTGTATCCACTACGATACAGGGCGGCGATCTCAGCGCGCAGATGGTCTCGGGCAAGCCGCCGCGCTATCCGATCGAAAGCCGTCGTCAGCATGAACAGGGAACCGTCGTCCTGTCACTAACGGTGGGCGTCGATGGCAGGGTCGAAAGCATCGCCGTCGCCCATAGCAGCGGTTCGGCACGCCTCGACAATGCGGCGAGGGACGCAGTGCGGCACTGGCGCTGGCAGCCGCTGGTCCGTGAAGGCCATCCTATGCGCGTCAGGGGGATCGTTGAAATCCCCTTCATGCTGACGGCAGCCGCCTGACGATCTTTCCTATACGCGCCGCAGGACATTACCGCCTATGCTGACCGTCATCGCCGACCTCCTCGACGCGGCCGAGGTCGCAGCACTGCGCGCGCGCATCGACGCGGGCGCCTGGAGCGACGGCAACGCGACTTCGGGCCATCAGTCGGCGCTCGCGAAACGCAATCTGCAACTGCCCGAGGACGCGCCCGAAGCGCTGGAGGCCGGTAAGATGGTTCTGGCCGCGCTCGGTCGCTCGCCCCTGTTCATCGCCGCCGCGCTGCCGCTTAAAATCTTTCCGCCGCTGTTCAACAGCTATGCAGGGGGGCAGGCGTTCGGCACCCATGTCGACAATGCGGTGCGGATACAGGCGGGCACCGGTTTCCGCGTGCGCGCAGACCTTTCCATGACGTTGTTCCTTGAGGACCCCTCCGCCTATGACGGGGGCGAGCTGACGGTCGAAACCCAGTTCGGGGTTCAGCAGATCAAACTTCCGGCCGGGCATGCGGTGCTCTATCCTTCCTCGTCGCTGCACCGGGTCGAGCCGGTGACGCGCGGCCGTCGGGTTGCGAGTTTCCTATGGCTGCAATCGATGGTACGCGACGACGCCGCTCGCCAGATGCTGTTCGATCTCGACAGTTCGATCCAGGCGCTTGCCGTAGATCGCGGGCATGACGACGGGCAGGTCATCCGCTTGACGGGAGTCTATCATAATCTGCTGCGCCGCTGGGCGGAGGGGTAGGGCACTCAATCCAGCATCGCGGCGAGCGCTGGCGTCATATATTCGCGTGGCTCCGTGCCGTCGCGCTCGATCAGACGGACGGGCAGGCCATGGCACGTCGCCAGCGCCATGCCGCGGTCCGGCCCCATGACCGTTATGGCCGTGGCCCAGGCGTCCGCCATCATCGCGCTTTCGTGCAATACCGTCACGGCGGCGACGTCATTGATGATCGGTGCGCCGGCTGCGGGGTCTATGCTGTGCGACAGCCGCGCTTCGCCCGCGCGATGGAAGCGGCGATAGTCGCCGGACGTCGCGATCGACAGGCCGCAAAGCGCCACGCGCAATATAGGCACGTCCAGGCCGGGGGGTGCCTCGACATCGACCCACCAGGGCTGCATGTCGGGCTTTACCCCGTGGCCGCGCAACTCGCCCCCGATCTCGATGAGGAAACTGGCCGCGCCGCTGTTTGCCAGCGCCTGCGCCGCCGCATCGACGGCAAAGCCTTTGGCGATGCCGGACAAGTCGAGCGTGACGTCGCCGATGCGGCGCGCCCGGTCGCCCTCTATCTCGATGGCCCGCCACGAATTGCCGCTAGGAGACCCGGGCAATTCGCCGGCGCTTGCCCCAAAGCCCCATGCATCGACGAGCCGCCCGATCGCTGGATCGAACGCGCCGTCCGACAGCCGCGCCATGTCCAGCGCCGCGTGCAAGACGGCCAGCATGTCGGCGGGCAGCGGCATCCATGTGCCGGTTGGCGATCGGTTGAATCGGCTGATGTCGGAGCCGCTCTCCCAATTGCTCATCTGGGCGATGACACGCGCCAACACCGCCTCGATCGCCGCGTCGGCGTCGGCGTCGGCGGGCGGATCGACAATGCGCGCGGACCAGCGCGTTCCCATGGTCGGCCCGCCAAGCGTAACGATCCGCCCCGTCCGCTGCCGACCGGCGAAATGCGCGGGCGACAGGTCGGGCGGGATGGCGATGCGGACGGCGTGGCGCGTCAGGGCGCCAGCACCTCAAGCGTCGTGGTGTAGGAGGCGCGGCGTGCAGGCGCCGCCGGCGCCGTCTGCGCCGCCGCCGCTCCGCCTTCGCGCCCGCCGCCAATGTTCGCATTCAGCCAATACATGCCGGGCTGCGGCCAGGTGATGCTGAGCTTCCCGTCCTGATCGGTCACAAGGTCCATCTGCCCCAGATTGTCGCGATAGCGGATACCGCCGGGAATGACCGTCACCTTAAGCCCGGCTGCCGGCTTCCCGTCGAGAAGGAAACGGAAGCTCGCAGCCTCGCCCTGCACCAGATCATTGGGATGGGTGATCGGCGCCATTTCCAGGCCCGCATTTGTCGGCTTGAAGAGGGTGGTGGTCGGCGCGCCAAGGGTCACGAAAATCTCGTTGCGGCCGGACACTTCGCCGGTCTGCACCTCGATCGCGCCAGCGGGGATCGCGGCCGCCAGCGTCTGTTTCGTTGTGCCACGCGGCAACCGTTCGACCTTGCCGTTGAGCTTGTAGCTGCCCATCACGCCGCTCGTGACCGATCCGATGCGGTAAGTGCCCGGCTTGGTCAGATGGACGTCGAAGGTGGAGCGGTAACGGCCCTTGGCAGCGTTCTCGACCTTGCCCGCCGCGCCGTCCGGCTCGGTGACGACAACATTGTCCGTGCCCATCGGATGATGCTCGAAATAGAACAGGTCGTTGGATACGGCGGCGTCGATCGTGACCCAGCTGTCGGTGCCCGACAAGGTGGTGGAAGATGGCAGCATCCACTGCCGATGCGCCTGCGCCGCGCCCGATGTCATCAGGACGACGAGGGCGCCGGCGATCAGATATTTGGCCTTCATCGGATAATCCCTTTATTTCGCGATGGTGAGGCTTACGGCCCCGAGTTCGGTCGATCCCTTTGCCGCGACGGTCGCGCCGGCTTTCGCCGGCCAGGAGAAGGGCAGCTTCACCAGTTCGCGGCCGCCGACTTCGCGGGCAGCTTCGATCACGAGCGTGTAGTTGCCCGGCGTCAGCGTGCCGAGCGGCCCCTTGCCGGTGGCAAAGGCGATCTTCTGCGGCCCGGGCGCGCGCGTCGCGCCGCTGATGCCGTCGGCGGGGAAGCTGAGCGAGCGGCCAGACACGCGCCACCATTGGCGCACATCGCGCAGCCACTTCGTGCCCTCGCCGTTCCGCATGTCGAAATCATACCATATGGACAGGGTTTTGGGGGCAGCGCCCTCCTTCTCAAGCCAGATGGCGACATAGGGGCGATGATATTCGGCGACCGAGAGGCGCGGAATTGTGACGCTCAGGTTCAGCGTCTCCGCCTTAGCCGGCATCGCCGCAAGGCCCGCCATGCCGAACGCGGCGCTCCCGCCCAGGATCATCTTATGGCTGATCTGCATAGCTGCTCATTTCCCCTTAATGAATGAAGACCACGGCCAATATGGCCGGAATGACGAGGCCCGCGATGACGAGGGGCCAGGTACTGGGCCGCTTGGCCGCATGCAGTTGCAGCAGCAGCAGGCCGGTCAGCGCGAACAGGAAGCAGGCGACGGCGAAAATGTCGATGAACCACTTCCACGCCGTGCCGGCGTTGCGCCCCTTGTGCAGGTCGTTGAGATAGCTGATCCAGCCGCGGCTTGTCGCCTCACTCGTCACCGCGCCGGTCGCGCGGTCGATCGATACCCAGCCATCCCCACCCGGCCGGGGCAAAGCAAGATAGATCTCGTCGGCGGACCATTCGCCCTCGCCCGTTCCACGCTGCCCTATTTCCTTTTCCACCCACTGCGCGACAGTGGCGGGCAGGGGCCTCTTACCGTCCGCGCCGCCGTCCTTCGCCAACTGTTCGCGCAAGGACGGGGGCAGGGTGGCCGCCTTCGTAACCGTTTCGGGCGACCCTTCGATATCGGCCGCATGGTTGAGCGTGATGCCGGTAAAGGCAAAGAGCAGCAGGCCGATCAGGCTGACGGCGGAGCTGATCCAGTGCCACGCATGCAACTGCTTCATCCAGAACGGGCTGGGCTTTTTCTTCTTCGTTCGGGCCTGAAGGGGAGCGTGCATGAGGGAGGGTGAGTTCCGGCTGTTTGAGGCCGCTCGCATAACGCGAACGACTCGCAATTGCAAACTGCCTCATGCACGAAATTGTATCAAATCATGTTAGCGGCTGAGAAGCCCCCGCGCTTGACCGGCGATTTCGGCGAGCATGGCCACATTGGGCGTGGGCGCCGTCCGCGCGCGTTCGACCAGATGGCGGAACTGGCGCACCCTGGGCTCCCGTCCAGCAAGCCAGCTATCGACATGCTCATCGACATCCTTACCCTTGGCCTGTTCCAGAAAGTCGAGCCGTACCTGCTGCATGTCGCGCGCCACGCCGGACATGAGCAGCCGTTCCCACGGATCGGACGGGTGCATGCGCGCGGCGGCGGATTGCACCCAATCGATGCCCACCGCCTCGCCAAGGCGGGTGAAGGCATGCGTCAGCGCAATCTCGTCGATGCCCAGTCGCCTCGCCAATTCGGCGATGCCGACCGCGCCGTCCAGCTTGTAGAGACGCGCCGTCCGGTCGACGAGCAGGGCAGGCGCGCCGAGCGACGTCAGATGATCGGTCACCGCCGCCGTGCGCCGCAGCGGCTCGCTCATCAAAAGATCGTCGACGCACCCTGCGAGCGCGCCGACGCCCGCCGCGAGCGCATCATGTCCGGCCTGGGGCAGCGTTCCCCTCGGCAGGCTCCGCAAAATGTCGGCGATCTGGATGCGCATGCCTTCCGCGATTGCGATCAACAAGCTGAGCCGTGCGCTCTCGGCCATGTCCGCTGCATCGACCTCCGCCCAAAGCGCGCCGACATTATAGAGCCTTTCCGCGACTATGAACGCATCGGCGAGATCGGCGAGCGAGCAGCCCTCTTCCTCTACCAGCTCGAACGGATGGATCAGTCCCAGCCGATTGACGATGCGGTTCGCGACCTTGGTTGCGATGATCTCCCCGCGCAACTGGTGCGCCGCGATGGCGTCGCCCTCCGCGTCGCGCATTGCGGGCGGGAATGCGTTCGCCAGTTCCTGCCCCATCGAAGGATCGGTTGCCAGCTCGCCATGTTCGATCGCATCCTGCAAGGCAAGTTTGGCGGTCGATAACAGCACGGCGAGTTCCGGCCGGGTCAGTCCTTGACCATCCTGTCCACGCCTTAGCAACTGCTCGTTGCTCGCCAGCCCCTCCACCTTGCGGCTGAGCCGGCCGCTTTCCTCGAACGTCTCGATCAGGCGGACGTAGCTGGCAAGGTTCGCCGTCCCTCCGCTCTCGGCGACGGAAAGGCCGAGCGCCTGAAGCCTGTTATCTTCCAGCACAATGTCGGCGACCGCGTCGGTCATGCGGTCAAGCAGGGCATTGCGCGCCTCGAAGGACAGCCGCCCTTTGGCCATTTCCTTGTTGAGCGCGATCTTGATGTTCACCTCATTGTCGGAGCAGTCGACGCCGGCGGAATTATCGATGAAGTCGGTATTGATGCGCCCGCCATGCAATGCATAGGCGATGCGCCCTGCCTGCGTGACCCCCAGATTCGCACCTTCGCCCACGACGCGGACGCGCAATTCCTCGCCATCCACGCGCAGCCGGTCGTTGGCCGGATCGCCGACATCGCTGTGGCTCTGCGCTGTGGCCTTAACATAGGTCCCGATGCCGCCGAACCAGAGCAGATCGTTCGGGCTGCGCAGAATCGCGGATATGAGCGCGGCAGGTTCCAGCTCCGCCTCAGCGATGCCCAATATCGCCTGCACCTGCGGACTGAGCGGCACGCGCTTCATCGTTCGGGGAAAGACGCCGCCGCCGTTCGATATCAACGTGCGGTCATAATCGTCCCAACTGGATCGCGGGAGCGCGAACAGCCGCGCGCGCTCGTCCCAAGACTTCGCCGGGTCGGGATCGGGGTCGAGGAAGATGTGACGGTGATCGAAGGCCGCGACCAGCCTGATCGCCTTCGACAGCAGCATGCCGTTGCCGAAAACGTCGCCGGACATATCGCCGCAGCCGACCACCGTAACGGGGTCGCTCTGCACATCGACGCCCATTTCGGCAAAGTGGCGGCGCACGCTGATCCAGGCGCCTCGCGCCGTAATGGCCATCGCCTTGTGATCATAGCCATGCGACCCGCCGCTGGCGAAGGCGTCGCCCAGCCAGAAACCGCGTTCCAGCGCAATCGCGTTGGCGACGTCGCTGAAGCTTGCCGTGCCTTTGTCTGCGGCGACGACAAAATATGGGTCGTCGCCATCGCGCACGAGAACGCCTTCGGGATGCACGACCTGGCCGTCGAGAATATTGTCCGTCACCGACAGCAGCGTGCGGATGAATATGCGATAGCTTTCCGTGCCCTCGGCCAGCCAGGCGTCGCGATCCGCCTGCGGATCGGGAAGCTGCTTGGGATAGAAGCCGCCCTTGGCGCCGGTTGGCACGATGACCGCATTCTTGACCCGCTGTGCCTTCATCAGGCCCAGTATCTCGGTGCGGAAATCGTCGCGCCGGTCCGACCAGCGCAACCCGCCGCGCGCGACCGGACCGGCGCGCAGGTGAATGCCCTCGACGCGCGGCGAATAGATCCAGATTTCGCGCCACGGCAGCGGCGCGGGTAGGCCGGGAATCTGTGCGCTGTCGAGCTTGAAGGCGAGCGCCTCGGCCGCGCCTGGCGCAAAGAAATTGGTCCGGAGCGTCGCCACGATGACCGCGCGCAGCAGACGCAGCACCCGGTCCTCATCGATCGCGCCGACCTTTTCCAACCCTTGCTCGATCGCTGCCTGCGCCTGTTCGGCTCGCGCGGCGCCGTCCTTCGCCGTCGGGTCGTGCAGCGCCTCGAACAGGTCGATCAACGCGCGGGCAAGTTCGGGTTCGTGGCGAAGCGTGTCGACGAATGTCGCCATGCCATAGGCCATGCCCGTCTGCCGCAGATAGCGGAAAAGCGCGCGCATCAGTACGGTGTCGCGCGGCGACAGCCCGGCCGTCACGATCAGCGTGTTGAAACGGTCATTCTCCGCAACGCCTTCCAGAACCTGGGCGATGGCCTCCGTCACGATATCGGCGCGCGCGATTACGTCTTCCACGTCGCCGCCGGGCAGTTCAAGGATGAAGCGCTGAACGAAACCCTGCCGGCCTCCGTCCAAAGCGGTCATGATCTCGTCTACGACGCGAAAGCCGAAATTTTCAAACACCGGCACGACATCCGACAGCGCGACGCTATCGAAGCTGTAGATCTTCAGCCGCAATGCCGCAGCGTCGTCATCGTCGTTGCGATAGATGCGGATCGACTTGTCGCCGTCGCCCGAAAGGCCATGGATCAGCCGGATGTCGATCGCCGCCTCGTCAGGCCCCGCTCCGTTGCGATAGGAAAGGGGGAAGGCGGGGGCGAAGCGCTGCGCCAGCGTCGCGGCGCGCCCGGCTTCCTCGCTCTCGGCCAGCGCGGCCTCGACAGCGGGCAGCCAGCCGCGCACCATGTGGCGCAGCCGCGCGTCGAGCACCGCATCGTCGGGCACGACGCCACCGTCGCGCAGGTCGAGCGTGATGCGCAGCAGCGCGAGGCCGCCTTCCTCGAGCGCGATCGACCAGCTGAGCATTTCCGCATGCGCCGCCTCCTTGAGCATATCCTGCACCTGCACGCGCCGCGCCGTCGTCACCTCGTCGCGCGGCAACCAGACGAAGGCGTAGAGATGCCGTGCGAGCGCGCTCGTCGCCAGGGCGAGCCTTGGGCGAGGCCGGTCGGCAAGCGACATGAAGGTCAGGACGAGCCGTTCCAGCGTATCGCGGTCGAAACCGATCAATATGTCATGGGGCAGGGCGGTCATCGCATGCACCAGCGTCTTGCCGGCATGGCTCGCCGGATCGAAACCGAACTTATCCATCAGCGACGAAAGCGCAGACCGCAGCAGCGGCACCTTGTCCGGCGCAGTTGCAAGCGCGGCGCTGGTCCACATGCCGGCATGGATCGAAAGAGCAACGACATCGCGCCCCTCCCGTACCGGCACGATCAGCAGATCGAGCAAGACGGGCCGATGCACGCGCGACATGCGGTTTGACTTGATGATCAGCGGAGCGCGTTGCCCTTCCTCGAACCAACGGCACGCCGCTTCCAGAGAGGCAGGCGCGATCAGCGGCTTCTTCTCGCGCACGCAAATGCCCAGGCGCGCCTCGGCCGTGCCGTCGCGCCGCAATATCTCACGGCCAAGCTGCGTGAAGTGGCGTGCCAGGAACCAGCGCAGAAGCGCCGCGCCTTCTTCGTCGGGCAGCGCATCGGCATCGGCGGCCATCGCCGCGCGCATATGCGGCCAGTCCGTCACCGCCGCGCGCACGTCGGCCAAGGTTTCGCGCAGATTTGTCTCAAGCGCCCGGCGCCCCTTCGCATCGGCACGGTCGGCCTCGATATAGACCATCGATTCCCGTTTCGCACCGGGGGCTTCGGGTTCCAATATGGCGCGCAGCCGACCGTCGGCGTCGCGGCTGACAGACAGGATGGGGTGCAGCAGGCGGTGGATCGTCAGGTCGAGCGCGGCGAGCGCATTGCCGATCGAATCGACAAGGAAAGGCATATCGTCATTGACGATGGCGATGCGCATAAAGCGCCCGCCTGCGCCTTCGCCCAGCGTTTCGATCGCGACAGCCGGATCGCCCACCGCCCGCGCGGCAGCGGTTTCCAGCAGGAAATGGGCGGCTTCACCAATCGCCTGACGATCCAGACCTTCGCGCTCGCCGGGCAGGGCGCCGTTGGCCAGGGCTTCCTCCAGCGCGCCGCGAATGGCGTCGTTGCCCTTGCCCGACGCGGATTTGGATGCTGTCATGCTTACCTCGCTGCTGTCGACGCCACTGCCCGAGCTTGAGGAATCGCAGCCGGCGGTTGTCGGTTCCGATCCGACTATAAGCCGTTCGCCCGGACGCTCAAGTTAGCGCTTTTCCATTATTTCCGGTTGAAGTAATATTATTAGCTAACGGACAGCGCCGGTGTCGCGTCGACGCCATTGCGGACCGGATGTTGATGAGTGGCCTGAAGCATTGCAAATGCGGCCAGGCGAAGGAGGCTGCGTTCTCGTGCGCGACGGACATAGGTTCTCGTCGAGGCTGTCAGCCCCTAGACTTTATGCCTTCTCGCTTGTTGTAAAAGCGTCCGCAGACCGTTTGGCTGCGCGGCAAGATAGGCGTTTAGCCTTCCCGTACCCATACCGGCCAGCGTCGCTTGGTCGAGCACCAGCGCAAATTCGCGCAGGCGGACTTTCCCATAATGGCCGCCGAAAACCAGTTTCGCGACACTGGTGCCTAAAGACTGATCCGTTGTGTCCGCACCCGCTTCAGCAAGGATATTTGCATAATCCGCTGGCGCAGCCTCGATCGCGAGCGCGAGATCATGCGCAAGGCCGATCGCATGGCAAAGTGCTGCGCGGCTCCGCGCCTCGCGCGTGGATGCCCGCGCCGCGACCGTGCGCACCGCGGCCAGACGTTCGATAGAGCTCGCGCTTTCGTGTCGGTCGCCGCGATCAGGCGCCTGCGCCCATAACGGAGCACTCGTCAGCGGCGCCCGGGCTGAACGCAGCGCATCCCGCATTTCGCGCGCGATCGCATCGCTCTCGCCAATGCTCGCATGTTCCTTCCAACTGATCACGCCCAGCATGAAATCGACGGCCCGACCGTCCGATGAAAAGGGCATCAGCAGCCCGCGATACACCAGCTGCGCGCCGCGTTCGTTCACGAAGTCGGATTCGAACGTGACGGGAGCACCGCGCGCGATCACTTCCCGAGAGGGATCGGTCAGACGTGAAAGCAAAGAATTGGGCGGCACATCTGCCAAATAGGCTATCGGCCCCGCCGCCGCGCATTCGCGCTGTACCGCGCTGCCCAGATAGGCGATGGCTGGATTACCGCTATCGCGCGACAGGTCGAGCAAAACGCAATTGGGCCCGAATTCCTTCATCTGATCAGGAGACAAGTCTTCGATCGAGGGAAGGTGGCGTTCGCCCAGCAACGATGTCCAATAGCCATAGACTCGCACTTGCATCCGGCGGTCCTGCGAGGGGATCAGCAGCGGCGCGTCTATCGCCGCATCTTCGAAGGGATCGATATCCTCTTCCTCGCGGGCGGCATCATGCCCGTGCAACCTGTCCATCAGCGCCAGTCCCCGAGAATCGACCTTTGGCACTCACTGTCGCAGAGGATGGTAAACTTGTCGTAAACGCCTCGCAACCGACCGCTTGGGCGAAAAAGGACGAAAATGCCCGCTTGTCCTGCAGCCCTCACGCTGTTATCTGCCCGCCGTCGCCGCTTTAGCTCAGTTGGTAGAGCATCGCATTCGTAATGCGGGGGTCACAGGTTCGAGTCCTGTAAGCGGCACCGACAAAAACTCCTGATTATCCTGACATTTTAGCCTCCTCGGATAGAGCAGACGCGTCGGCTTTTCCGGAGTGGCTCCGGTGCAAAGCCCCGGGGACGGCCTTTTCGAGCTCGTCGATGACGCTCTGGAGGGGGCTCGCACGGTCGGGAAATCTCCCATCGCATAGACTTCTGTCTGCAATGGGGATCGGTCCCCATATAGCCCTCGAGATTCCAGCGCTCCGCGCCGCGATTGCTGCATATCGGCGCGCCTAATATGTACGAGCTCGAACTTCAATCTGCCGTGCCGCGCGAAATGCACCCCGGCGGCATAGGAGCCGACGCTATATTCAGGGCCGCTGCTCGGTATCGCCGAGTTTCACTGCAGCCGGCGCACGCATGCCTCTGGGTGGCATACCTTGTCATCTTTGAGCCTGAACGGCTGAAGTGGAGTGCGCGCAGGGATATCACGCAGACAAATCGGTCGGCCATGTCACGCGACCGCTATTGTCCCCTCCAGCAATATCTCAGATTTACCGCGCCTCATAAAACTTTGGTTGCCTCCCATTGTCTACTTCAATAGTCGACTTTCGTGCTCGTCCACATTGGGGGGACAGCTTCTGCGACCGAGATGACCACGTCAGGGCGCTTACCATCAGAAATTTTCAAACAGCGCCATAACGGCGCCGGTCTCAGGGGGATACTATGGTCCGTAGATTCGCGCAGCGTCTGGCGCTGTCTGGCGTGTCGCTTGCAGTGCTTGCGGCGAGCTATGCAGAAAATGCGCACGCACAATTCCAGCTGTCCGACAGTCTCGCCGAGGCAAGCAATCTCGGGGCCGGAGAGATCGTCGTCACGGCGCGCCGACGCGATGAAGCGGCACAAGACGTGCCGATCTCGCTGAGCGTCATCGGCGCTGCGGATATTCGCGCGTCGGGCACCTCCACGTTCAACCAGATACAGCAACTCGTCGCGACGCTCCAGGTCACAACCACTAACGCGCGCAATTCCAACGTCACCATCCGTGGGCTCGGCGCCAATGCCACGATCGCGATCGATGGTCTGGAAGCGGGCGTCGGCTTCTATGTGGACGGCGTCTATTACGGTCGGCCCGGACAATCCCAGTTCGACCTGATCGACCTGCAGCAGATCGAGGTGTTGAACGGGCCGCAGGGCACGCTGTTCGGCAAGAACACCACCGCCGGCGCAATCAACATCACCACACGCGCACCCAGCTTCGATCCCGAACTGGTGGTCGAAGGCAATGTTGGCAACTACGATCAGCGCCAGCTTCGCGCATCGGGATCCGCGCCGATTATCCAGGACAGGCTGGCCGTCCGCCTGACCGCCGCCTATACGGACCGTAAGGGCTTCCTTACCAACGTCTTCAACGGCAGGGACGCGCAGGATTACGAGAACCTAACCTTGCGCGGACAAGTTCTGGCAAAGCCTGTAGACGACGTCACTGTTCGCATCATCGGGGATTATTCGCGGCAGAAGCAATATTTCATGCTGGCGATCAATGACGAATATTTCACGACGCTGGCAAACGGCGCTCGCATCGCCAACAACATATTCGATCGTTCGGCACGTTTGGGTTATACTCCGCTGACGGCGGGCGCCTTCAATCGCAAGGGCGATGCCGATTCCCTCATTCAGGCCCATATGAAGAGTTATGGCGTGTCGGGGCATGTCGATTGGGATGTGGGAGCAGCCACGCTGACCTCGATCACGGCCTATCGCTGGTGGGACTGGGATCCCCGGAACGATACCGACGGCACCTCACTGCCGATCCTGACCAAGCAGCACACGTCCAATCGCCAACGCCAGTTCAGTCAGGAATTTCGCGTCGCCTCCAATGGCGAGAATGTCATCGATTATGTCGCGGGCCTCTATTATTTCTGGCAGGTCGTAAGGGGATATGGCTCCGCTGCATTCGGGCGCGATTATGCCGCATGGAACTATAATCCGGTGACCACGCCGCCAGCCACGCTCGCGATCAACCGGTACGCGGTCGAAAATTTCGAAGCCGCCAACTATTCCGATCCGACCACCAAAAGCTACGCAGCCTTTGGTCAGCTCGACTGGCACATTGCGCCCTCGCTGACCCTGACCGGCGGTCTGCGTTACACACATGAGAAGAAGGAAGGCCGCTTCAGACAGTTCTGGGTCGGCGGCAACGACCTTTCCATCCTATCCCCCGCCAATCGGGCGATCGCGATGGCGGCCCGCGCCTCCCAGCGTGAACTGGCCTTCGAGGCGCGCGACAGCTCCAATGCCGTGTCGGGCCTGGTGACGCTCAGCTTCAAGCCCGCCGACGAGGTGCTGATCTACGGCACTTATTCTCGGGGCAGCAAGTCGGGCGGGCTCAACCTGAGCCCGGGTGGCGCCTCCCGCCCGGTGATCGCGCCGGAGAAGGTGGACAATTTCGAAGTCGGCCTGAAGTCGCAATGGCTCGACCGGCGGCTGACCTTCAATGCCGCCGCCTATCTTACGAACGTGCGCGATTACCAGGCGAACATCAGCGAGCAGACCGGCCCGACGACGTCTCTCCAGTATATCGCCAATGTGCCTAAAGTTCGCTCCAAAGGTTTCGAGACGACGCTGAGTCTCGCGCCCGTGGAGGGACTGCGGCTGGGTGCGTCGGCGGCTTATACCGACGCGCGCTACGTAGATTACAAGAATGCAGCGCAGGCACCCGAACGCGCCTATCTCGGCCCGATCCAGGATTTGTCGGGCACGTCGATGCCGCTGATGCCCAAGTTTACCTATACATTGAATGTCGACGCATCCCGACCGCTTGGCGACAGCGTCTCGATCTACACGCGGTTCGACTATCTCCATCGGTCATCGGTCAATGCGACCGCGACGCTGAGTTCCTATGGCGTCATACCCGCATACGGCGTGCTGAATGCCCGTGTCGGCTTCAATTTTCTTGAGGGGCGCTATGATCTCTCGTTGTGGGCGCGCAACCTGGGGCAGAAGGAATTTTTCGTGACGAAATCGGTTCAACCCATCGGGGTAGTCACGGGCTTGCCAGGCGAACCGCGCACCCTGGGCGCCACGCTGCGCGCGAATTTTTGACCGGACCGGTAGAGCGGAGGGAGATATGAAAAATATCATCTATAGCCTGGGCGCGACAATAGCCTTGGCAGCCCTGACAATCGGGACCGGAAACGCGCGGGAAACAACGGCGAAGAGCCGGCCTAATTTCCTGATCATCGTCGCCGACGATCTGGGTTATTCAGATCTGGGCGCCTTCGGCGGGGAAATCCGGACGCCCAACCTCGACGCGCTGGCCAAGAAGGGTGTGCGCTTTACCGACTTTCATTCCGCGCCCGCCTGCTCACCGACGCGCGCGATGCTGCTGACCGGCACCGATCCCCATCGCGTCGGGCTGGGCGCAATGGAGCTTCAAACGCCCAACCAGATCGGCACTCGCGGCAATGAAGGTTATTTGCGCGCCGACAACGTCACGCTGCCCGAAATCCTTTCGGCCGCAGGCTATCGCACGCTGCTGTCGGGCAAGTGGCATCTCGGCACCGAGCCAGGCCAGGACCCGCACGCGCGCGGCTTTCAGCGCAGCTTCGCGCTGTTGCCGGCGGCGCATAATCATTTTGGGCTTGGACTGTCGACCGAGCGCGCGAAGGGCATGGTCTACACCGAGGACGGCAGGGTCGTGGAACGACTGCCCGAAAATTTCTATTCGTCGACCTATTTCGCCGAGCGGCTGGCAGATTTTCTCAAGGAAGGGGATCAGGGGCCTAACAAGGACAAGCCGTTCTTCGCCTATCTCGCCTTCAGCGCCCCGCACCAGCCGCTCCAGGCCCTGCCCGAAGACATCGCGCGTTACAAAGGTGCTTATGATGCTGGCTTCAACGCGCTGGAAGCCAAGCGGTTAAAAAAACAGGCCGCGCTAGGCCTCTATGATCCAAGCAAGCCGATCCACGTACGAGCCAAGCCCCCGGGCGGCTGGGCCGCGCTGACGCCCGCCGACAAGGTGCGCTCCGCGCGCGAAATGGAGATTTACGCCGCGATGGTCGATCGGCTCGACCACGGCGTGGGCCTGGTGCTGGCCGAACTGCGGCGCAGCGGCAAGCTCGACAACACGGTGGTGATCTTTCTTTCGGACAATGGCGCCGAAGGAATGAGCCAGCGCGACACCCAGATCGAATCGCTTCGCCAGCGTTATGCCCAGGCCGACAACCGCTTGGAAAATCTCGGCTCGGCTACGTCACTGACGATGTACGGACCCGGATGGGCCAGCGCCGCTGTGGCACCGTCATGGCTGTACAAGACGTACGCGACCGAGGGCGGCACGCGCGTGCCGAGCTTCTTCTCAGGACCCGAAGCTCTTGTTGGGAAGCGCCGGATCGGGCGCGCTTTCG
The DNA here is from genome assembly GCA_040508335.1 of Sphingobium sp. Lineage (GTDB taxonomy): Bacteria > Pseudomonadota > Alphaproteobacteria > Sphingomonadales > Sphingomonadaceae > Sphingobium. The sequence continues at coordinate 15,234 of JBEVMZ010000153.1, forward strand.
CCAACGCCGCGGATGTGCTGCCGACGATCCTTGAGATGGCGAATGTTCCGGCGCACGGCGGTGCGTTTCAAGGTCGTAAGGTCGAGCCAATCCAAGGGACCTCGATGCTTGGCTATCTGTTGGGTCGCGCCGAGCGAATCCACGATCAGACCGAAGCGTTCGGTACCGAGCTGTTCGGTTCCCGCTCGATCCGCAAAGGCGAGTGGAAGATAATCGACACCGGCGATGGAAGCTGGCGGCTGTTCAACCTCGCCAACGATCCGGGCGAGACGACAGACTTGTCGACCCGAAACCCCGCCAAATTCTCCGAACTGCTCGCGGAATGGGATCGGTATGCGCGCGAAGTCGGCGTCGTGCTCCCGACCCGGCGTCTGGTTTCCCCCTGATCCCAGCCAAGCCTAGGCCTGGCTACGTGGAAAGTCCCCGGGCCAACGGTTCGAGAATGGCGGCCGCATCCTCATGCATCTCGTCGGACGGATAGTAGTGATTGCGGCCGCTCAGGAGCGGCTGGTATTCGATCCCCCGGTCACGATAGGCTTTGGGATCGATCGGCAAGCCGGTATGGCGATTGACCAGCACGCCGCCGCTACCGCGCGTGCTGCGGCAGCTCGCTTCGACCTGGCACAGCGCTGCCGCCGCGCGCGCGGTCGGTCCGTCCACCATCTGTGGGACGTGGGCGAACAGCGCATTCACCAGCTTCGGAACCGGCGCGCCCTGCGCCTTCGCCGCGCGCAAGCCGTCCCAGTCGATCGTGTAGTCGGGTGCCCGCGTCGAGAACCAGAAGAACAGGATCGGCACTTTGATCGCTGACACCAGTTCGCGCATGGTCTCCAGCCAGGTTTGCCGGGTTTCGGCCACATATTTAGGCAAATTGTCAAAATCCTCGGCGATCAAGCGCGCCCAGGCGGTCCCGGAATCGACGCTGTCGCCGCGAACCCGATCGCGCACATATTCGACATAGCCATCGGCGGCATAGCGGCTGTTCGCCTCATGCCGGGCGGCCATGGCCTGCAATATGACGAAGCGGCCACGATTGGCGGCATCGATCAGCGAAGGGTTGATAAGGTAGAAACCGGGGCCCGCACCCCCAATGCCCAAATTGAGCGCGCGGACTCCGATCCTGTCCGCCAGCCGCGCGGGGAATGGCCGTCCGCTGAAGCAGCCATAGGTCTGTGCCGCGCCCAGGCAGGTGAAGAACGATCCGCGCTTCGCCGCGAACGGGTCAAAGCCCGGTCCGCGGAAACGCGCATCGCAGCCCCTGACGCGAAATTCCTGATAGTCGACAATGTCGATGTCACGCGCTTGATAGTCGGGATACCAGCGTCGCATAGCGGTCTTGGGCGCAGCGGCGGCCTGCGCCAGATCGCCCGTGCCGGCGAACGCCGCAGCGCCGATGCTCGCGAGCAGCGCGCGCCGATCTAGGAGCATACCGGCCATCACCAGAGCGGCCTGTGCTGCAGGGCGGATCGCCGTTCGCGGATTTGCCGGTCGCGCTCCTGCGGCGTTACCGTTGCTGTCTCTCGCGGAAGATGGCTTCGCACCTGGGATAGCTCCACCTTGCGTACGGTGGGCACCGGCTGGCTCGAACACTCGGTCCAGCGTCCCTGGATCACGCCACTGGGATAGCCTGCGGTATCGACCCAGTTGGGCACGCCCGGATCGCGCGCCGAGACCACGATGCGCAGAACGCCGTCGCTGTCCGCCTTCGCCTGGGAATCGTTGAGGCTGCTGTGATTATTGTACCAGTCGGTGGTTTCGTAGAGATCGTTGGTCAGGATGACCGAACGATAGAGGCACCGTTCGGGCAGCTTCGCCTCAAGGATCAGCGCCTCGCCCGCGCCGAGTTCGTAGGCGCCTTCATAGTAGAACTGCCCGGTCAGGCCGCCGAGATGGGAGAAATCGACACCCTTAAGTTTGTTCAGATAGCCTTCGCGGTGCAGCAACGCGACACGATTGACGAGCATCGGCGCGATGTTGCCCGCGAACTGCGGAGCGGCGCGCAACCGTGCCTCCAATGTCTGCGCGGCCGGCCTGGGTCGCGGCGCCGGAATGTCGACCCGCTCGATCGAGAGCGTCGGCTCGATCTCCTTGCTCCATTGCGAACCGACCATGCGCACGAGCAGCATATTGCTGGCGGGATCGAGCTGCCACCACTCACCCGTATAGCCTGCCGGACGAGCTGGACTGAGGATCACATCGTAGCGTCCTTCGGCGTCCGTCTTCAGCGCATTTAGGTCGAACACCGTGCGCTGCTTGCCCAGATCGACCTGGGGGCCCGTCTGCTTGGGCGGAGGACCCGACTGCGCGATCCGCACCATGGACATCGAGCCGCGACGTCCGCGCAGGCGATAGGTCCCGCCCGGCGCAATCCGGGCCGAGCGGTAATTGGTGTCGGCGTTTGGCTGACCGATCGTCAGATAGTTGTTGAGCTGCGGTACGAACACCGGGTGATCGGGATCGTTGGCGAGGGCGTCGATACCCGAAGCGGTGACCGCCGACAGCGCAAGTCGCCCGGCCTCGGCGCGGAGCTGCGGATCGTTCCGTCGCTCGGCAGGCACTTGCGCGAGGATACGGTCGGGAAGATCGCGCATTCCGTCAAGGAATGCGGTCCAGGCCGGCACCGCCTCGGCGGGAGGCGTAAGCGGCGGCGCACCAGCGCTCGCGCTGACGGGGAGGATCATGGCGGCCAGCGTCGAGACGGCCAGCCGCCTGGCCAGACGGTTTAAATCCAATCAAATTCTCCTTGAGCATCCGCCGAAATCCCCGGACCACTTTCATTGTCTACCAAATTAGTGAGGTTCGTCACCCAAAAAGCATTTTGATGTGACCGAGAATCTTTTGCATGTCGGCAAAGCCGAGCTTTCAGAGCCCGCCTATGCGCACTGCCCCGAACTGTCCGTCGCCCGACTAGGAGCGCAGCGGTGCTGATCGGCCGCATCGTCCCGTTAAGAGAGGACATGTCTAAGTCCGTAGTGGACTCCGAAGGAGGATCCGCCGGAGATCGGTTATAATAATGCAATCTCGATCCTCGCTCAGCTGCGCAGCGTCGCGACGATCGCCTTCTGCACCGGACGCAAGCTGGCTCCGCTGCGCAGGTCAGGCTGCTTTAGCAAGGTGCTGCTCCACTTGACGCGACGGGCAGACGTTGGAGGCCCCAAGTGCAAGATGATCTCGGTGGGCCGTCTCGTGGCCGTCCTTACGCATTGGAAAGTGTCATATAGGCTTCGGTGAACGTCCGGTTTCGCAAGAGCTACCGATCAACCCACGCGAAACGACCGGAGGCAGTGAGCCCAGTCGATGGCTTCACCGACCGGGCAGGGGGGGCAGGCGTAGTGATCCCCGTTCATCGCGAACGTCGCGCAAGATCGCTGCCTCCGTGACTTCTCCGGTCTTCATATCGTAGCGCATGCGGACTGCGAGATCGGTCTTGCACGGCCCTTCGCCCGGATCATGGATGCTGCATGCCAGCACATAGGTACGCAATATTTCCAGCCGTTGCGGATCGAGCCTTGTGTCGTGGAACTGCACATGATGCTGGATATGGCCGGGCAGGTGCTGTGCGGACAGGACATCGCGTGCTCGCGCCGCCAATCGGTCCCTTATTTCTGGTTTAAAAAGATAATATGGGTGCAGACGCAGCGCGCTCGCCTTCATTTGTGTTTCGTCATGTTTTACGAAGGTCAGGTAACGAGGTTCGTCCGCCCTTGACGAATTAAGCGTCTTCTCGAAGCTTGGCGCGGGGTCCGGTGGTGTAACCCTACCCGGCCGGGGGAGCAGAATGCCAAGCGACAGGTCCTGCTGGGCGGACGTCGCATCGGCAGGCAGGGCCGCCCGGAACGCGGCGATGCAGGTGGACAGCCGGTCGAGCGCGGGCTGTTGGTCGGATGGGTCCATGTCCAGCTCTATGTCCGTGCGAAAGCTCGGGTCGAGCCGGCTGGCATCGACGCTCAATATGGCAATGCCGCAGGGCGGCAGGGTGGCTGCCAAGGCCTTGAGCTTTGCGCCCGCCGCCGTACCGTTCACATAGGCCGTGCGCAGCCGCGCCTCGCAGTGTGTGCCGACACGGCATTTAGCCGGATCTCGATCGACGACAAGGCGGACCCGGCTGAACGCATCGCCCTTTCTGGCGAAGGTCACAGCATATTGGCCCTTCATCATATGCGTGTCGAAGAGTTCGAGCTGCCCGGGATAAACGGCATCGGCGAGCACGGTGGCGGCGTCGATGGAACCTTGCCTGTCGCCGCAACCGGTTAACAGCAAGGTGGTCGCCACCATGACGTGGCGCGTCAGCCTCATTCGGCCCGGTCCCGGCACGGCCCGATCACGCGATCGACGCGCAGCACGGGCCGGTCACCCTCGCCGCTGACCAGCCGCCCGTCGATGGCAAGGCATGTGCGCGCTTCCCATGCGCTGCCTATCGCCGCTAGCAGTGCCTTGTCGCCGATCATCGGCGGTGGTGCAGCCTTGCCGTCAACATCGGTGTAAAGCATCCGATCGCGCGCGGCATGACCCTGGTCGTCGGGAACGAACACCCCGCGGGAGGGACAAGGCAGACGCAAGCACCTGATCCCTGTATCCCCGACATGCAGGCGCATCGGCCCGGCGTCATCCGGCGTCGCCACCAGTGGTTCCGGCAGGGTCGCCGGCGTCGCCACCAGTGGTTCCGGCAGGGTCGCCGGCGAAACCGCAGTCTGCAACAGCAGGAAAATGGCGCTAGCGATTGGGAAGGCCATTGCGCGTCCTTGTTTCTCGTATCTCATCCTTGCGTGCCAGCATGTCATCGCGCATGGCCTTCAGGCCATCCCGGACCTTGACGAGCTGTTGCGGGAAAGCGTCCTTGTCGGTGAAGTAGTTCGGATGGTCGGCATCCCAGGCCAAAGCGGCATCGATCTCGCGTACTGCATCATCCACATTTCCAAATGCATATTCGTTGATCGGGCGCCCGACCGATTCCGACAGTGCAGAAAACAATATCCGCTCATCGGCAACATTCTGCGGGTCGGTCATCAGGTAGAAGCGGTAGCGCAACTGCCCGATATAGAACCAGCGCACCGCTTCATCGAAGCGTCCGCCGTGCATCAGTTTCGAGGCCAGAATATAGAGCGAAGCGGGATGGGCGCTATCGGCCGAAGCGATGATTTGCTCCGGCGTCTGCTTCGCCAGATCGGCTTGCGAAGGCATTGTCTTTCCTTCCGACACGGTCTGTCCGGACGCGCCCCCTTCCGCCGTAGTCTGTTCCGCCACAGCCTTTCCCGCCGCAGACTCGCTCCGCTGCGTGCACGCGATGGTGGAAAAGGCGGCGAGGCCAAACAAGGGAAGCAGTCGTAGCTTCATCAGAACAACATCCTGCGTTATCATGGCGCAGAAGCCGGGCGGAAGGCGCCGCCATCCTCACTCGCGAGCCATGTTGTGAGATAATCTTTGAAACGATTGTCGAGCAGGTTGCCGCCCAGCCGGTGGGGCGGTTCGTATGAATAGCTGAAACTGTATCGCCCGTCCCGCTCCACGCGCAGCTGCGCACAGGTCCACCGAACGTTCGATGGGCCGCTCATGGCATCGGCCAACTGGCCCAGCAGCCGCTTGGCCTCATGTGGCAGGCGGAAGGAGACCTTGTCGACCGGCTGTCCAGACAGACGAGCGAGCGCGAAGCTGATGCCGCTCGACCGGTCGCCCTCGGCCGCGATCTCGAAATCCACGAACAGGTGCAGCCATTCCCGGTCGCCCCACTCTCCGTCCATGACATCGGTAACGCCGTCAGCCACTGCTCGTGCGACGGCGGCTTCTATCTCGACGCGTTCGATCGCAGTGATGCTGCTTTCTCCATTCATCCGCCTGGTCCTTTCGTCCGATGATGGCGGAAGGGGGACAGCTGTCTAACTGAATGACATGCTTTTCGGGACGGTCAGAGGCATGGGAACGATAAATCGATTAGCGCTGCGCCAGGCAACAGGCGAAGTTCAGTAAAATCCTTGCAGACTATGCTCATTGGCAAAAAGGAGGCCGCTATTATGCGCGACAAGACACTGCTGCTGGTCGCTGCCGCAATAATTGTTCCCACACCGGCCGCAGCGCAGATGGTGGACATACCCATTTGGAGCAACGGCATTCTCGGCCAGCAGGCGCTGCGCAACACCTATGACAATTATGACAGATCTCATGGCGTCAAGAAGGGCGAGGCCCGCTCCAGGGCATCACGCGAATGTTCAGCCGATGCGTTGCCGGCCGCTGAACGGAGCCGGATTGAACAGGAATATGTTCGCCGTGTCCGCGATGACGGCAAGGCCAGCGCCGATGGCTGGGTACAGGAGCAGGGGCGCCGCTTCTACACGAAGCTGGCCGCAGAGGGTGTATGCCCTAAAGCCGGCAGCAAGGACGCACAGGTCGCCGATAATTGGCGAAGTGCCCAATGAGTCGGGCACTCTTCACGCTATACGTAGCGGGGTTTTCAGCATTGCCGGTGTCGGCACAGGATATGAACACGCTTGATCGTCATTTGGAGCATCAGCGATGGCAACGGCTTCAGGATCATCAGTCCCGCATGCGTTCGCCCAATCCCAGGGGACGGGTCGCCCAGTCCTGCTCAATCGAAACTCTGCCCGCCTCCGACAAAAGGCGCTTAGCCGACGGATATAAGCTTCGCGCCAAGAGGGATGGGAAGGAAAGCGCCGATATGTGGATACATGAAGAGGGCCAGCGCTATCGTACGAAGCTGGTGGAGCAGGGTATCTGCCCGAAACCAAGAGTGCGGGAGAAGACGGAGATTGACCAGCGGCGCAAGCAGACACGAAGCGGCCGGTGATGCTGTCGACCTTTGCCATGGTCACCATTCTGCATGCGTCAGCGACGGCGCAGGCACCAAGTCCTTGCCCGACCCCAGTCGCGCCTGATGCGCAAGCCGCTCGCAAGGTCGCGCATGCGGCGATCGAGGAAGCGCTGGAAAAAGGAGCTGGGCATCGGGAGCTGATCGTCGAGCCCGACCGGGATCGGCCAGGTAGCTGGATCGCCTATCAGGCGACATCCGATCGTGCATTCGGCGGTGGTGGACTGCACATGCGGATAGATCACTGTCCGGGTTCGGTCAGCGCGCTGCATCGTCAGCGATGAGGACAGCCTCGTCCAATACCGGAGGGGGCGGTATGTGGCGGCGCTAACGTTCGACGAAGCCCTTTTCCGTCAGGTCGTGTGCGCGCATGTCATTGCCGCTCAGCTTCTTCATGTCCTGCTGAACGGCATCGGACAGCGCCTGCATCTGTTCCGCCGACCCCTGCCGTAACCGTTCCTCCTCAAGCCAGAGCCCGGCGATTGCCAATTGGGCCTCAGCTTCCCGCCGACGGGCACCCGGATCGCTGGACTGCTTCAGTTCGGCGCCGACCTGCCGGACCAGCGCGCGTTGCTGGGCCGCCGTCAGCGGCTGTGCGTTCGCCAATTCCCACGCCACGCCGAAAAGCAGAACCGACGCGGAAGCCAGGTCGTTGAGCGGCAGGCCTAGCGCTTCGATCTTTCGATCCGCCACTTCTGCGGCAGCGCCGGATTGCATAAACTGGTCCTGATCCGCGTTGGCGAAACGCAATGAGAAGCTGCTCCGGACATTCTCGGCCATCTGCCGGCCCATCGCTCGGCGGACGCTGGCCACCGATTCATAGGATCTGTCCTGCGCCTTGGCAGCATCGCCACTGTTGGAACGCGCTTCAGCGAAGCCACTTCTAAACAGCAACGCAACCTGGGCAGCCCCTGCGCTATCGGGCCCCGCACCTTCGGAAGCTTTCGAACAGCCCGAGCCAATCAGCAATAGGATCGGAAGGGCGGCCCACCATGCTGGCCATCGGATCATCATCATCTACCCATAGCTCGGCACGGTATGAGCGATAAGCGCATGGCGGATGTTTAGGGCAGGCCGAGATTTACGCACGATCGATCGAAGTGCGAAATGTGTAGCCGCTGGATTTCTGGAGCCCTTCAGTCTGATTTCGAAAACAGGCGGCGACGATGGGGAAGCCCGGTTTCAGTGATGAGTTTAAGCGCGATGCCGCGGCCCAGATCGCCGAGCGTAGCTAATCTAGTAGCAGAGGTTTCGCGGCGGCCGGCGCTCGTCAGCTGTTGCGGTAGCCTCTGGAGGCGACAGCAGGGGAGGGCAGCGTCGGGCGATGCCGGCAAGGATGCGGAAATCCGCCAGCTGAGGCGCGAACTGGCCCGGGTGACCGAGGAGAGCGACATCCTAGTAAGAGAAAGGATTCGCCTATCTGGCCCTTGTGATCGACGTCTATTCTAAAGTGCCAGATCAGGATGACGGTCTACTTTAACGCGTTCGGCTGCCGGTTTGGGTTGCGTGCTGACGGTGGCAGTGGGTGACGCGATCGCCAGCTGCAGCGCTGCTGCCGTCGCATCCCACTGCGCTTGCAGCCGCGCCGGATCGTCGTTCAGCTGCGTGCCGTAGCTGGGGACGATTGCGCGGATCTTGGCCTGCCACTGAGGGCTGGCGAGACGCTCGGGGAAAACCTTGCGCAGCAGGTCCAGCATGATCGAGGGCGCGGTCGAGGCGCCGGGCGAGGCACCCAGCAACGCTGCGATCGTGCCGTCCTTCGACGCGACGATCTCTGTTCCCAGCTTCAGCACGCCACCCTTTTTAGGATCGCGCTTGATGATCTGCACGCGCTGTCCCGCTTGCCACAGCCGCCAGTCGGCGTCCTTGGCGCCCGGCAGATATTCGCGCAAAGCATTCATGCGGTCATCCTGCGACATCGCGAGCTGGCTGGCGAGATATTCCACCAGCTCGAATTCATCCCACCCAACCGACATCATCGGTCGGAAATTGTCGATCGTGACCGATCGCGGCAGGTCGAAATAGGAGCCTTCCTTCAGGAATTTGGTCGAGAAGGTGGCGAACGGTCCGAACAGCAGTACCTGCTTGCCGTCGAGGAACCGGGTGTCGAGGTGCGGGACCGACATCGGTGGTGATCCGACCGCCGCCTTGCCGTAGACCTTGGCGGCATGGCGCTTGGCGACGGCTGGATTCTCGGTGACGAGGAAAGATCCGCCGACCGGGAAGCCGGCATAATCATCCGCCTCAGGAATGCCGGACAATTGCAGGATCGGCAGCGCCCCGCCACCGGCTCCCCCAAAGACGAAGCGCGCGTCGATGACCTGCTTCGCGTCGGTCTTCATATCATATGCGGCGACCCGCCACGTGCGGTCGGCATTCCGCTCCAGGCGCCTGACCTCGTGCCCGGTGGTCATCCGCACGCCGGGCTGTCCGCGCAGCGCCGCGATATACTGGCGCGTCACCTCGCCCCAGTCGCAGTCGGTGCCGAGCGGCGAGCGGGTCGCGGCCAGCTTCGTCCGGGGATCGCGCCCTTCCATCATCAGCGGCACCCACTCAGCGATCTGCCGCGGGTCGGTGGTGAACTCCATTCCCGAGAATAGTGGGCTGGCCTGCAGCGCGGCATGGCGGCGCCGAAGAAAGGCGACATTGGCGTCGCCCCACACCAGGTTCATGTGCGGCGTCGAATTGATGAAGGAGCGCGGGTTCTTCAACACGCCGGCGCTCACCTGATGGCTGAGGAACTGACGGGTCACCTGCCATTGCTCGTTGATCTCGATCGCCTTGCTGATTTCGACCAGGCCGTCCTTGCTCACCGGCGTATAGTTCAACTCGCACAGCGCCGAGTGACCGGTACCGGCGTTGTTCCAGCCGTTGGAGCTTTCGTTCGCGACGCCATCGAGCCGCTCGATGATCTCGATCGTCCAGTCCGGCTCGAGCTGGCGCAGCAGGACGCCCAGCGTCGCACTCATGATCCCGCCGCCGATCAGCAGCACGTCGACCTTGCGCTGGGCCGAGCCGATGCTCCCGCACGAGCGCGGCAGCATCGTCGCCACCCCGACAACCGCGACAGAGCCGAGCAGGACACCACGACGGCTGACCCGCTTGCCCTTGACGGTCGGCTCGGGGAGGGGCGGCGTTTGATTTTCGGTATCGGGCTGCATGGCGACGCTTTCTTGGTTTTTGGTTCGGCTCGTGTCGGCCGTTCGGGGACTGCGGCTGTCAGAAACGGAAGCTGAGCCAGCCCGCGAAGAAATCGGAACTGCGGTAGCCGGCCTGGCGCAAGGATGGCCCGGCCGCGAGATGTTCGTAGCGAGCCGTGAACGACAGCCGGCGCGAGATGGACCACACGGCTTGGACCCGGCTGAGATCAGCTATCTTGCGCGCGCCGACATTCTGGGTGCCCGCGAAGGGCTGGCCATTGGCGCGATAGACCGCATCGCGCACGTCGTCGCGCCATGCGAACTGCTGTTCCACCGTGACGCGCAGGTTCTTGACCGGGCTGAACGACAGGTTGGGGGCCAGGGCGATCAGGTTCGATGGGGTGAGGAACAGCGCATAGCTATAGTAAATGTTGTTGCCGAACGGGGCATAGGCATTGCGCAGCTTGCCGTCGCCATAGCCGCCGCCACCGCTGGCATAGTCCGCGTGAAAGCCGATGCGCGGCGCCGTGGCGGACTTGCCGAGGCGGTAGGTCTGCGCCAGGAAGACCTGCCAGGCATCGATGTCCTGGTCGATATAGTGGCCCCATTGATGATTGACGGTCCAGTCGATCGTCAGCGGCCCGACGTCTCCCCACAGACGCGCGCCGCCATAGTAGCGTACTGCCGGCCCCACTCTGCCACCCCAGGCGCCGACATCGTTGCGGCGACGCCACAGGAACGGATCGAGGTAGAGCTTGGACTTGCCCAGGAATGTCTCCGGCAGAACGATGCCGAAGGTCACGCCCGAGAAGCGACGTGCGGGGTCGTTGACGTCGTCGTCAACACCCAGGTCGCCATAGGCTGTCGGCTTGAGATCGAAGAGGTCGACCCGCCACCGGCTTCCCCGCGCCCACGCCCGGACGCCGTTCAGCGTATAGCGGATGGTGTTGTTGTCGCGCTGGGAAACCAGCAGGTTCGACCCGTCGGTAAACTCCTGCCGGCCATAACGCGCGCCCATTTGCACCCCGGCGACCGTGGCATTCGCCTCGACGAAATATTGCTGCAGGACCACGTCGTTGCGCAAAGTCGCGGCCGGCGCGCCGAGGTTGTGACCCGAAATGCCGCCATGGGCGACCTCACCGTAAAAGCGCAAATGTGGACCGACATGCAGGTCGGCGCCGCCCACCAGGCGGTTAATGTCCTGGCGCTGGTGCGGGCTTTCGCGCAGGTTCGGGTTTGTGGTCAGGTTCATGCGCAACCGCGCCTCACCCGAGAGCGTCAGATAAATGTCACCGTCGTCATCGAGTGGAAGAAATTTAAGGCGATCGAGCGGATCGTCGCGCTTGGCGGGATCGGCCATCTCGCGCCAGTCCTCGGCCCAACGCGACAAGTTGAAGCCGCGCGTGGTGGCGCCATCGCCCGCTGCCGCGGCGGGATATTCCGCCGCCGCGGGACTTGCGCGCTGGTGCGTAGGGGCAGCCTCGCTCGGACTGGTGGACTGGGCTTGAGCGGGACCAGAGAGCGCCAGGGCCGCGCCAACACCCAGCAAGCCGGCGATTGCGTTCGAAGGGCCGTTCATTCTGCCGGCACTGCGTTGGCGGGAAGCTGATCGACCCGTGGGCTTTCGCCAGCGATCGCGAGGCGGAACTGCTCTACATCCAGGCGCCCTTCCCAGCGCGAAACCACGACCGTAGCGACCGCATTGCCGATGAAATTGGTCAGGCTGCGGCATTCGGACATGAAGCGGTCGACGCCCAGGATCAGCGCCATTCCCGCGACCGGCACGCTGGGCACGATTGAGAGCGTGGCGGCAAGGGTGATGAAGCCTGCGCCGGTCACGCCAGCCGCGCCCTTCGAAGACAGCATCGCGACGCCGAGCAGGAGGAGCTGCTGACCCAGTGAAAGCTCGACGTTGCAGGCTTGCGCGATGAACAGCGCCGCCAGCGTCATGTAGATGTTGGTGCCGTCGAGGTTGAACGAATAGCCGGTCGGCACGACCAGTCCCACGATCGACTTGGGGCAGCCGGCGCGCTCCATCTTCTCAATCAGGCTGGGCAAGGCACTTTCGGAACTGGACGTGCCCAGGACCAGCAGCAGCTCGGTCTTGAGATAGGCGATCAGGCGGAAGATCGAGAAACCGGCCCAGCGTGAAACCAGGCCGAGCACCACCACCACGAACAGGAGCGCGGTGAGATAAAATGTGCCCACCAGCATCGCGAGATTGGCCAGCGTGCCGACGCCATATTTGCCGATGGTGAAAGCCATGGCGCCGAACGCGCCGATCGGGGCGAGCTTCATCAGGATCGCGACGACCTTGAACACGGCAAGTGAGAGGTCTTCCATCGCTTCGAGCACGCGCGTGCCGCGCGACCCGATCATGGCGAGGCCGATGCCGAACAGGATCGCCACGAACAGCGTTTGCAGGATGTTGCCCTCGGTCAGGGCCGAAAGGAACGTGTCGGGGATGATGCCGGTGAGGAAGCCGACCAGCGTGCTCTCATGCGCCTTGTCGGCGAACTCTGCGACACGCGACGCGTCGAGCGTTGAAGGGTCGATGTTGAGCCCGTCGCCGGGACGAACGACGTTGGCGACCACCAGTCCGACGATCAGCGCAAAGGTCGAGAAAACGAAGAAGTACAGGAAGGCCTTGCCCGCGACCCGGCCCACGGAGGCAAGATCGCGCATCCCGGCGATCCCGGTGGTGATCGTGAGGAAGATGACCGGCGCGATGATCATCTTCACCAGCTTGATGAAGGCGTCGCCGACTGGCTTCATCGCTTCGCCGGTGCCCGGCGCGAAATGGCCCAACATCACGCCCGCTGCAATCGCGGCAAGGACCTGGACATACAGGCTGCGATACCAGCGTGCGGGGGCGATTTTCTCGCCGGGCGGAATAGGATGCGAAATGACGGACATGGCCTGGATCCTCTCTCGGATTGCACGGCGGTCCCGCAACGGGCAGCGTGCTTCCGGCCAATTTGCCACCCGTCAGGATGCGGGCGATGGCAAAAGCGCATTGCCATAAATATCACGATGTATCAGTAGTCTATGAAAATTTTGGGCCAGTTGGACGTTTAAATTTGTGCCAGATCTTGGACACCGCAAAGACGTGAAGTGCCAAAAGTTGCACACGGCTTCAGCCATGCTAGGCTGAGTCGGTGACCTGGACCGACCATTTGCGACATTGGCGCTGGCTGCTCACCGGCCTTGGGGCCGCGCTGCTTGCTGGCTTGCTGGCAGCCCATGTGGCGGAAACGCGCACCATGGTGAGCTTGCGTGATCGAGCCAGGACCGATGCTCGCCTCCGCGCGGCCCTGCTAGACAGCGAGCTTGCCCGCTTTCGCCTGCTCCCGCTCGCGCTGACCGACGATCGCGACGTGATCGCCGCCATGGCCGACCGGTCTGGCGCGCGCGCCACGCTTAATCGCAAGCTCGAGAATCTCGCGGGGACGACAGGCGCGGCGGTGATCTACGTCGTATCGGCGCAAGGCCGCGCGATCGCCTCCAGCAACTGGCGATCATCGACGAGTTTCGTCGGCGCCGATTACCGCTTCCGGCCCTATTTCCGCGAAGCACGCGAGCGGGGCGAGGCCAGCCAATATGCGCTGGGTACCGTCAGCCGACGTCCCGGGCTCTACCTTGCGCGCCGCATCGCGGGCGGGGGCGTGATCGTCGTCAAGCTGGAGTTCGACAGGATCGAGCAGGCCTGGGCCCAGGCGGGCGCCATCACGCTCGTTCGCGACCCACTGGGCGTCGTTTTGGTGACGAGCCGGCCAGCCTGGCGATTTGGCCTTACCAAGCCGCTGAACGTCGCGGATATGGCCCGTGTGCGGGAAGCCACGCGCACCCCCCATGGCGTGCTGATCCCGCTGCCGTTTTCGCGTAAGCCCGACGGCGGCGTGATCGTGCGCGGTACCGGTCGCTTCATCCCGCATGACGTGCCCGTCGCCCAGCAGGGATGGCGCCTCACCCTGCTTCAGCCGATCGATGCCGCGATCGCTTCGGCCCGTCGCGCGGCTGCGCTCAGCGCCGCGATCGCGGCGATGGCTCTGGTCCTGCTCGTCTGGACGATCCGCCAGCGCGCCACGCTTCGGCGCCAGCGGACAGCGGAACTGGAGGAGATGGTGGCGCAACGCACCGCCGCCCTGCGCCGTGAGATGGACGAACGTGCGGAGAGCGAGGCCCGCGCCGCGCAACTGCGCGAGGCGCTGCGCCAGGCCAACCGGCTCGCCTCGCTCGGCCAGATCACCGCGAGCGTCGCGCACGAGACGGCGCAGCCGGTCGCGGCGATCCGTACCTATGCGCAGACCAGCGACACTTTGCTGACGCGCGGATCGCTCGAAGAAGTACGCGCCAACCTGAGCACCATCGCACGGCTGGCGGATCGGATCGGTGCCGTCACCGGAGAACTGCGTGGTTTCGCGCGGCGTCAGACTGGGACGCTTCGGCCGGTCAGCGTCGCCGAGGTGATCGAGGGCGCCGTGTTGATCCTCAAGGAGCAGTTGCGCGGCGTGACGCTGAAGCTGCCGGAGGTCGACCGCGATCTTGCCGTCGTCGGCGGCAAGGTCCGGCTGGAGCAGGTGTTGGTGAACCTGCTCCAGAATGCGTTGGAGGCGCTGGCCGATTGCCCGGACCCTGTGATGGAGATGACCCAGGAGACCGACGATACCCATGTCCGGCTGATCGTCACCGACAGCGGCCCGGGGATCGCGCCGGATGTCGCCCAACGGCTCTTCACGCCCTTCGTCACGAGCCGCGACAAGGGACTGGGACTGGGCCTCGTAATCTCGCAGGACATCATGGTCGAACTGGGCGGCTGGCTGCTCCTGCTGCCATCGGATGCCGGCGCGCGCTTTGAAATTGGGATGCGCCGGGCATGACGGAAGCCCCCGAAGCCGGCCCTCTAGTCGCCCTGGTCGACGATGACGAGGACATGCGCGCCGCCACCGCGCAATTGCTGTCTCTGAACGGGTTCACGGTCCGCCCCTTCGCGGACGCCGGCACCGCGCTGGCGGCGATCGACGACAATTTTCCCGGCGTGGTAGTGACCGACGTGCGCATGCCGCGCATGTCCGGTATCGAGCTGTTTCGCACCCTACATGCGCGCGATCCGGAGCTGCCGGTAATCCTCATAACCGGGCATGGCGATGTCGGCATGGCCGTCGATGCGATCCGTGCCGGCGCGTGGGACTTTCTGGCCAAGCCGTTCGACCCCGACGCCTTGCTCGCCGCCACGAACCGAGCCGCAAAAGCCCGCGCGCTCATGTTCGAAAACCGGCAGTTGCGCGCTGCCGCCGATGCGCAGATCGCCGGAGGGTTGATCGGCGACAGCCCCGCCATCCAGCGCCTTCGCGCGATGATCCCGATGCTGGCCGATGCCGCGCTCGACCTCGTCATCGAAGGTGAAACCGGCACCGGCAAGGAGCATTTCGCGCGCCTCGTCCACCGCGCCGGCCGTCGCTCGCGGCATCGTTTCGTCAAGCTGGATTGCGCGACCGTGCCGCCCGCGCTGATCGAACGCGAGCTGTTCGAGCCGCATGGCGCGATCGCGCGCTCGGATCGCGGTACGCTGTTCCTGGGCAATCTGGAGGCTGCAAGCCCCGATCTGCAAGCCCGGCTCGCCCGCCTGGCCGAAGCCCGCGCCGTCGGCCTCGATCGCGGCGGTGCGCATCCCCTAGACCTGCGGATAATCGCGGCGGTCCAGGAAGGATGCAGGGACAGCATCGCACCCAATCTGTTCCATCGGCTCGCTGGCGTGCCGTTGAGGATGCCCAGCCTCGCCGAACGGACATCCGACATCCCGCTGCTTTTTGCGCATTTCGCCACCGAGGCCGCCGAGCGGCACCGATGCGCGATCGTCGGCATAGCAGAGCACGCTCACCGCCTGGCCGCACGCCCCTGGCCGGGCAATGTAATGGAACTGGAGAAGGTTGCCGAGCGCATCTGCCTGGGCCTGGAAGAGCAGGTGCCAGCCGATCCTGCCGGGCTGCAATCCCTGCCCGAGCGTTTGGACGCTTTCGAACGGACTGCCATCACCGATGCCGTTCTTGCCGCCGATGGGGAGGTCAGCGGGGCTATCGAAGCGCTGCAACTGCCACGTAAAACCTTTTATTATCGTGTAAAGCGCCTCGGCATTGACCTGAAGTCTCTGCGGCAGCGACAGCATTAGCCCTTTTCATTGATTGATATTCTGGAATATCTTGTACCTTCATCACCGATAAGAAATATATGCAACTCGATTATCAGGGCGAGGAAATTCCGTTCTGATCTCCGGCGTGGGCAGTGGGATGAGCACTTGCGCCAAAACTTCACTTTGCAGAAGGTCCTGCGGCTCGTCTAAGTGCGAGTTATCAGTGTTTTTGGATCACAATGAATTATCGCCATTCCTTCCATGCCGGCAACAGCGCCGATGTCGTCAAGCACAGCCTGCTGATTGCCCTAGTGCGGGCCTTGCAGCGCAAGGAAGGCGCGCTCACTTTGATAGACACCCATGCCGGCTGTGGGCTGTACGACCTCGCCGGAGACGAAGCCCAACGTACCGGCGAGGCGGCACAGGGCGTGCTGCGGGCCTTTGCTGATGCAAACCCCTTGCTGGATGACTATCGCGCCGCCGTGCAGGCAGTGAATGCGGGGAACGAACCGCGCCTCTACCCCGGCTCCCCACGGTTTCTGGCGCAGCTTTTGCGGCTGCAGGATGTCCTGATCCTCAACGAACGACATCCTGAGGACGTGCACGCGCTGCGCAGCGCGATGCGGGGCAGCGGAGCGGCCGTGCATCAGCGCGACGCCTACGAACTTTGGCTGGCGCTGCTGCCGCCCCGCACCGCGCGCGGCGTGGTGGTGGTCGACCCGCCCTATGAGCAGACGGATGAACGTGCGCGCATCACCGCTACCCTCGCCGCCGCCTACCGCAAATGGGCCCATGGCGTGACGGTGATCTGGTATCCGCTGAAAGACCACGCCGCACATCGGCAGTGGAAGGAGCAGTTGCGCAGGCTCGGTATACCAAAACTGCTGTGCGTGGAGCATTGGCTGTATGACAGCCCGCAACCCGGCATCTATAATGGCGCAGGCCTTTATATCGTCAATCCGCCTTACGCCTTTACGCAGTCATTGCCGCCATTGCTGGAAGCTTTGCGCGCGGCGCTGGCGCCTGAAGGGCATAAGGGTAAGATCCTTTCCGATTGGTTGGGCGGCTAAGACAACCCCGCGTCCCGCCCTTTCGCCGGAAGGGGAGGGGCGCGTTCCTGACGATCCTGCTTATGCGTCGGTCTGACAACGGATCATGCGCCCCTGTTTGCTCGCTGCATTCGCATATCCTCGAGCGATGAACAGCGGTTTCCAGCGGGCGCAGACATAGCTGGGCATGCGGCGAGGCGCGATGGGAGGCGACCTGGCCGCTCGTTAGACCGCCTTTGCCTGCATCAGCGAGACAGCGGCGCCCAATCGCAGTTCGCGGCGTTCTTGGCCCACATATGCCCCGGCGCGGTCTGGGCTGAAGAAGCGGCAGCGGCGATGAAAGTCCAGGCCGTTGATCGAAGCGGCTTTTAGCATGGTCTTGAATCCTGCCAGCGCCGCAGTTTCCAGATAGGTGCCCCTGGTCATCGCATGAAGAACTCGACCGGCACCACCAGCTCGATTGTGTCGCCCGGCACGTCCTCGGGCGGTTTGGGCAGCGGCTGCGCGCGCTTGGGCAGGGCCAGCGCCTCCTGGTCGAGCGAGCGGTGGCCGGAACTGCGCTCGATCCGCACGGAGAGTATCTTGCCCTCCCGGTTCATCACGAAGCGGATATAGGGCACACCCTGCTGGCGCGCGAAGTGGGCATCGCGCGGGTAGCGCTTCACCTTGTTGAGCGCGCCCAGCACAAGTCCTTCCCAGGTCGGCTTGCCGCTCGACACCTGCGGCGCCGGGGGCACCGGCTTGGTCTCGGGCGCGGTAGTCTTCTCGACCGGGCGCGCGGGATTGGGGGCAGGGGTGGCGACGGCGACGGGCAAGACCTTCGGGCTGGGCAGTTCGATCTTCGGCGGTTCGATCGTGGCACGGTCGGGCTCTGGCTGTGGCTCGTCTTTTTGCACTTGCTCCGGGCCGGGGGCCACCTCGCTAGGCGGCTCGGGCGGGGCGGCGGGCGGAGCGACGTCGAAGGTGCTGAGCGTGGCGGGCTGCGGAGCGCTATAGGTCCGCCAGGTCAGCATCGCCCCTGCAAGGACGAGCAGCATGATGGCGGACGTGCCGCCCATGCCGAACAGACGGGTGCCAAGGCTCATGGGCCGGTCGCTGTAGCGCGATTGCGGCCGCGGCATCGTAGCAACGGCGGGAGGCGGATCGTAGGCGAGGTCGTTCGCGGATGCGCCAGCGCTTGGACAACGCAAGATGGCCTGTCGGGTCATGGCGTGGCTCCGGGCAGCAGCGCCCATGTGAGGAGAGCAAGCGGCAAGGCCGTTCCAGCCAGCCAGCCCCAGGCGCGGAACGGGCTGCGGGCGTGCAAGATGCTCAGCGAGATCAGCGCGAAGATGATCGAACTGGTCATCAGCGCAATGGTGACGGCGTCGGCGCGCGCAGTGCCGAGCGCCGCCAGCACCAGCGACAGCGCGGTGGTGGCGAGCGTGGCGTGCGCGAAGGCGCCCAGCGTGCCGGCCAGCACGCGCGCGGTGACGGCCCAGCGGGCACGGGCGGGTGCAGAGACTTGCGTCATCGCCGCACCCTGGTGAGAATGGCTTCGCGGTTGGCCTGCGCGGTGACCACAAGCGCGGCGGCAACGGTCAGCCATCCGAACCACAGGACCGCGCCGTAGCCCCAGCCCGAAGCGCTGCCCGCCACGACGAAGGCGGCGGCCAGCAAGACAAAGCCGGCAAGGCGCAGGACGCGGCTCTTCCGGGGCGGCAGCTTGCGGCGCAGCCAGTCCTGCTGGTGGCGCGGGATCGCAACCAGCAGTAGCGCGAAGCCAACGAGGCTTAGCGCGAAAGTTACGATGTCGCTCATGCGACGGCCTCCATTGCGGCGCGCGCTGCACGGCGCGTCGCTGTCTTGGAGCTGTGGCGTGCCATTCTGCGCGCAGCCAGCGTCAACAGGGCAGCGGAAACCAGCATCACCAGATCGAAGCCGACGAATAGCCAGTCGCCCGCCAGCAGGCTGCGGATAAGACCTCGCCCGGTCGTCACGGCACCGATCGCCGGCACCGCCGCGTACAGCATCGCGCTTGCCGCCAGCGTCTCGGCCCAGGCGCGCCTGGCCGGACGCCCGAGCGACCACATGAACAGCGCCCCCCAGGCGATGAACAGGCTGTGGATTTCCCACGCGGCTCGGTTTGCCAGATCGAGCGGCAATAGTCGGTTGGCGAGGAAATAGACCGCGATTCCCCCGGTCGCGCCTGCGATGACGCCGATGTTGAGCCGCTCCACCAGCCTGAAGCCGAAATGCGGACGGGCCGGGTCCGGCAGCTTGGCGCGGCGCTTCACCGTCCACAGGATGAGGCCCGAGGCGACCATCACCGTGCCGCTGACCCCGGCCAGAAAATAGAGCCAGCGCAGGACAGGCGCGGCAAACCAGCCCGCATGAAGCTGCACCATGACGTCTCGCGTGGTCTCAGGGGCGGATGCAGGGCGCGTTCCAGGGAGGTCCGACCCGGTGACGGCACTCAGGCGGATCGGCACCACGTTCCGGCCAAGCCGTTCGCGCGACGGCTGCAGTTCCGCGACGGCTGCGGCATCGCCGGGATTCTGGATCTCGATCGAAGCGGGGGGATGTCCCCACGCCGCTTCGGCGCGGGCGGCAAGGTCCGCTAGCGGGATCATGGCCGCTGGTCGGCCACTCGTCGGACCTGCATGGGCG
>JBEVMZ010000171.1:0-4219 GCA_040508335.1 Sphingobium sp.
GCGCCGATGATGGCGGCCAGGGTGACGGGCGTGTCGGTCAAATCGCTCAGCCTTCAGCCTGCTCTTCGGCAGGGGCGTCGGCAGCGGGTGCTTCCTCGGCGGGCGCTTCAGCAGGTGTCTTGGCGGCTTCCTCGGCGGCCTTGCGGGCTTCCTCGGCTTCGGCCAGCTTGGTCGCACGATCCTCGGCGCGATCCTTGGCCTTCTGACCCGGCTCACCCTTCTTGGGGTTGCTGCGGGCAGCGCGTTCCTTGATGCCGGCGGCGTCCAGGAAGCGGGCGACGCGGTCGGTCGGCTGCGCGCCGACATCGACCCAATGCTTCGCGCCCTCGGCGTTCAGCACGACGCGCTTTTCGTCATCCTTAGCGAGCAGCGGGTTGAAGCTGCCGATACGCTCGATGAACGCGCCGTCGCGGGGCGAGCGGCTGTCGGCTACGACGATGCGGTAATAGGGACGCTTCTTGGAACCACCGCGCGACAGACGAATGGACGTTGCCATAAACTTTAGACCTTACCTTCCTGATGACGTTTAAGTCGTTGATATGATGATTATTTCTTCATGAAATTCTGAAAGCCGGGCGGCAGGTTGGGCATATTGCCCAGACCCGGCATGCCCTGCGGTGATTGCCCGCCCGCACCCAGCATGCCGTCCAGGCCGCCGCCGCCGAACATTTTGGCGAGGCCCTTCAATCCGCCCATCTTGCGGATCTTCTTCATCGCGGTTTCCATCTCCTGATGCATTTTCAGGAGACGGTTGACGTCCTGCACCGTGGTGCCGGCGCCCTTGGCGATGCGGATCTTGCGCTTGGCGCTGATGATGCCGGGCTTTTCCCGCTCCTTGAGCGTCATCGAGCCGATCATCGCGTCGAGATGGATGAGCGTTTTGTCGCCCGCACCGCTATGGACCATCGCGGCCTGCGCCTTCTTGAGACCGGGGATCATACCCGCCAGCGCGCCAAGGCCACCCATGCGGCGCATCTGGCCCAGTTGCGAGCGCAGGTCGTTCATGTCGAACTGACCCTTGGCCATTTTCTTGGCGAGCTTGTCGGCTTCCTCGGCGTCGATCGACTCTGCCGCCTTCTCAACCAGGCTGACAACGTCACCCATGCCAAGGATACGCTGCGCCACGCGCTGCGGATGGAAAGGCTCGATCGCGTCGAGCTTTTCGCCGGTGCCGGCAAACTTGATCGGGCGGCCGGTGACGGCACGCATCGACAGCGCCGCGCCACCGCGCGCATCGCCGTCCATGCGGGTCAGCACGACGCCGGTCAGTGGCACCTGCTCGGTAAAGCTGGCCGCGACGTTGACCGCGTCCTGACCCGTCAGCGAGTCGACGACGAGCAGGATTTCCGCGGGCGTGGCGACATCGGCCACCGCCTTCATCTCGTCCATCAGCGCCTGATCGACGTGGAGACGGCCAGCGGTGTCGAGCATCACGACGTCAAAGCCCTGAAGCTTCGCCGCCTGAAGCGCGCGACGGGCGATGTCGACGGGCTGCTGCCCCGCGACGATCGGCAGCGTTGCCACATCGGCCTGGGTGCCGAGCACGGCCAACTGCTCCTGCGCGGCGGGGCGCTGAACGTCGAGCGACGCCATCAACACCTTCTTGCGCTCGCGCTCCTTAAGGCGCTTGGCGATCTTGGCTGTCGAAGTCGTCTTGCCCGACCCCTGAAGGCCGACCATCATGATGACGGCGGGCGGCGACACGTCGATCAGCAGCTCCGACGTTTCGGAACCCAGCACTTCGGTGAGCGCATCACTGACGATCTTCACCACCTGCTGGCCCGGCGTCACCGAGCGCAGCACATTGTGGCCGACCGCCTTTTCGGTCACATCCTCGACGAACTTGCGCACGACGGGCAGCGCGACGTCGGCTTCGAGCAGCGCGACCCGAACCTCGCGCATCGCGGTACGGACATCGTCCTCCGTGAGCGCGCCGCGCCCCCGAAGCTTCTCGAATACCCCGCCCAGACGATCGCTTAGCGAATCAAACATCGTCACCTCAAAACTGGACCAAACGGTCCAAGAAAAAGCAGCATGGTCCAAAACGACGAAATCGCCGGCGGGCGAAACCTCGCCGGCCAGCGTCCATTCAGTACCCGGTGGCACCATGGAGTCGTCAGGACATGGACAGCAGAGCCGTCCTATGCTGCGACGCCCTTACAGGCCGACGCTTGTAATTGCAACTATGTCGGCAGGAGCGCCCGTGTCAGCGTCATGACCAGCGGCGTGGCGGCGAGCAGCGGCACCGCGAGTCCCTCGACGAGCATGACACACGCGCCCAACATCGTGGCGGGATGCAATCGACGGCCGCGCACCAGATCATGCACGATAATCGGCAAAACGAACAGCATCTGTCCGGCCAGCACCGCAAGCCCGCCCATATCACCGAGCAGAGGCATCGGCAGGATGCGCCCGAACGCCGGGCCGATGATCGCGATCATCGCGAACAGCATCAGCCGCTTATGCCATTCGACGCGCCGCCGCAGCCACACCGCGCCCGTCATCAACAGGATGAACGCGAGCAGTTCCAGCAGATTGAGCGCGACGAAGATCGGTATCGGAAAAAAAGGCGGCACGCGTCCCATCACCACAGACATCGCGGCGGTGAAGGCGCCCAGTGGCACCATTGCGACCGCCAGCCCCACCGTTGCCCATCCGAGCCGCCGGTGCAGCGCCATCACGCGGCGCTGCGCCAGCACATTCTGGGCGACAAAAAGCAGCGTCCAGACCACGAAGACGACGGCATGGACATGCACCCAGAAAGGCACTCGCGCGACATCGACAAGCCCGCGCATCGCGAACTGCCCGAAACCGCCGATCACCGTGACCGCAATCGCGATCGACATATAAAGGTAAAAGCCGGTGTCGTGCACCTTCGCACGCCCCGGCATCGCCATTGCATCCATGAAGAAGCCCCCTCCCCGTTTCTGCTCGTCCTCTTATACCAGAGGTTCGCTGCCTCGGCGAGCGGCCCAGCGCGCCACTGGTCTTTTGCCGCGCCGTTCCTTACATGCGCCGCGTTATGGGACGCTTTTCCAAAATGCATGGCCTCGGCAATGATTTCGTCGTCATCGACGCGCGCGACGACGCCATCGAGATGACGGCCGCCCGCGCGCAGGCCATCGCCGATCGCCATGCCGGCATCGGCTGCGACCAGCTCATATTGATCGGCACGTCGGACGATGCCGATGTATCGATGCGCATCTTCAACGCCGATGGATCGGAGGTCGAAGCCTGCGGCAATGCAACGCGCTGCGTGCCTCTGTTCGTAGGGCGTGACGTGCTGATCGAAACCAAGGCCGGGCTGCTGGACGCCAAAGCGGTCGAGGGCGGCGCTAGCGTCGATATGGGCGCCCCCCGACTGGAATGGGACGCGATTCCCCTCGCCTATCCTGTCGATACGCTCACCATGGCAACGAGCTGGGAGGACCTGCCCCCGCCCGCCGCGGTCAATGTCGGCAATCCGCACGTCATCTTCTTCCTGCCCGATCTGGATGCGGTCGATGTCGCGCGGCTTGGGGCCATGATCGAGACGGACCCGTTGTTCCCCGCCCGCGTGAATGTCAATTTCGCGCAAGTCGTGGGCAACAACCATCTGCGCCTGATCGTCTGGGAGCGCGGTGCGGGCCTGACGCGCGCCTGCGGCACCGGCGCTTGCGCGACGGCGGTGGCGGCGGTGCGGCGCAAGCTGATGCAGGGGCCGGTAACGGTTAGCCTGCCGGGTGGCGACCTGCTCATCGACTGGCGGCCGGGCGGCACGATCCGCATGACGGGGCCAGCCACTCATGTCTTCGACGGCGAGGCCGACTGGGACCGCTTTTAGATGTCCGGACCGCAGCTCATCACCCTTGGCTGCCGCCTCAACATCGCGGAGAGCGAAGCGATCCGGGAGATGACGGAGGGCGAGGACAATCTCGTCATCGTCAACAGCTGCGCCGTTACCGCCGAAGCCGTGCGCCAGACGCGCCAGGCGATCCGGCGCGCGCGGCGCGAACGGCCTGACGCACGAATCGTCGTCACCGGATGCGCTGCGCAGACGGAAGCGGACAGCTTCGCCGCGATGGCCGAGGTCGATCTGGTGCTGGGCAACCGCGAGAAGATGGTCGTCGCCTCCTATCTGACAGGCAGTACGGAAAGGGCACGCGTCGCCGACATCATGACCGTGCGCGACACCGCGCCGCACATGGCGTCGGCCTTTGCCGAGCATGCCCGCGCCTTC
>JBEVMZ010000219.1:0-8902 GCA_040508335.1 Sphingobium sp.
CGCCACGGGTTCGAGCAGATCGGCGAAACGCGCTTCATGGTCGGCGATACGGCGTTCACCGACCTGATCTACGCCCGGCCGCTATGACGGATCGTGAGCGATCGCCTGTTCGAGCAGAGCCTTTACGGTCTCCAGCCTAGCGAGCAGATCTGCGCTTCGCAGCGCCGACGGCGGCGGTGAGGCAGACGAGGGTAAGGCAGGCGGCGGCGATGCCGCTTCCGTCTTCACGCCCAGCGCCTTCTGCGCGCCCTTGACCGTGAACCCCTCTACGTTGAGCAGATGATGGATGCGCCGCGCCAGGGCGACGTCGGCGGGGCGATAATAGCGCCTGTTTCCTGACCGCTGCATCGGCCGCAGCTGGGGAAAGCGCGTCTCCCAATAGCGCAGGATATGCTGCGGCAGCCCCAGTTCGTCAGCTAGTTCGCTGATCGTCAGAAATGCGCCTTCGGCCTTTTCCATGACGGTGATGTTGCACATGACAGGGCGGCGAGGTCAACAGATCGATTGGCGTCCGGCGACGTGCCGTATCATCCAAAGGACAGCCAGCGGCCCGCTTGTCAGGCCGCCGCGACCCTGTCGCGCATCGTCTGGCTGGCGCGGAACGTCAGCACGCGACGCGGCTCGATCGGCACTTCGACGCCGGTCTTGGGATTGCGGCCCATGCGCTGCGTCTTGTCGCGCAGGACGAACGTGCCGAAGCTGGAGATTTTCACATTTTCGCCCCGGGCCAGCGCCTGGCACATATGGCCGAGGATGGATTCCACCAGCGCCGCCGATTCCGTGCGCGACAGTCCGATATGGCGGTTGAAGCTCTCCGCCAGGTCTGCGCGTGTCAGCGTCCCTGTGTCCACCATTGTCCGTCCCCCTGCTTGGTCCTGCCCCTTAGCCAGCGGCCTGACCGTTTCGAATTCCCTATATTCCAATCGATCCGGCCAGCGCAACAGCGGCCGTATCAGACCCGCAGGACACTGGCGCCCCAGGTGAATCCCCCGCCCATAGCTTCCAGCACGACGATGTCGCCAGCCTTCACGCGCCCGTCACGCACCGCGCAGTCGAGCGCCAGCGGCACCGAAGCCGCGGACGTGTTGGCATGGCGATCGACCGTCATCACGACACGCTCGCGCGGCAGCTTGAGCTTGCGCGCCGTCGCGTCGAGAATGCGCGCATTGGCCTGGTGCGGCACCAGCCAGTCGATATCGTCCGTCGTCAGCCCGGCGATGCCCAGCACTTCGGTCAGTACGGCCGACAGGTTGGTGACGGCGTGGCGGAACACTTCCTGCCCGCGCATGCGCAGCTTGCCGACCGTCCTGGTCGTGGAAGGGCCGCCATCGACATAGAGGAGCTGATTATGCCGGCCGTCGGCATGCAGCTTGGACGCCAATATGCCGCGCGCGCCATCTTCGCTCTCTTCCGCGCCGAGAACGATCGCGCCCGCGCCGTCGCCGAAAAGGACGCAGGTGGTGCGGTCTTCCCAATCGAGGATGCGGCTGAACGTCTCCGACCCGATGACGAGCGCGCGATTGGCCGCGCCCGAACGGATCATGCTGTCCGCCACCGTCACGGCATAGAGAAAGCCCGAGCACACCGCCGCGACGTCGAAAGCCACGCAATCGTCGATGCCGAGGGCCGCCTGCACGATCGTCGCGCTGGCCGGAAAGGTCTGGTCGGGCGTCGCCGTCGCCAGGATGATGAGGTCGATGTCCTGCGGGACCAGACCAGCGGCGTCGAGCGCCCTGCGCGCGGCGTCTGTGCCGAGCGTGGACGTGGTCTCGTCATCGTTCGCGATATGGCGGCTGCGAATGCCGGTGCGCTCGACGATCCATTCGTCGCTGGTGTCGACCGTCTCCGCCAGCTGCGCGTTCGAAACGGCGCGGACGGGCAACGCGGACCCTGTGCCCAGAAGGACGGAACGGCGTATCACTTGACCGGAGCCTCCATACGCGCGGGCGTAGCGCTGCCGATCCCCGCCATATCGGCGGCGATTCGGCGGGTGATGTCTTCTTCGAGCAGGCGCGCGGCGACATGCACCGCATTGGCCACGCCCTTCTCGTCCGCATTGCCATGGCTTTTCACCACGACGCCGTTCAGGCCCAGAAACACCGCGCCATTATGATTGTTGGGATCGAGATGATGTTTGAGCAGATGCATGGCAGGCTTTGAGATCAGGAAACCGATCTTCGAACGCAGCGAACTGGTAAAGGCGCGGCGCAGGACATCGGTCACGAATCGCGCCGTCCCCTCTGCGGTCTTGAGCGCGACATTGCCGGAAAAGCCATCGCATACGATGACGTCGGTGTCGCCCCGGCCGATCTTGTCGCCTTCGGTAAAACCCTCGAACGACATGGGCAGAGATGCCGCCCCGCGCAGGATTGCCGCCGCCTCGCGAATCTCGTCGGTGCCCTTCATGTCTTCGGTGCCGATGTTGAGCAGCCGGACGCGGGGCTTTTCAAGGTCGAAGGCGATGCGCGCATAGGCAGCGCCCATCACCGCGAACTGGACCAGATTGTCGGTATCGCATTCGGTATTGGCGCCAAGGTCGAGCATGATGACGTCATTGTCGCCAAGCGTGGGCAACATGGCGGCAAGCGCCGGACGGTCGATGCCGGGCATGGTGCGCAGCGCGACCTTGGCCATCGCCATCAGCGCGCCGGTATTGCCCGCGGACATCGCCGCGCCCGCTTCGCCCGCCTTTACCGCGGCGATCGCCATGCTCATGGAGCTGGTCTTCTTGCGCAGGGCGACGCCGGGCTTGTCGGTGGATTCGACGACCGTATCGGCATGGACGACGTCCGATGCCGCGCGCAGATTGGGATGCGCGTCGAGCGCGGCCTTGATGCGCGCCTCGTCGCCGAACAGCGTGAACCGCAGTCCTTCATGCCGCCGGCGCGCGAGCGCGGCGCCCGCCATCATGACGGGCACGCCCTCATCTCCGCCCATCGCGTCGATTGCGATCCGCGGCTGGCTGCTCACTGTCGCTTCACCCCTTCGGTGACGGAAGGGAAATTACGCCCCGACGGACACGATCTCGCGGCCATTATAATGGCCGCAACCGCCGCACAGATTGTGCGGGCGCTTGAGTTCACCGCAGTTCGAGCATTCCTGGAACGCCTCGACCTTGAGCGAATCATGGCTGCGACGCATGCCGCGGCGTGAGGGGGAAGTTTTTCTCTTAGGGACAGCCATGTCGAGACCTGTATCCGTGTAAAATCTGGTTTGTGCGACTGGCCGGTTGTGCGCAGGGGAACTGACGACAATGGTGCCGCAGACCCATGCGGCCCGGTGATCGCGAAGCCCTGCGCCTATAGCCGTTTTTGTTCGGGGCGCAAGTCATTCCTTGCCCGCACGGCACCCACGCCTATAGTCGCGCCATATCGGCTGCCACACGGAATGGCGGCGCCATCCGCGTTCGGAACGCCTTGTGAGGGGACATTAAAATGCTGCTGCCGATCACCTTGACGCTGGCTGCCGCCTGCGCCTTCCTCAACATCTGGCTGGCCACCCGGTGCGGGCGAATCCGGATGAAGGCCGGCGTTCTGCATGGCGATGGCGGCGACACGCTGCTTGGAAAACGGATGCGCGCGCACGCCAATTTCGCCGAATATGCGCCGATCGTGCTGATCCTGTTCGCGCTGGTCGAACTCGCACTGGGGACGACGCTATGGCTGTGGACTCCCGCCTTCGCCTTCCTGATCGCGCGCGTCGCCCATGGCTTCGGCATGGATGCGGACCGCCCCACGCCGCTGCGCGCCGGCGGCATCATCGTCACCATGCTCGTGACCGTGGGCCTTGCCGTCACGGCGCTGGTCGCCGCCTATAGTGGGACGCGCGAAATCCCTGCCCCGCCCGCCATGGCGTCCGCCGTTTAGGCCAGCACCGAATCGGCGACGAACGGGTTGGAACGCCGTTCGTGCGCGAAATTGCTCATTGGACCGTGGCCGGGCACGAAGGCGGTATCGCCGCCGAGCGGCCACAGCTTGCCGGTGATGGCGTCGATCAGATGCTGGTGATTGCCCTGCGGGAAGTCGGTGCGGCCGATCGAACCCTGGAACAGGACGTCCCCCACGATCGCCAATTTGCTCGGGGCGTGGTGAAAGACGACATGGCCCGGCGTATGGCCGGGGCAATGGATGACGTCGAGCGTCAGGTCGCCGACTCTTACCGTATCGCCATCCACCAGCCAGCGATCGGGTTCGAACGTCCGGCCATCTATGCCATATTTAGCCCCGTCCTCACCCAGCCGCGCGATCCAGAAGCGGTCGGCCTCATGCGGCCCCTCGATCGGCACGCCCAATTCCTCGGCAAGGATGCCGGCTTGGCCGCAATGGTCGATATGGCCATGGGTGATGAGGATCTTCTCGATCTCGACGCCCTGCGCCTGCGCGGCGGCCTTGAGCTGCGGCAGGTCGCCGCCCGGATCGACGAACGCGCCTTTGTTGGTGGCGGTGCACCAGAAGAGCGTGCAATTCTGCTGGAGAGGCGTCACCGGAATGAGCGCGGCTTTGAGCGGGGGTGTGGTCATGGCAGCGATGTGGCGAAGCCGCCCGCCCTGCGCAAGGCCCTATTCGGCCGCGTCCTGACCGACCTCGGCCAGCGCCAGCGGGTCGGCCAGGCTGATGCCGTCGAGCACCCGCGCCGTCTCGTCGCGCACGCGCAGCATCACTCTATGCAGCCGGCATTCGCTTTCGGGCAAGCAATTGGTGCAGCTTTCATGCGCGAAACGACTCGCGCACGGCGTGAGCGCCAGCGACCCGCGCGTCAGCCGCACGATGTCGCCATAGCTGATGTCGATGGGGGCAAGCGCCAGCCAATAGCCCCCGTCCCGCCCGCGCTGGGTCGCGACCAGCCCCTCGCGCGCCATTTCCGAGAGGATGACGGTCAGGAATTTCGCAGGAATATTCTGCCGCGTCGCGATCTCGCTCAGCGGCACCGGCCCCTGGCGATAACGGTCGGCGAGATGTTGGAGCGCGCGGATGGCGTAACGGGTCTTTTGCGACAGCATTGCCCCGTTATTCGCGCCGCCGCCCGCTTTGGCAAGTCATGGCGTCGGCTTGTATGCGCCAAACAACGACGGCGCGATCGCTCAAGGCTGGGCTGGGCGGAGTGCGGCGCGCGCCTGGCCGGGGTGGTCGGTGAAGAAGGCGTCGACGCCCGCGCGCGCGACCGCCTGCACATAACCGGCGAAATCGCCCCGCCCCTGCTGGTCGTCGGCCCTTTGATATTGCGGCGGCAAAAAGCTGTTTCCCATACGCAGCGTCCAGACATGGACCTGCAATCCCGCATCATGCGCCCGCCCGGTCAGCGCGGTCGCGCCTTCGGGGGCCAGCACCATCGACACGGAAGGACCGATGCCGTCGGCATAGTCGGCGATCGCCGTCAGGCCCGACAGCGTCGTCATGTCGGCATAGCTGGTACCCGGCAGGTCGGCAGGCCCGCCCTCCAGATCCAGCAGCTGGATCAGCCGCAGCCGCGTCGCCCCGCGCAATGCCTTGAGATTGCCGACCTCGAACGACTGGATGAAGACCGGGTCCACCTCCGTCGCATAGCCGTAGCGGCCGAGCAGTTCGAGCAGCGGCGCCTGATGCGGCAGCCCGATGCCGGCGAAGTAGCTCGGATGCTTGGTCTCGGGGTACAGACCGATGCGCCGGCCGGCTTCTGCCTCCTTGGCGCGGACAAGCTGCAATATTTCTTCGAAGGTCGGCACCGGATAAAGGCCGTCGAAGCGGCTATTGTCACGCCGCAGTTCGGGCAGCCGTTCGCGCGCCCGCAGGGTCCGCAGTTCGGCGAGCGTGAAATCCTCGGTGAACCAGCCGGTGACCTCCTTGCCATCGATCGTGCGCGGACGGCGGCGATCGGCAAATTCGGGATGCGCGGCGACATCGGTGGTTTCGCCGATCTCATTTTCGTGCCGGGCGACCAGCACACCGTCCTTGGTCAGGACGAGGTCCGGCTCGATATAGTCCGCGCCCTGGTCGATCGCGCGCTCATAGGCGGCAAGCGTATGTTCGGGCCGCTCCCCGCTCGCGCCGCGATGGGCGATGATCAGCGGCTGGGCGGCGGCAGGCATGACGGTCAGCAAGCCCAGCAGAAGAAAGCAAAGGCGCGACAGGGCGCCTAAGCTCACGCCTTCACGCCCGTGAGCGCATTCTCATAGGTCGTCGCCTTGAAGCCCACGATGACCTCCCGACCCGTATCAAGCAGCGGCCGCTTGATCATCGAAGGGTTGGTCGCCATCAGGAAAATCGCCTTATCCTCATCGATATGCGCCTTGTCGCCGGCATCGAGCGCCTTGAACGTGGTGCCCGAGCGGTTGAGGATGGTTTCCCAGCCATGTTCCGTGCACCAGTCGCGCAGGCGGCCCTCGTCGATGCCCGACACCTTATAGTCATGAAAGCTGTAGGCGACCCGCTCATTGTCGAGCCAGTTGCGCGCCTTCTTGATCGTGTCGCAATTCTTTATGCCGTACATGGTGATCATGGCGTTTAACCCTTGAATGCGGTGACTTCGACTTCGACCTTCATCTCCGGCTTGATCAAGCCGACGACGACGCAGGAAGCGGCCGGACGGACCGTGCCGAACACGGGCGCGGTCGCCGCGCCCAGTTCGTCCCAATAGGCCGGGTCGGTGATATAATATGTGACGCGCACGACGTCGGCGAAGGAAAAGCCCGCCTCGTCCAGCGCCTTGCCGATGACCTTGAGCGCGTTGGCGGCCTGCTCGGTCGCGCCTTCGGGCATGATCTTCGTCTCAGGGTCGGTGCCGGTCGTGCCGGCGACGAAGCACCAGTCGCCCTGAACGACGGCGCGGGAATAGCCGACCTGCGCCTCGAACGGCGAGCCGGAGGAAATAAGCTGGCGCGGCATGAAAAGCCCCTTGATATGGCGATGCGGGAATAGCGCGGCTCATGCGCGCTGCCGCTGCCCAAGTCCAGCGCTTTTGCCGCTTTCTTAAAGTGCCGGAACGGCTGGCGCTCCGGTCCGTTGATCCTGCTAGCCCGTTTAAGGAGTGCCAAGAACATGGATCGCCCGGACAAAGACAGCTTCCCGCAAGTGCCCGAGGAGAATTTCGAGCAGGACGACAGCGGCGCGCAGGCGCAGGACGTCGCCAGCGACGCGCGCGTTCGCTCCACCGACATCAGCGAGGACAGCGTGCGCGGCGGCGCGACCAATCGCGCCCAGATCATCCCCGACGACACGCCCGACCTCGTTGAGCGGATGAACGACATGAACCGTTCCGGACGCATCGACATGGACGCGTTCGCTGGCGAGCCTCAGATGGATGACGAGGAAGAAAGCATGGGCGGCACGCCCGACGACGAGGATGAAGACGGCCTGAGTATCACCGACGAGGAAGGCTGACGCGACGCTTCTTTCCGCTCCGGAGGAAAGACGGATCGGCTTTAACCGGCTCTTTGCCGAATGCGGGCTATGCCGACCGGCATGGCCCGTTTTCCCACTTCCCGTCGCTATCGTTCCCGCAAGGCCGGCCTTTCCGGCCCGGCGATCGTCTATGCGCTCTGTCTTGGGCTGTTGCTCGGCTGGTACGCGCCCGAATGGCGACAGCTAGCCCATGATTACAGCGTCTCACGCCCGGCCGCGCCCATCGAGGCCCCTTCGGGCGACCGACTATCGGCGAATTTTGCCTTTTGCCATAGCGGCGGCGGCAAGAACTGCGTCGTCGATGGCGACACATTCTGGTTCCGCGGCGAAAAGATCCGCATCGCCGATATCGATACGCCCGAAACCCACGGGCCGCGTTGCCCCGCCGAGGCCGCCTTGGGCGCGCAGGCGACAACGCGGCTCCACGACCTGCTCAACGCCGGCGCCTTCTCGCTGGAAAGTGCCGACCGTGACACCGACCGCTACGGTCGTCGCCTGCACATCGTGACCCGGCGCGGCGGATCGATCGGCGGCCAGCTCGTCGCCGAAGGTCTAGCGCGGCCGTGGGAGGGGGCGCGCCGCTCCTGGTGCGTTTGAAGACCGCCTCATAAGGTGCCTCATAAGATGATGCCGGACGATCTGGATGGATCGCCCGGCTCCTTCATCCGATAATTGGCCCAGCCCTGGGCTTAGCGGCAGCTAGCCCCGCCGCGATCGATCTGCCGGCCAAGCAGCGCACCCGCACCACCGCCAAGCAGCGTACCGAGCAGGCCCGATCCGCCCTGGTCGAGCTGATTGCCCAGCACCCCGCCCAGCGCCGCGCCGACGATCAGGCCGGTCGTGCCATCGGGCCGGCGGCAATAATAGCGATTGTCATGGCCGCGATAGATACGGGTCTGGCGATTGACCGGGAGAGCCCGCCCGCCGCCCTGATAATAGCGTTCGGGGCGATAGCGGTTGCCATAGCGGGTATCCGGCCGGTTCCAGTCGTAATTGCGCCAGTTGCGCCGGTCGTCGCGGCGGTCATCACGTCGATCCGCCCGCTGGTCGCGACGGTCATCCCGGCGGTCGCCGCGCCAGTCCCGGCGGTCGTCACGCCTGTCCTCGCGCCACTCCCGGCGATCGTCGCGCCTCTCGTGCGCGCGCTGGCCCTGCTCGGAGCGAGGCTGCGCGGCCACGGGCGTCGCGGCCAGTCCCGTCAGCGTCATTGCGCCAAGCGAGAAAGCGGTAAGCGCGCGTGTGAACATGCTGGTCATGTCAATGATCCTTCCTGCCAATGATTTGACATGAAGCGAAGAACACCAACCTGCAATGTTCGTTGCATGAACGCAATAAAACGATCCGTTCAGCGTACAGGCAGGCGATGGATTGGCCTGCCTGTATTCCCTGATTACTCCGCCGCGATGCCCGCCGCCTTGAACATGTCGGGATCGGCATCATCGAGATTGGCGGCAGGGCTCGCCCCCTTGACCTTGCGGCGGTCGAACGCGTCCCACACTTCGGTCCACTGGCCGCGCGTCGCGCCC
>JBEVMZ010000222.1:0-3638 GCA_040508335.1 Sphingobium sp.
CAGGGTATCAACCCGCAGCTGGATTTCAGCGACATCGACGAAGTCATCCAGACCGTCGAATATTGCAACCAGCTGCCCGTCCACCCGCGCCACCCCTATGCTGGCGAACTGGTGTTCACCGCCTTTTCCGGCAGCCATCAGGATGCGATCAAGAAGGGCTTCGCCGCACAGGAAGCGCGCAACGACCAGATTTGGGACGTTCCCTATCTGCCGATCGACCCCAAGGATCTCGGCCGCGACTATGAGGCGGTGATCCGTGTCAATTCGCAATCGGGCAAGGGCGGCGTCGCCTGGGTCCTGCAACAGGATAAGGGTCTGAAGCTGCCCAAGCGGATGCAGGCGGATTTCTCCAGAGTCGTTCAGGCGCTGGCGGACGAAAGCAGCCGGGAGCTGAACGCCGCCGACATCTGGGCTGCGTTCCAGGACTATTATCGCCTGTCCGGCGAGCAGGCCTATCGCTTGATCGACTATCATGAAGGCGGCGCGGCCGGCGATCGCATCTTTACGGGCAAGATCGCGCATGAAGGCGGGGAGCGCAGCATTTCGGGGCGCGGCAATGGCCTGCTTTCTTCCGTTCTCGCCGCGCTGCGCGACGAATTCGGCGTCGAGCTTGAGATTGCCGATTATAATGAGCATGCCATCGGCGCAGGGTCGGATGTAGCGGCAGCCGCCTATGTCGAATGCCGCGGGCCCGATGGCCGCACCATCTTCGGCATAGGCAAGGATACCGACGTTGCGACGGCGTCGGTGCAGGCAGTATTGTCGGCAGCGAACGGCATCGCCGCGCGGCGGTAATGGACGGTAAGATGCCGGCGGAGGCCGGCATCTCGTCCCTTCAGTCCGACAGCCCGGCCTATGCTGTGGCGGCGGGCATTTGACGCTGGAGCCGACGATGCCGCAGCGGAATGCATGACGCGCATCCGTTTGCACCCTCTGCAAGAAATGCTTGCGCGCAATGTCGCGGCCTCGGCCCGATATAACGCGAGAGCATCTGTTCTGGAGACCTGCGCATAATGGCCCTCAACTTCCGCAGCTTCGGCTTTCAGGTTCTGGTCGGCATGGTGGCTGGCTTGGCGCTCGGTTTTGCGGCGCGCGCGATGGGTGCCGGCCCCGATGGCAACCTCAACTGGCTAGCTGAAACGCTTAAAGTCACCGGCGGCATCTTCGTCTCCCTGTTGAAGGCCGTGGTGCCGCCGCTCGTCTTTGCCGCGATCGTCGCGTCGATAGCCAATCTGCGCGCGCTCGACAATGCGGCGCGGCTGGCCGGGCAAACGCTGTTGTGGTTTGCGATCACGGCGTTGATCGCGGTGACAGTCGGCCTGGCAATCGGCCTGATCGTCGATCCGGGTGCGGGGCTGCGCGGCGCCGCGCTCGCCGTGCAGCCGGGTGCCGCGAGCGGCGGCTGGCTCGATTTCCTCAAAGGGCTGGTGCCGGGTAATGCCATCGCGCTTGCAGGCAGCACCAGACTGGCCGACGGCACGGCGAGCACGACCCTTTCCTTCAACATCCTTCAACTACTCGTCATCTCTATCGTCATCGGCCTGGCGACGCTCAAAGTCGGCGACCGAGCCGAGCCATTCCTCGCCTTCGTCCGTTCCCTGCTGGCCGTCGTGCGGGCGGTGCTCGGGTGGATCATCCGTCTGACGCCGATCGGGTCGGCCGCGCTGATCGGCACAGCGGTTGCGACCTATGGCTGGGGCGCGCTCGCGCAACTGGGCAGCTTCACCGCTGCGGTCTATGCCGGGCTCGGGATCACGCTGTTCCTCGTCTATCCCGCGCTGCTTCTGGCGCATGGTTTGCGGCCCGGCGCCTTTTTCGCCAAGGCATGGCCGGCGATCCAACTCGGCTTCGTGTCGCGCTCCTCGGTCGGCACCTTGCCCGTCACCGAGCGCGTGACCGAACAGATGGGCGTGGACAAGGGCTATGCCGCCTTCGTCGTCCCACTCGCGTCGACGACCAAGATGGACGGCTGCGCCTCCATCTATCCCGCGCTCGCGGCAATCTTCGTCGCTGGCTTTTACGGTATTCCGCTCCATGCCGCCGACTATGCGCTGATCGCCTTCGTCAGCGTCTTCGGATCGGCGGCGACGGCAGGCCTGACCGGCGCGATCGTCATGCTGACGCTGACGCTCTCGACGCTTGGCCTACCGCTGGAGGGCGCGGGCCTGCTCCTTGCCATCGACCCTATTCTCGACATGGGGCGCACGGCGGTCAATGTCGCGGGGCAGGTGCTGGTCGCTACCATCGTCGCGCGCCGCGAAGGGCTGCTCGACGAACAGGCCTATGGGGCCGAAGCGCAGCCCGTCACGCTGGCGGACTGAGCCGGCCCTGCTGTCAGCGCACCGGTTGGTTGGCGCGGGCGTCTGCCGCCATGATGCGCAGCGCGGGTTCCCGCGACCCGGCAACCTGCACCACGTGACGGCCGGGCGGGAGGTCGAACCAAACGATCTTCCGGATGTCCGTACAGGCAGAGCCATGGCCATGATCGACGGAAGCGCGCGCTCCTCTGTCCCCGAGGATGTCCACCCAGGCGCGGTTCGATAGAGCGATGCCGATGCGCGCGGCAACCTTGGTCGCGACGGTGAAGATCCCGCCGAACCCCTGCCCGCCATCCTTACCCGGCGACACCGGAAAATAGACATGCTCGACCGGCGTCAGAAAGGCCAGTACCGGTTGACCCAGGATCAGCGAGGGCGCGCCATCGGTCTGCGTCCCCGCCTGCATCTCCCCGCTCTGAAACCAGCTCGTCCACGGCTCGGGGATGTCGTGCGGCGAAGCGCAGGGCGCGGCCTGGGGCGCCGGCACTGCGGAGATGCCCGGCAAAGGGGACGCGGCGAGCAGGGCCGAAAGCAGGATCATCTATTTCCTTCCGAACAGCTTTTCGATGTCGCCATGGCCAAGCTTCACCCATGTCGGTCGCCCGTGGTTGCATTGGCCCGAGCGCGGCGTCACCTCCATTTCGCGCAGCAGCGCATTCATTTCAGCGACGCTGAGCGTACGGCCAGCGCGCACCGATCCATGACAGGCCATGGTCGCGGCAACGAGATCCAGCCGGGCCTTGAGTGATAATGCACCGTCATAGGCGGCCAGATCGTCGGCAAGGTCGCTCACCAACGCCTGCGCATCGGTCTGACCCAGCATAGCGGGGACGGCGCGGATCAGCATCGCGGTCGGACCGAAGCGTTCGAGCGCGAGGCCGAAATCCTTGAGCTCCTCGATCCTGGCTTCCAGCCGGTCGCAGGCGGGTTCGTCCAGTTCGACGACTTCGGGCAGCAGCAGCGCCTGGCTTGCGATACCCCCGCCCGCTTCCTCGATAGCACGGCGCATACGTTCGAGCGTCAGCCGTTCGTGTGCGGCATGCTGGTCGACGATGACGAGGCCGTCCTGCGCCTCGGCGACGATATAGGTGCGCGCGACCTGTCCGCGCGCGACGCCGAGGGGGAAGTTCGTGCCTTCGGGTGCCGGACTTGCGGCCGGCTCCGCGCGCGCCTGCGGCGGTGGTGTCAGGAAGCTTGCCCGGCGATCGGCCAGCGCGGGCGCGAAGTTGCGTTCCGCTGCTTCGAAGATCGGCATCGCGCCGATCGGCGTCGGCGACACCGGTTCGGCCGTCCATGCGCCGAGCGCCGCAGGATCGGCGC
>JBEVMZ010000225.1:0-18862 GCA_040508335.1 Sphingobium sp.
AGCAGCATCGCCTGCGCGCGCACCATGTCGGCGATGGTGAGCACGGGAAAGCGCATCGCCATCGGTGCGCCGGTCGCCGCGTCCAGGCTGGCCGGCCCGGACGATCCCATGCA
This sequence comes from Sphingobium sp., assembly GCA_040508335.1. Lineage (GTDB taxonomy): Bacteria > Pseudomonadota > Alphaproteobacteria > Sphingomonadales > Sphingomonadaceae > Sphingobium. The sequence continues at coordinate 114 of JBEVMZ010000225.1, forward strand.
GCTGCCGATGACGTTGGAGCAAACGATGAAGTGCCGCTCCGGATCGACCGGCTTGCCCGGCCCGACCATGCGCCACCACCAGCCGGGCTTGCCGGTGACGGGGTGCTCCGATGCGACATATTGGTCGCCGGTCAGCGCATGGCAGATGAGGATGACGTTGGACCGGTCGGCGTTTAACGTCCCATAGGTCTCATAGGCAATATCGACCGGCGCCAGCACGGCGCCGCTGGACAGCGGCAACGGCCGGGTCAGCCGGGCGGTCTTTCGCAAGCCGAACCGGCTGTCATCGCTGGAAGAGAGGGTCGCCATTGCCCGTTCGGCGCTAGGACCGGTGTCGCACGCTGTCAATGCGATGGGCCGCATGACAGGGAGCGGGACGCGGAGCCGAATCTCCGCGCCATCTCCGCCTCAGGCGCCCCGGCTTGCCTCGAACAGGAACCAGGCGCGCTCCTCGGCCTGGTCGGTCCAATCATCGACAATGCCTTCGGTCGCATTGTCCCCCGCTTCGGTCGCCGCCGCCTTGGCCGCCCGCAGCGCCTCGACCAGCTTCAGATTGTCGTCGCGCAGTTCGTGCAGCATGTCGGAAGGGCTGACATAGTCCGCGTCATTGTCGGAAAGCGACTGATGCCGCGAAATGTCGCCGATCGAGCGCAGCGTCGTGTTGCCAGTCTTGCGCACCCGTTCGGCGATGAGGTCTGTGGTAGCCAGAATCTGCGTCGCCTGTTCGTCGAACATCAGATGATAGTCGCGAAAATGCGGTCCCGACACATGCCAATGGAAGTTTTTCGTTTTGAAATAAAGCGCATAGCTGTCCGCAAGTACGCCATTGAGCGCTTCGGCCACGGATTTGGTGGCGTTGCTGCGTAGATCGGTCGGCGTGTCGAGATTGGGGGCGGTCATGGCGGCTCCTTTCAGAAGCAGGAAGATGATTTCGCCCTTATAATGATTGCCCGCACAAATGGTGCCCGTAAATAAGCGGCTGACAGAGCGAAATTGTCGTTCAGACTGACCGAACCAAGCGATCAGAACAAACGCAATGCGGTCAGCGCGGCGACTGCGCCGATGAGCAGCAGGATGCAGGCGCCCGCGATCCGGATCGCGCGCAACGGCATGATGGCGTAGAATCGCTGGCGCAGGAGCACCACCGGCAGGCCCGCACCGATGACGCCGATCGCGCCGCCGATACCGGCTAGCACCGGATCACCGCTGCGCGCCGCTATCCCCAGGATCAGGAATTGCGGTCCATCGCCGAAACCCAGGATGAAGAGCCCCAGCATCGCTGTCAGGAACGGACCGAGACGCCAGCCCGAAAGCGTGTCGGGCGCCTTTGCCGGCCAGAGCATGCCGAGTCCCAGGAACAGGATGGACAGCGACAGGAACAGCAGCCGCGCGTCACCGCCCAGCATCGGCCCGATGAAGGCGCCCGCGCTGGCCGAGATCGCCGCGTTGGCGAGCGCCGCGACGACCATGCCCGCAATGACCGCGCCGTCGCGATTGAAACGGATGGCAAGCGCCAGCAGCAGGAGCTGGCTCTTGTCGCCGATCTCCCCCAGCAGGCACCCGACCAGCGCGCTCAGCAGCGAATCCATCCTAGCCCCGGTTCATGACGGACGCAGGGCGGGATCGCTGAGCACGGCCTGATGCATGCCGTCGAGATAGGACATCAGCACCGCGTCCAGCCCATGGAGAGACACAGCCGACTGCAGGATTTCGGCCTGGCTTTCGATCGTGTCGAGATGATGGGCGTGGGCGATGAAGCGGATATGATCGACCGCGGCGTGCAGCCGGGCGGCGGAAAAATGCCCGCGTTCGGCGGCGATGCCGTCGATCCGCCGTAGTAGTTCGGCCCGCACCGGCAAACGGAAATCCTGTCGCATCTCTTCGCCCTTCCGTACCTTAATCCGCTCCAAAGGCTAAGCAAATACGGTTAAGGCCGCGTAAAACCAGCTCTACTGGCCAAGGGAACCTGCCAGAAAGGCACGCGTCATGACAGGGAGCAGCCCTTTCCTTCATCACATGGAAACTCTGATGCCCAACCTCACCGAACATGCCTTTTCCGACGCGCAGGAGGCGGCACGCCACCTCGCTGCCGCGATCGCCGGGCGTCTAGCCGAAGCGATCGCCGCGCGCGGGGTCGCCACGCTCGCCCTGTCGGGCGGACGGTCGCCGGTGCCGCTGTTCGAGGCATTGCAGGATGCGGCGCTGCCCTGGGACAAGGTCATCGTCGCGCAAGTGGATGAGCGCTGGGTGCCGGCCGACCATGAAGATAGCAATGCACGTCTGATCCGCACCCATCTGCTGCGAGGCCCGGCCACCGCCGCGCGCTTCGTCCCGATGAAGAATGAGGCGGCCGATCCGCGCGCCGGGCGGCCGGAATGCGAGGCTGCGATGGCCACCCTGCCGCTGCCGTTCGACGTGACGTTGCTTGGCATGGGGGACGACGGGCATACCGCATCGCTTTTCCCCGAGGCGACGCAGTTGGCAGAAGCTCTCTCGACGCAGGCGTTGACCATCGCCATGACGCCGCCCGCCGCCCCGCATGAGCGCATGTCGCTTAGCCGCGCCGGCTTACTAAACAGCCAGCTGCTGATCCTTCAGATTGGCGGCGCAGGCAAGCAGGCGGTATATCGCGCAGCGCTCGCGCCGGGACCGGTCGAAGCGCTGCCGGTGCGCGTCGTGCTGCATCAGGATCGGGTGCCGATCGAGGTCTGGATCAACGATTAGCGCGTCGGCGCGCCTGCCCTTAGCCCTTAAAGCCGTCCTTGGCCGCGCGAACCCGCCCGAACGCCTCGGCATCGTCGACCGCGCCCGCCGCAAGGGCAAGGCCCGGCGCGCGCAGGAAGGGATTGCTGTCCCGTTCCGCGCCGATCGTCGTCGGCACGGTCCATTCACTCCGCGCCCGCGCCTGCGCCACCTCGGCGGCACGCTTGGCCACGACCGGGCTGTCATCGACCGACAGCGCGAAAGTGGCGTTGGCGAGCGTATATTCATGCGCGGAATAGACGACCGTCTCGCGCGGCAGCGCGGCGATGCGGCTGAGGCTGTCCCACATCTGCGCCGCCGTGCCTTCGAACAGGCGGCCGCAACCCATCGGGAAGAGCGTGTCACCCGCAAACAGAAGGCCCGGCTCAGGCAGATGATAGACGATATGCCCGAGCGTATGGCCGCCGCTCGCCATCACTTCTATCTCGGTTTCGCCTAGGCGCAGCCGGTCGCCGTCCGCGACCTGGGCATCGATCGGGAAATGCGCCGCGACCTCAGCCGGCGCGTAGATGGTCGCCCCGGTCGCGGCCTTGACCGCTTCATTGCCGCCCGCATGATCGGGATGCCAATGGGTGTTGAGAATCGCGGTCAGGCGCCAGCCGGTCACGTCCAGTTCGCGCAGGATCGCCGCCGCGTCGGGCGTGTCGATGCATGCGGTGTCGCCGCTTGCGTCGTCCCGCAGCAGAAAGCCGTAATTGTCCGACAGGCAGGGGAATTGATGGACGGTGACGCCGGTCATGCCGCTTTTATCCTTGCCCGCCATGGTTCAGCTGCCGTTCGGACCGCCACCACCGCCGGGACCTGCCCCGCCGCCGCCCATGCCGCCGGCGCCGACGGCACCGATATTGCCGAAAATCTCGTCGAACAGGCTGCGGTTGCGGCCGAGCGTCTTGGTCTTGTCACCGACAGGCGAAATGCGCGCAACCTGCTCCAGCCCCTTGCGATCGACCGCGACGACATTGCCCGCCGCGTCGAAACGGATGTGCAGGACCGTCTGCTCGACTGGCTTGGGACTGGAGAAGGCGAGCGCGCGCATTTCGCGCGAGACATAATACCAGTCCTGATCGCCGAACTGCGCGGTAAAGGTCGGACGGCCGAGCGTCCCTTCGACCGAGGCGCGATTGTCGATGCCCGGCTGGATCGAATCAACCAGCAGTTTGTCGACCGAATAGCCCTGATGCGTGCGGACACGGGTGCAGCCCGACGCGCCCACCAGCATCGCGCCGAGGCCAAGACCCAGCAGGAGCCGTCCGCTCAAAGAGTGGCCGCTGGGCAGCAAGCGGTTGAACTGGGGCATGCACGTCTCCTGGCGGGGGCGACTCCCCGGAAAAACCTGTGTCGTCACAACACGCCGCCATTGCATCGGGCGACGTGCCGATCAATATGGAAATGCGTGGTGGCCGGCAAGGCCCGTCGCGCGCCGGTGCGCCGGTATCCGCCAATATCGTTCACGAGAACCGGCCGCTCTTATGTCTTCCGCCTCCCCCACCCTGTTCCAGCGCCTGCTGCGCCGATCCGACCCCCGCCAGGGGTTGTCGCCACTTTACCGCGCTATCGTGGCGGAGGGACGGCAACCGCATTGGTATGTGAAGGGGCAGGTGCCCGATTCGATCGATGGGCGTTTCGACATGATCGTCGCCATCCTGGCGCTGGTGCTGACGCGGTTGGACGCGTTGGAGGCGACGCAGGAATCGGTCTGGCTCACCGAATTGTTCGTCGACGACATGGACGGGCAGTTGCGGCAGGAAGGCATTGGCGACGTCGTCGTGGGCAAGCATGTCGGGCGGATGATGAGCGCGCTTGGCGGCCGAATCGCCGCCTATCGTGCGGTTGCCGACAATGGCCCGGCGCTGCGTGAGGCGATTGCGCGCAACCTCTATCGCGGCACGCCGCCGGCCGACACGGCGATAGATCATGCCGAGTCGGCGTTGCGCGCTGTCTGGGCGCGGCTGGAAGTGGCGGATCGGCCTGCGCTGCTGCGCGGAGACTTCGCATGAGCGCCGAGCCCGTCCCGGAATTTTCCCGCCCCGTCCGTGCCGACCAGATCGACCGGGCGGCGGAGGTGACGACGATCGGCGCGAACGCCGCCGAGCGCGCCGCCCTCGCCAAACGCTTCGGCCTGATCGCGCTCGACCGGCTGGAGGCAGACTATAGTCTGACGCGCGAGGGAGACGGAGTGCTGGCGCGCGGACGCATGCGCGCGACGCTGGCGCAGCCCTGCGTCGCGACCGCCGCTCCTGTCCCGGAAACGATCGCTACCGACTTCACCTTGCGCTTCGTTTCCGACCGGGCGACCGCCGCAGAGGGCGAAGAGATCGAACTTGACGTCGAGGATTATGACATCATCGGCTATGACGGCCTGTCGCTCGACATGGGGGAAGCCGTCGCCGAAACGATGGCGCTGGCGATGGAACCCTATCCCCGCGCGCCCGATGCCGACACGGTGCTGCGCGCGGCGGGCGTACTGACCGAGGAACAGGCCAGCCCCTTCGCCGCGCTGCTGGCGCTCAAGGACGGGACGCCGCCCAAGGGCTGAGCGGCTTTACGCGTTTCCCTTTCGTTCTTCATCATGGCATAGCGCTGCCATGGACTCACCGCCGCCAGCCGCTTCGCCCGGGCCGCGCAAGATCATCCATGTCGACATGGACGCCTTTTTCGCGTCGGTCGAGCAGCGCGACGACCCCGCGTTGCGTGGCAAGCCGGTCGCGGTCGGTGGTGGGGGACCGCGCGGCGTGGTCGCGGCCGCCAGCTATGAAGCGCGCGTCTTCGGTGTCCGTTCGGCGATGCCCGGCATGCGCGCGCGGCGACTCTGTCCCGACCTGCTTTTCGTCAAGCCGCGCTTCGAGGTCTATCGCGAGGTCTCCACGCAGATCCGCGCCATCTTCGCCCGCTTCACCGACATCGTGCAGCCCCTGTCGCTCGACGAGGCCTATCTCGACGTCACGGTGAACAAGCCGGGCATCGGCTCGGCCACGCGCATCGCGCAGGAGATAAGGGCGATGATCCGCGCCGAAACCGGGCTGACGGCATCGGCCGGGGTTTCCTACAACAAGCTGATCGCCAAGCTGGCGTCGGACCAGAACAAGCCTGATGGCCTGTGCGTCGTCCGGCCGGAGGAAGGAGCCGCCTTCATCGCCGCCATGCCGGTGCGGCGCATCCATGGTGTGGGGCCGGTGACGGCGCGGCGGATGCAGGCGCTGGGCATCGAGACCGGCGCGGACCTGCGCGCGCGCGACATGGCCTTCCTCCAGGCGCATTTTGGCAGCGCCGCCGATTATTACTGGCGCGCGGCACGGGGTCAGGACGATCGCCCGGTGCGCGAGCGGGAGGGGCGCAAGTCGGTGAGCGTCGAGGACACGTTCGTCGACGACCTGACCGACGAAGCCGCGCTTGTCGCCGAAGTGGAGAAGATCGCCCAAAGCCTGTGGACCCGGATCGAGCGCGCCCAGGCCTATGGCCGGACGGTGGTGCTCAAGGTCAAGTTCGCTGATTTCCGCATCATCACCCGGTCGCGCAGCTTTACCAGCGCGGTGCGCACGCCGGCGTTGCTGACGGAGACGGGCTGCGCGCTGCTCCGCGCGCAACTGCCGCTGCGCATGGAGGCGCGGCTGCTCGGCCTGGGCGTCCACAATCTGGAAGCGGACGCTCCGGAAGAACGCCCGCGCCAGTTCGACCTTGCGCTCTAGAAAGGCAGCCAATTCCGCTTTTCGGTGAACTTCATATAGCCGGCATTGATGCCGAGCCGATAGCCCACGCCCAGCCGGATCGGGATCAGCACGACATTGCCCCAGCGCAGATAGCTGGCGGTAAAGCCGCCCACCAGATAGGCGGTGCCCTCGGCCGCCGGGAAGCGGTGATAAAGATCCTGCGTGTCGTAGAGATTATAGACGAGGACGAACGTGTTGCCCGCATTGCCGCCGACGTCGAACCCGATCGACGGACCGGTCCAGTAGACCTGGCGCTTGCCCTCGACCTTGTGGGTCAGCGTGCCCGACCCATAGCGCAGGCCCACGACAAACGCGCCCGACGCCTCTCGCCCGGCGATATAGGCGTTGGGCCGTCCCTGCTCCTTGAGCACCTTTTCGATCAACCCGGCCAGCCCCTCAGCCCCTTTGCCGAACACGCCTTCGGCCGCGCCGATCAGATCGTCTTCCTGATAAGAATCGGTGGGTGAAATCGACGCAGGCGGCGAATTGGCCGTCACCGGCGCCCCGGTTGCGGTCGTGCCGCCCGTCACGGCGCCGTCACCCTGCGTATCATAGACGCTGCTGTCGGTCCCGACCTGCCCACCTTGGGACGTGCCGGCGCGAGCGCTGCTGTCGACACCCGGATCGCTGGGACGAGGCGCCTGCTGCGGCACCGGCGCCAGATCGGCGTCGATGGCGACATTGGGATCGACCGTGCGCACCTGTGCGCCGGCGGGTGCGACGCTCAAAGTTGCGAGCGCCACCGCCATTCCGCCAGCCCGCGCATAGCGCGCCAATGCCTTTGCCATGCCTGCGATCATGCTATCCAATCCCCCGCTAAACCGATGTCCGTCGCCCATGCTTAACGGCTTTCAAGCTGAAACGACAATGAACGAACGTCAAGTCGGGCGAAAGCCGCGCTGGAGAAACAGAAGGAGCGGCCTTTTGAAGTAGCAAAAAAGCAGGGCATCGGATGCGTTATCGCCGTTGCCATCCGTCTGGCCCCTCGTTATAGGCCTGTTCGCCTAGCCGCTGTCCGCCATAAGCGGGCGTTCAGGCCATGTTTGGAGACGTGGGTGAGTGGCTGAAACCAACGGTTTGCTAAACCGTCGTGCTGAGAATTCGGCACCGAGGGTTCGAATCCCTCCGTCTCCGCCAATATTCCCGAGCAACACGTTGAAAACCGCGACTGTCGCGAGGGGCTTTGCGCTGCGTTGAGATAAGCGCCCTGCCCCTAAGGCATATCTTAAGGGTTTCGACAGGCCTCTGCCAAATTGTGGGCGGGGCTTCAAACGGCTTGCGTAGTTCCTCGACGCTCTCGCTGGGGAAAGGCATATCAGATATAGTCTTTAGCGTCCGATCGCATCGGCCGCGCTCGGCTTAAACGCAGCATGGTATCGCAGGCGGTGGCGGACGACGCGGGCTGGGATGCAGCGGTACTTGATGCGGATAGTTGGCAACGGATTGCCCTGCCCGTCTCGCTTCGGGGGTTCGCAAGACCGGACCACATCGCCTACAGACGCCGACCATGAAAGAAACGGTCAATGTCTCTGCCGCCACCCGGCAACGCAACAGGTTCAGCCGCTGGTGGCGCATTTGGGTGGTCGGCGGCGTCGATTACGACGCCGTTCTCAAACAAATTGCCGAAGATTCGGGCTGGTCTGGGCGCTACGCCTTCCTGATCGTCGTATCCGCCGCAATTTCGTTGCTGGGCCTGCTGATGCCTTCGGTCGCCGTGCTGATCGGTGCGATGTTGCTCTCGCCGCTGATGATGCCGATCATCGGGCTTGGCTTTGGCATCGCGACGTTCGACACGCGCGAAATCCGGCGGGCACTGACCGCGTTGATCGCCGGGTCGGTGATTGCGGTGCTGCTATCGGCGATGTTCGTCTCGCTCTCCCCTATCCAGACGATCACCAGCGAGATCGCCGGACGCACCCGGCCGACCCTGTTCGATCTGTTGGTGGCGTTACTCTCGGCCGTCGCGGGCGCCTATGCGCTCATTCGCGGCCGGGGTGGCACGGTGGTGGGCGTCGCGATCGCCATCGCGCTGATGCCGCCGCTCGCGGTCGTGGGTTTCGGCATCGCGACCTGGAACTGGACGGTCTTTTCCGGCTCGCTGCTGCTGTTCCTAACCAACGCCATCACCATCGCGCTGACCGCCGCCTTGGTCGCACGTGTCTATGGCTTTGGCCGGCATCTGAGCCCTCAGCATACCGGATGGCAGTTGGCGCTGTTCGTCGGCGCGCTGGGGTTGCTTTCGGTGCCGTTGCTGACCGGCTTGCGCCAGATCGCGTTCGAAGCTTCGGCGCAGCGGCAGGTGCGCGATACGATCCGCGCGCATTTCGCCGATGCCTCCCGGCTGGGCCAGCTCGATATCGATCATGCCGCGCGACCGATCCGCATCCGCGCCGTGGTGTTGACGACGCGCATCGATCCACTTGCCGACCAGGCGCTGACAGGCGAGCTTTCACGCCGGTTCGGTCGCCCGGTCGACCTTCATGTTGACCAGTTGCGCGCCACGCCCGCGCAAGGCGGGATCGAGGCGGCGCAGATCGCGCGCGCCAACAGCGCCGGCGCGTCCGACGAAGCACAGGAACGGCGCCGCGCCGCCGCCGATCTTGCACTGATCGCCGGAATCGACCCGGCCGAGGTGGCGATCGATCCACAAGGTCGCCATCTGGCCGCGACCGCAGCCGAACTGCCCGGCATGGACATGCGCGGCTATCGCGCGCTTGAGACCCGTGCCCGTCGCGCCCTGTCGCGCTGGACAGTTATGCTCGCGCCGCCCGCATCGGTGGACTTGCCTGCCATATCGGTGGTCGAAGGGGTCATCGACGATGAGGCACTGTCCACCGCCGCCTGGGCCGCTGCCCGACTCGACCGGCAGATCGTCGTTCAGGGCGCGCTGCTGCGCCAGCGGCGCGCCGTCGCGGCCGGGATCGAGGCGCGCGGCGGTGTTGCAATAGCCGGGGACGCTGGCGGGTCATTGCGCCTGGACTGGGCGGTCGAGGCAGCGTCGCCGGCCGGCAGACGAGCGACAACGCCAGATTGACGCGCAAATATATGGAACATATATGATTCATATACTCGGTTTGAAGGATGGCGTCATGGGACTGGTGAAGATCGATGAAGCACTGCACGACGAAGCGCGCCGAGCCAGCAGCGTCATGTGCAGGTCCATTAATGCGCAGGCAGAATTCTGGATGAAGATCGGCATGTTGGCGGAAGCCAATCCGACTCTGTCTTTCAATGAAATCGTCGCCGCGCAGCTGGCAGCCGTGCCTGCTCATCCGATCGCCGCGGCCGCTTGAGATGGTGAAGACGCCGGATGAACTGGCGTTGATGCGCGTGTCGGGCAAGCTTCTGGCATCGGTGTTCGAGATGCTCGATCGCCAGGCGCTGGCGGGCATGACGACAATGGCGGTCAATGACTTGGTCGAAGATTTCATCACCAACGATCTCGCCGCTCGCCCGGCAAGCAAGGGGCAATATGGCTTTGCCTATGTATTGAACTGCTCGATCAATCAGGTCGTTTGCCATGGCGTCCCCAGCGAACGCGAGGTGATCCGCGACGGCGACATCATCAATCTAGACATCACGCTTGAAAAAAACGGCTTCATCGCCGATTCGAGCAAGACCTATATGGTGGGCGATGTTGCTCCGGCGGCGCGGCGGCTGGTGCGCGTTGCGCAGGAAGCGATGTGGCAGGGGATCAGGCAGGTGCGGCCCGGCGCATTCCTGGGCGATGTCGGCGCGGCGATCGAACGCCATGCCAAGGCGGCTGGCTACAGCATCGTGCGCGACTATTGCGGCCACGGCATCGGCCGTGAAATGCACGAGGAACCCGAAGTGCGTGCCTATGGTCGGCGCGGCACCGGCCTCAAGCTGCGCGAGGGCATGGTTTTCACGATCGAGCCTATGGTCAACCAGGGCAGCCGTAAAGTGTCGACGCGCGACGATGGCTGGACGGTGGTAACCAATGACGGCAAGCTGTCCGCCCAGTTCGAGCATACGGTCGCAGTAACGCGCACGGGCGTCGAAGTGCTCACCCTGCGTGGGGACGAGGCGGCGATGCTCGGCGGACGGTCCTCCTGACGCGTACTGCCCGGTTCAGGCGCGTGCGCCCGATCGTTCATAGCGCCAGGTCGCCCATGCCTGCTGCGCCATGCGCAGCCCGGTGCGCAGGGGGCTTGGCCCGACTCGCGTCGCCCCGCGCGCCGGCTGGTCGGCGATCGTCGGCGACAGGTCGTTGAAACCGGCGGAGCGCACACCCTCCGTCCGTTCCGCCGCCGCGCACAAAGCTTCGAACCGGGCGATGACGGTGCGGTTCGGGCGCTGCCGGTCGCGCGAGAGCATCTCGAAACTATGGGTCACGACGACATAGGCGTCGTGGCGCTCCCGTGCCGCATGGACAAGGCCGGTGCGCATCTCAGCCGCCGACATGGCGCAGACCTGGGCCGGGCGGAAGCCGCCTGGCCGGTCGACTATGCCCGATACCGGCAATTCCGCCGTCCCGCAGCGTCGGGTCGCGTCGATCAGGCTGGCAGGCAAGCCGATGCCGCACCCGCCCTCCCCCAGATAGGCGGGATTGACGCTGCTGTCCCAGGCGATGCCGATCGTCGCCAGCGCGCGCAGCGTATCGTCGTTTGCGCCGAAATTACCGGCGCGAAAGGCGGTGATCTGCGGCGCCCCCGCCTGTTCGAGCAGTTGCCGCGCGAGGCGCAGTAGGACGATCTGATCGGCGAGGCTGAAATCGCCGATATTATGGCCCTGGCGCCCCTCGACCGGCGACAGTGGTGCCCATTGCAGCCATTCGCTGTGGATATGCAGCTGGACCTCATGCCCGCGGCCGACGATCTGCGTGACGATGGGTTCAAGGAAGTCGGCGCCATGAACGAGCGCCGGCAGAGGATCGAGGAAAAACACGCCTTTGAGGCCACGCCGCTCCATCACGCCCATCTGCCAGCCGATGCCAAAAGCGCCCTGCGGCGTTTCCGCCCAGATCGAGCGGGCGACATTGTCGGCGACGCTCGCACCTCGCTGGTGCAGCAAGGCGGACAATTCCGTGTCGACGGTGATGAGCAGCGCGGTCATGCCTTCACGGCCCCTTGAGCATATTTCGATAGGGCGGGCATAGGCGCCGAGGCGTTAAGGGCGCGTAAGCCACCCCTTTCACGCGGAGGGGATCATTGAAACGCGGAAAATTCCCCATAGCCGCCCTGGAAAAAGAGCAGCGGCATGCCGGGCCGTTCCACTTCGAGCGCGTGCACGCGCCCGATGGCGATGAAGTGATCGCCCGCCTCATGCACCGCCTCAAGCGTGCAGTCGATCCAGGCGACGACGCCGTCGAGGATCGGCGCGCCCAGCGGCGACTCGCGGTGCGTGACGCCGACGAACTTGTCGGTGCCGCTCGCCGCGAATTGGCGGCACAGCGGCTTTTGCGCGCTGCTGAGCACGTTGACGCAGAAACGCCCGGCGCTCTCGACTCGCGCCCAACTGCGCGACTCCCGCGCGGGAAAAAAAGCGACGAGCGGCGGATCGAGCGATACGGAAGTGAAGCTGCCGACGATCATCCCTTCCCGATCGCCCTCGGGCGTCACCGCGGTAATCACGCATACCCCGGTCGGATAATGGCCAAGCACATGCCGGAACACCGTGCCGTCGATCATCCCTGCCTCGCTCATGTCGCCCGTCCCGATAGGATGTTGGAAGAGCCACCCTTCTTACGCGTCGGCGCCGGTCTGGCAAGCCGGCGATCCACCGCGCCCATCAGGCGAACATCTCCGCCGGCAAGGTCTCCACCGCCGCCGACGGCGCCCGCACGGCCGCGACGAGGCCCACTGCCTCGGGCAGGACCTGGTCGAGATAGAAGGCGATGCTGGCCCGCTTGCGCGTCGCGAAAGGACCATCGTCCCCTGCCAGCGCGGCCAACTGGCCTTCCAGCAGCCAACCCCCGACCGTGACCGAAATAAGGGTGAGGAAGGGCGTGCTCCCCGCAAGGCGCTGCTCGGGGCGAAGCGTGCGCAGCCAGTTGCCGAGCGCGGCACATTCCCGCGCCAGAGCGCCGAGCGCGGAATTGCGCGCCGCTCGGCCGATCACGCCCATCAGATCGTCGAAGCTGCTGCCCAGGGTCAGCTTGCGCGTGACCAGATCGGCAGCCTGAATGCCGTTCGTCCCCTCATAAATGGGGAAGACGCGGGCATCGCGATAATATTGCGCCACGCCGGTTTCCTCGACGAAGCCCATGCCGCCATGCACCTGGATACCGAGCGAGGCGACTTCGCAGCCGATATCGGTCGGATAGGCCTTTGCTACCGGGGTCAGCAACGCGACCATGTCCGCCTCGCCCGCGTCGGTCAGGCCCGCGACATGATAGACGACGGCGCGCGCGGCGTCGGTCAGCGCCCGCATGCGCAGCAGCATCCGGCGCACATCGGCATGTTCGATGATGGGGACAGGGGTGCGGTCGGCAGCACCGGCGCGGGCGGACTGCACGCGGCTTTTGGCATAGGCGACCGCCGCCTGCGTCGCGGCCTCGGCGACGTGCACGCCCTGCAGACCCACGAACAGGCGGGCATTGTTCATCATCGTGAACATCGCGCGCATGCCGCCGCCCTCCGGCCCGATCAGTTCGCCGATGCAGTCGTCCTTTTCGCCATAGCTCATGACGCAGGTGGGCGAAGCGTGGAGGCCGAGCTTATGTTCGATCGAGACGGCGCGGACATCGTTGAATGCGCCGGGTGTGCCGTCGGGGTTCAGACGATATTTAGGGACGAGGAACAGCGATATGCCCTTTGTCCCCTCCGGCGCGCCGGGCGTGCGGGCAAGGGCGAGATGGACGATATTGTCAGTCAGGTCATGGTCGCCATAGGAGATGAATATCTTGGTGCCCGAAATCGCCCAGCCGCCATCCTCGCGGGGCGTGGCGCGGCTGCGTAGCGCGCCGACGTCGGATCCCGCCTGCGGTTCGGTGAGGTTCATGGTGGCGGTCCATTCGCCCGACACGAGCTTGGCGAGATAGAGCGCCTGCTGCTGTGCGCTACCATGGCGGCTCAGCGCCTCGACCGCGCCGCTCGTCAGGATGGGGCAGAGCGTCAGCGCCGTATTCGCGCAGCCCAGGCTGTCCATTACCGCCACCTGCAACGCAAAGGGAAGCCCTTGCCCGCCATGGTCCTGTGCAACGCCGAGCGTGCCCCAGCCGCCCTCGACAAAGGCGCGATAGGCCGCGTGATGCCCGGTGGGCATCCGAACACCCTCGTCGGTCCAGCGTGCGCCTTCCCTGTCGCCGACGCGGCGCAGCGGCGCCCAACTGTCGCTGGCGATCTGGCCTGCGCCATCGAGGATCGCGGCCACGCTTTCCGGGTCGAGGCCTGCGACGGCGGGCTGGTCTTCGAGCAGCAGCAATTGTTCGCGCACGGGGGGCATGAATTGGCTCAAGGCATCTCTCCGAAGACTATGCCTTGACGTTAACGTCAATTACCCGGAAAAGCCAGCGGCAAGACAGGCCGGCCCACCTCTCGTCAGCGCGCGATGCCGCCCGCCGCCAGCACCGCGAGCGTCAGCAGTTCCGACGCGTTGGAGGCCATGGTCGCGATCTGCACCGACTTTTCCATGCCGACCAGCATCGGTCCGACCAGCGACACGCCGCCAAGTTCGCGCAGCAGCTTGGCGGAAATATTGGCCGATTGCAGCCCTGGCATCACCAGCACATTGGCCGGCGCCGACAGGCGGCTGAACGGATAATTTTTCATGACCGCTGGATTGAGCGCCGCGTCGGCAGTCATGTCGCCCTCATATTCGAAGTCGGCGCCGCGCTCTTCGAGTGCGCGCATCGCGCTGCGGATATTCTCCAGGTCTGATCCGACCGGATTGCCGAAATTGGAGTAAGACAGGAAGGCGACGCGCGGATCATGCCCCATGGCGCGAGCGACCGCGACCGTGCCCTCGGCAATGTCGGCGAGTTCGCTGGCCGAAGGGCGCTCGTTGACGGTGGTGTCGGCGATGAACACCGTTTTGTCCTTCGCCACCATAACATGGACGCCGAAGGGAACGCGGCCCGTGGCGGGATCGATCACCCGCTTAACCTCGCGCAGCGTCTGCGCATAGGGGCGGGTCATGCCCGTCACCATGGCGTCGGCCTGCCCCATCTTGACCAGCAGCGAGCCGAAGATGTTGCGATCGCGATTGACCATCCGCTCGCAATCGCGGCGCAGATAGCCCCGGCGCTGAAGCCGAGTATAAAGGATGTCGACCATCTCCTCGACTAGCGGCGAATTGACGCTGTTGTGCAACTCAAATGCGGATGGATCATCGACGCCGAGCGCCTTCAACTGATCCTGCACACCTTCACGGCCGACCAGGACGGCGGTGCCATAGCCCAGATTCTGAAACTGGATGGCGGCGCGCAGCACGACCTCTTCTTCCGCCTCGGCGAAGACGACGCGCTTGGGCTCCGCCTTCGCCATTTCATAGGCCGTGGTCAGCAAGGTCGTCGTAGGGTTGAGCCGCGCCTTCAGCGACTGGCGATAGGCCGCCATGTCGGTAATCGGCTTTTGCGCGACGCCGCTGTCCATCGCGGCCTGCGCGACGGCGGCGGGCACCATTTCCATCAGGCGCGGGTCGAAGGGCGCGGGAATGATATAGTCGGGGCCAAAGCTGTGCGAGCGGCCATAGGCCTTGGCGACTTCCTCGGGCACCTGCTCGCGCGCCAGTTCGGCGATCGCGCGCGCGGCGGCGACTTTCATCGCCTCGTTGATCGTCGTCGCCCGCACATCGAGCGCGCCACGGAAGATGAAGGGGAAGCCAAGGACGTTGTTGACCTGATTGGGATAGTCCGAGCGGCCGGTTGCAACGATCGCGTCGGGACGCACGGCTTTGGCTTGCGGCGGCGTGATTTCCGGGTCGGGATTGGCCATCGCGAAGATGATCGGCTTGTCGGCCATGTCCTTGACCATCTCGGGCGTCACCGCGCCGGCGACCGACAGGCCTAGGAAAACATCCGCGCCCTTCAATGCCTCGGTCAGCGTGCGCCGGTCGGTCTTGACCGCATGCGCCGACTTCCACTGGTTCATGCCTTCGGTGCGGCCCTGATAGAGGACGCCCTTGCTGTCGCACATGATGACATTGTCATGTGCGACGCCGATCGACTTGATCAGTTCGGTGCACGC
This sequence comes from Sphingobium sp., assembly GCA_040508335.1. GTDB lineage: Bacteria > Pseudomonadota > Alphaproteobacteria > Sphingomonadales > Sphingomonadaceae > Sphingobium. The sequence goes on from JBEVMZ010000225.1 coordinate 15,733, forward strand.
GATCGCCGACGCGCCGGCGCCGTTCACGACCACCTTCATGTCCTTGAGATTGCGGCCGGTCAGCAGCGCGGCGTTGATGACACCCGCCGCCGCGATGATCGCGGTGCCATGCTGATCGTCATGGAAGACCGGAATGTTCATCCGTTCTTTAAGCGTCTGTTCGATGATGAAGCATTCGGGCGCCTTGAAATCCTCAAGGTTGATGCCGCCAAAGGTCGGCTCCATCAGCTCGATCGCGTCAATCAGCTTGTCGACATCCTCGCTCTTGAGTTCGATATCGATGGAATCGACGTCGGCGAAGCGTTTGAAGAGCACCGCCTTGCCCTCCATCACCGGCTTGGAAGCGAGCGCGCCGAGATTGCCGAGGCCAAGGATGGCCGTGCCGTTGGAAATCACCGCGACCAGATTGCCCTTGGCCGTGTAGTCGTAAGCGGTAGCAGGGTCTTTCGCGATCGCCAGCACCGGGACGGCGACGCCGGGCGAATAGGCCAGCGCCAGGTCGCGCTGCGTCGCCATCGGCTTCGACGCGATGATCTCGATCTTGCCCGGGCGGCCGGTCGAATGGAAGAACAGCGCCTCGCGCTCGGAAAATTCTACGTTCGACCCGTCGCTCATGCCATCTCCGCCTCTAGCCTGTTACAGCGGCCCTAGCGGCTCGCGCCGCTTGTGGGCAAGCGCGAGAAGCGGCTTTTTTGGCGCGCCCTTCCCCGATGCGGCCTGAATCGCTATCGGCGGAGCATGGCCACGGCAACCGACAGCGCAACGCCGATGATGGCGCAATATCTTGCCCTCAAGGCGCAGGCGCAGGACTGCCTGCTCTTCTACCGCATGGGCGATTTCTTCGAACTCTTCTTCGAGGATGCCAAGGCGGCGGCGGCGACGCTCGACATCGCGCTCACCAGTCGGGGGGAACATGGCGGCGCGCCGATCCCGATGTGCGGGGTGCCGGTGCATAGCGCCGACAATTATCTCGCGCGGCTGATCCGCGCGGGACACCGCGTCGCCATCGCCGAGCAGACCGAAACCCCTGCGCAGGCCAAGGCGCGCGGATCGAAGGCGCTGGTCACGCGCGACATCGTGCGCACGGTTACGGCAGGCACGCTGACCGAGGAAACGCTGCTCGACGCGCGGGCCGACAATATGCTGGTCGCGCTAAGCCAAGTCGGCGGCGACGAGATCGGCCTTGCCGCCGCCGACATTTCCACCGGGCGGTTCGAAACCATGACGTTGCGTGCGGCCGACCTTCCCGCTGAACTCGCACGCCTCCGGCCCAGCGAGATCGTCCTTGCCGAGGGCAGCGGTCTCGATCTGCAAAACGCACAGCAGTTCGATCGCGCGGCCTTTTCCAGCACGCGCGCGGAAAAATCGCTCAAGACCCTGTTCGATGTCGCCACGCTCGACGGGTTCGGCCAATTCGGCCGCGCCGAACTTTCCGCAATGGGTGGGTTGGTCGCCTATCTCGACCATGCGGGCCGGGGCACCATGCCCTTTCTGCTGCCCCCGATGCGCAAGACGGGCGGCGCGCATATGGCGATCGACGCCGCGACGCGCGAAAGCCTGGAGATCGTCGCGACGATGACGGGCAGCCGCACGGGCAGCTTGCTCCATGCGGTGGATCGCACCGTGACAGGCGCTGGCGCGCGGCTGCTGGCGCAGGACCTGTCCGCGCCTCTGCTGGATGCGGACAGGATCGGGGCGCGGCTCGACCTCGTGCAGATGATCCACGATCAGCCGAGCCTGCGCGATCAGCTGCGTGTCGCCCTGCGCGCCTTGCCCGATGTCGGCCGGGCGTTGGGGCGGATCGCGATGGGGCGCGGATCGCCGCGCGACCTTGGCCAATTGCGCGACGGCCTGGGTGAGGCGCGAATCCTGCGCGAGCGGCTTTATCGCCTGCCCGACCGCCCTGCCCTGCTCGACCGGCTGCTGCCCGCGCTCGACGGGCATGGCGCGCTCGTTGACCTGCTGGGCCGCGCGCTGGTGCCCAGCCCGCCGACCGAAACGGCGGGCGGCGGCTATATCGCCGACGGCTATGACGCTGCGCTCGACGAGTTGCGCCGTTTGAGCAGCGACGGACGCCGCGCCATCGCCGCGCTGGAGGCGCGCTATCGGACACAGACCGGCATAACGGCGCTCAAGATCCGGCATAACGGCGTGCTTGGCTATCATGTCGAAGTCCCCGCGCGCGCCGCCGACACGCTGATGCAGCCCGACAGCGGCTTTACCCATCGCCAGACCTTGGCCGGTGTCGTGCGCTTCAATTCGGTCGATCTGCATGAGGAGGCGGGGCGGGTCGCTCAGGCGGGCGCACATGCGCTGGCCGCCGAAGCTGCGCATTTGGAAGAGCTGACAGAAGCGGTGTTGGAGCGGCGCAACGAGATCGCCGGCACCGCGCACGCGCTTGCCCGGCTCGACGTCGCCGCGGCGCTTGCCGAACGCGCCGCCGAAGGGGGTTGGGCACGCCCGCACTTCGTAACGCAGGACGGCGCGGGCCCCTGCCTCGACATTAGCGGCGGGCGGCATCCGGTGGTCGAGGACGCGCTGCGTCGAGAAGGCCAGCCCTTCGTCGCCAATGACTGCCGCCTTTCGAGCCAGGATCGGCTGTGGCTCGTCACCGGCCCCAATATGGGCGGCAAATCGACCTTCCTGCGGCAGAGCGCGCTTATCATCGTCCTCGCGCAGGCGGGCGCCTTCGTGCCCGCGCAGACGACGACGCTCAGCCTGGTCGACCGCCTCTTCAGCCGGGTCGGCGCTTCGGACAATCTGGCGCGCGGCCGCTCCACCTTCATGGTCGAGATGGTCGAGACCGCCGCGATCCTGGCGCAGGCGACGCCGTCGAGCTTCGTCATATTGGACGAGGTCGGGCGCGGCACATCGACCTATGATGGCCTCGCGCTCGCCTGGGCGGTGGTGGAGGCAGTGCATGAGGTCAACCGCTGCCGCTGCCTTTTCGCCACCCATTATCATGAACTGACCCGCCTCGCCGAGACGCTAGCCGCTCTCTCGCTCCACCATGTCCGCGCGCGCGAATGGAAGGGCGATCTCGTCCTGTTGCACGAGGTCGTGGAAGGTCCCGCCGACCGCAGTTACGGCCTTGCGGTCGCGCGGCTGGCCGGCGTGCCCGCCGCCGTCC
>JBEVMZ010000253.1:0-2816 GCA_040508335.1 Sphingobium sp.
CAGCCAGCCGGCCAGCCCACCAAGCAGCAGAAGCAGCGGCGCTGCCCATTTTCCCTTGATCCGCCAGGCGCCGATGGCGGCTAGAGCCACTATCGGCAGCGCGACGATCAGGCTCGACGTCCGCGCGAAGGTCGCCGTCGCCAGCTCGACCAGCGTCGCGGCGATGACGCCGACGACGGCCGCAGCGACGCCTGCCAGGATATGATGCAAAGCCGGATTTTCGACCACCGACTCGAGGCGTTCGAAAAAGATCATCGAGAAAGCGAAGGCGGGCAGGAACATCCCGGCCGTAATCACCAGCGCGCCCGGCAGTCCGCCGGTGACATAGCCGACGAACGTCGCGAATATCACCAGCGGCGCCGGCAATATCCCGGCAAAAGCGACCCCGTCCAGGAAGCTGGCATCCGACAGCCAGCCCCGCCCGACTGTATCCGCGCGGACATAAGGGATGGCCGTATAGGCGCCGCCAAATGTCAGCAGGCCGCCCTTGAGGCCGGCGATGAACAACAGCCCAAGACTTATTCCCGCCCCCTGCGCCACCGCCATCTGCGTAAGTAGCGGGCGATGAAGCAGGATCGCGAGGGCCAGGCTGGCGAGCAGGATCAGTGCCACGGCGCCCCGCCGCGCGCGTATTTCACGCAGCAGCCCAGCGGCGACCAGGGGTATCCAGAATGGCGTGCCGAGCAGGGTGGCGACGAAGCTGCCGATCGCCAGCAGCCAAGCCTGCCGGTCCTCCAGCACATGGCCACCGATCCGCTGCACCGCGCGGGCGATGATCGCCAATACGACGAGTTGGATGCCCAGCAGCGCGCTCGCCATGCCCGGCGCGCCCGCGATCCAGTCACGATAGGCCCATCCAGCCAGCAGCATCAGCACCAGCCCCGGCAGCATGAAGCCAAGCCCCGCGAGCAGCCCGCCGATCCGCCCCCGCGCGGTCATGCCCATATGCACGCAAAGTTCATGCGCCTCTGGTCCAGGCAATATCTGCATGATCGCGAGCAGCCGGTTGAAACGCGCACGCGAAATCCAGCGCTCCTCCTCGACCAGCGCTTGACGGATCATCGCGATCTGCGCGACCGGCCCGCCAAAGGCGAGACAGCCAAAGCGCAGGAATTTGAGGAACAGCGCCAGAAGGCTGATCGCGCGAATCGCGGGATTGAGGTCGGGTTCAGCTATGGTCGTCATCATGTCGCTCCTGCCGCAGACGCGGCGCATGGAGCGGAACTTGGACGGCGCGCGTCTGAACGGGCGTCCGCGATGCCCGTTGATCGGCCTATATCAAAAATGTCGCGGCGGAAAAGCCCCGATGCGCGTGCCTGAAATCAGGCGGACGGGCGCGCGCTGTAGAGCGTAGGATACATCGCCTTGAACGCGGCGAGCTTGGGCGCGTCCCAGCGGACGATATAGGGATGGCGCGGATTCTTCTTCATGAAGTCCTGATGATCGGCATGGGCCTGCTGAAACCCGGTCAAGGGCTCTATCCGCGTGACGATGCGGTCGCGCCACACGCCTGCCTTTTCCAACTGCGCGAGATAGGCGGCACCGGCCTTGCGCTGCTCCGGGTTCGTCGGAAACAGTGCGCTGCGATATTGGGTGCCGCGATCCGGTCCCTGGGCATTGAGCGTCGTCGGGTCGGCGACGACCGAGAAGAAGACGCGCAGCAGCGTGCCGTAACTCACTTGGCGGGGATCGTAGGTGACCTGCACCGCTTCGGCAAAACCCGTGCCGCCGCCGCTCACCTGATCATAAGTCACGCGCCGACCCTTCGGCCCGCCGGCAAAGCCCGAGCGCACGGACCGGACGCCCTTCACATGAGAAAAGACGCCCTCGACGCCCCAATAGCAGCCGCCCGCGAAGACGGCTGTTTCCAGACTGCCGACCGCAGCGGCGTCGACGAGCGGTGCAGGCGCCTTTACCGGACGCTCGGCGCACACGGGCGAGGCGACGGCGAGAGCCGCAGCCAAAGCGAGAGCTATGCCCTCAGCGCGCGGCACGATCGATCATCTGGGGCGCCCCAGCCATTTCGGGCGCGGCATAAGCAGAGGTGGTCAGCGCAGGCTGCTGGGTCGGTGCGAACGCGATCATGCCGGCTACGCCAAGCGCAAAGCCGCCGGCAATGCGCAGGAAAAGTCCGGACTTGAAAAATGCCGTCATGGCTCTTCTTCCTTCTTCCGACATCATGTCCCTTGTCATGATGCGGTAATAGCAGAGTGGGATTGCCGAGCCCTGAACGGACAAAGCTGGATTAATCAGTTTCGTATCGAAACGGGATATAGGAAATTTCGCGGCATCGACAAGATGTGGCGGAACGAATTCCACCGTTTCCGGTTTTGACGAAAGTGGAGCTCTACCCAGCGCAATGCCGGGAGGCGGATCGCCTTGAGCCCTCTTCCCGCCCCGACCTTATTTGAGTGCGGCGCACGCCTGTTGAATACGCATGCAGGCCTCCTTCAGCACCTCCTCCGACGTCGCATAGCTGATGCGGAAGGCCGGCGAGAGACCGAAGGCCGCGCCATGGACGGCAGCGACCTTCGCTTCGTCTAGGAAATAGCCGATCAGCGTCTCGTCGCTGTCGATCACCTGCCCCTTGGGCGTTGTCTTGCCGATGACGCCGCTGGCGTCGGGATAGACGTAGAAAGCGCCTTCCGGCGTCGGGCAGCTGAGGCCTGGCGCGTCGTTCAGCATCGCTACGACCAGATCGCGGCGCGCGCGGAAAGCGGCGTTGCGCTCGTCGAGGAAGTCCTGCGCGCCGGTCAGCGCCGCGACGGCTGCCGCCTGGCTGATCGAACTGGGATTGGAGGTGGACTGCGACTGGA
>JBEVMZ010000257.1:0-6968 GCA_040508335.1 Sphingobium sp.
GCGACGGGCGCGTTCTCGCTATTGTAGATGCCGTTGGTGCCGCCCGAATAATCACGATTGTCGCGCACCGTCATCGCCGCGATTTCCTTGATGTCACGGCTTCCCGCCAGCGGCAGGAAGTTGCCGCCGATCAACGGCTGATAGGTGTAGTTAATTTCCACGAATATCACAGCGCCGCTGGGCGGAGGAGTCACGTTGAACGGATTGGCGGTGGCCGATGTCGTGCTGCGCTCCGTCGTGCCGGCGGATGGATAGGTAGAGGCAAAAGATTTGACGCCCTTGCACCGCTGCCATTTGACGACATAGGTGTTGGTGGCGACGCCCGGTTGCAGGCTAGATATGATGACGCGACCGTTGGCGAACAGGTTGAGGCGGCCGCTCTGTATGTGCGCGCCTGTCAGCATGTCGTTCAATTGCAACTCACTGATCGTGCGCGTCGATTGAACGGTTCCGGTGCCGATGCGCGACGCATTGTCCGCGATCTGCAGCGCCAGCTGACTGACGCGCATCTTGGTCGTCGTATAATTTGTGAGTTCCGCCGCTGTCATCGTCGTCATCACGACGAAGGGTAGGCAGAGCGCGAACTCGACCATCGCGACGCCGCGCGTCGATCGGCGCAGGCGACCGGCGAAGTGCCGCAGGGCAGGCAAGGCGATCATGGGCATTTCCTGATGGTGGGCGCGGCCTGATCGCCATAGGGCTGGTTGACCAGAGACGCGGACGCGCTGATCTCAACATTGCTGGGCAGGCCGACGAGGCGCGCCATGGGAAACAGCCGTGGATAGGTCACGTTCGCGGTATAGATCACCGTATCCTTGGCACCGCCCTGCTGGTTGGCGCGACCGCTGTCGTTGTCCCACGCGCCGCTATTGTTGTTATCCTCATAGGGCTCGCCATTGTCGCAACGATTATTGTTGTTGACGTCGGTGAAGGGTTCCTTCGCCTGCAACTGCGCCTTGGTATAGTCGCGGAAGGCCGTGCGATCGATGGTGAGGCGAGCGCTGCGGGCGAGCCGCTGCACCTGCGTCTCCATGGTCGCCTTGGTAGCCTGGAAGATCGAATCCTGCGTACCCGTCTCAAGGCTCGCATCGCGCGCCGCCTTTTGCAGCGCCCCTTGCACCACCGCCTGCATGTAGAGCGTGTGGCCAAGATCCATCACGCCCATCAGCACCACCATCAGCACCGGGGCGATCAGTCCGAACTCGGTGACAGACATGCCAGCGTCGTGGCTTCGCAGTTCGCGAAGGGAAGAGCGCAGGAGCATCAGTTCGTAAGCCTGAGCTGCGAAATTTCGCTGGCGATCGCCTTGAACTGGTCGATCAGCGTCTGGCTGTTTTCCGCCTCGAAGAAGCGGCCCTGACTGGCGCAGGTGCGCAGCCGGTTGGTCGAGGCTGTATTGACGCCGGACCCAAAGGAAATCACCCACAGCGTGATACGGCGGCGTTTGATTTCCTCGCACAAGCCTGCGAACCGCAGATTGACCTGGTTGGTGAACTGTCCGGTATTCGAACTTGTCCGACGATCCCACCAGGCAACCCCGTAGGCGCTGTAATCATTCTGGTTCGTAACGGTATCGCCGTCCGTCATGAAGATCAGGTGCCGCTCGATCTGCCCGCCCGCCGGGGTGAAGGCGTTCTCATCGGCGAACAGGCCGGTCGGCGACATGAGGCGGGCGCCCCAGATCAGGCCAATATCATGGTAAGTGTTCCCGGTGGGATAGAGCGCGTTAACATAACTTTCGAAGGCGGAAGAGGCAGGCCAGCCCTGTAACTTCTTTGCTTCAGCCGGGCAGAAATAGTTGCGGTTGTAAGCCAGGTCGGCGTTGATAGACCGATTGCCCATCTGGTTATTGCCGCCATTGTTGTAGCGCCCCCAAACGGCGCCCGGCAGCATCGGTGCCCATTGCGTGGTCGCATCGCTCGTTGTCGGGATAAGGTCGATATCCAAATCCTTGGCGCCGGAGGGGATGGGGTCGTAGCTGTTGGTGGACACGGTCTCGCGCTCCTCAATGCAGCCGTCCCAGCCGACCGACATATCAATGCCGTTGCTGCCGACAGGCAGCGTCACGCTGCTGTTCCAGCTTTTCTCGCCTGCCTTTAAGGCACTGACATCCCATTCCTGTGGCTGATAGGACCATTCGCGAAAAACAGGCTGCTGCGAAAAGATCGGGGTATCTGTGCGCCGATAGATGCGCTGTTCATAACCGTCGATATAGGTATCGGTGATCGTGCACTGACGAGACCAGCTATTGTAGCTGCTCGTGTAATTATGCAAACGGCCATTCTGGCGCACTGTCCATTGATAAACGCGATTTTGCCCATCTTGCCAATTGGATTCGTTTGATCGATCATATTCGCCGCCGCGCCATTCTATATAGTTGGCCGGGACTTGGCCGTTGCAGCTGCTAACACCCGACTTGATTGTGGTGGACGTCTGGAAGTTGCTCGTAGCAATCTGTTGCGATGAAAAAACGCTCACGTCGCCGGTATTCCATCCACTTTGTACATTCTGCGTCGTGAACTGGGGCACACGCGACTGATAGGTCCATCGGTCCGCTATCCAGTCGTTATCGAGCAATTTGCCGACATTGACGTTGACGCTGTAGGGCACAAAGCCGAAACGCAGTTGAACGCCCGAACTATTGCCACCGGTCGGCACGGACCCGCAGTCGGCACTCGTATCGATCTTCATCAGCGCTTCGTAGAAGCATTTCACGGCCTTCTTGAGTCCGTTCATCTTCGTATCGGAATCGCCCGGATTGGTTTCTCCCATCGATCCCGTCGTATCCAACACGAACATCACGTCGGTATTGGGAATGCGCATTTCCGCGTCGCATGTGACGACGACGGGGCGCGTCGCAGCGCCGAATATGCGCATGATCGTCATCGGCACCGGTGCCGAAGCGTTTCCCGTCACCTTTCCGTTACTTTCCGAAAAGCTGCGGGTGCTGGGGTCGGTCCCATAGGAACCGGACTTGAAATTGGCGTCGAACAATTGCTTGGCAACCGCATCGGCCTTGTTGCTGCTGGCGTTCCACGCGCCCGACGCCATCTGCTTGCGTCCGGCCAGGGCGCCCGCGTCGCAGGCCTGCTGAAGCCGCGCCTTGGTGAGATAGAGCCGGCTCATGTCGATGCCGCCACCGATCAGGCCCATCAGCGGCAGAATCGCCGCCGCCACGATGGCGAGCGTGTTGCCGGTCTGGTCGTCACGCAGCCGCGCCAGAAAACCCTTATGTTCCAACAAAGACTTGCCCATCACCCGTTCGACCTCGTACCCCGGCACCTGCAAGACACGGCCTGTGACCGCGCATCATGCGTGACGCATCGTGATCCTTATGATGAGGCTGGTTAAGGCGGCGCTAATGGCTGGACGCGGCGAGGACGGCGCTATCATGATCGAACCGATGTCGCCGCTCGCCCGGCTGCTCTGCGCCTATGCACCGCCGGCCCGCCGCGCCGCATATCGGTTGATTTGGGCGTATGACGAGCGGTTGGCCGCGCTTGTGCGATCGACCACCCAGCCGATGATCGGACAGATGCGCATCGCCTGGTGGGACGAGGTGCTGGCGGCGGCGCCGGCCGGGGACGCCGGCATGAAGGGCGCGGGCGATCCGCTCGTCGACGCTCTGCGCGCTGAAGATATCGCGCAGCGTCCCGGACTCGCCCGGATGCTTGACGGGTGGGAGGCGCTGCTTGAGACCCCGCTCGATGAAGAGGCGCTTCTGCTGTTCGCGCAGGCGCGCGGCGGCGGGCTGTTCGCGGCGCTGGCGGATAGCGCAGACGATGACGGCGGGTGGTATGCCGCCGGCGGCCTGTGGGCGCTTTGGGATCTTGCCGCGCATCTTTCCCCGGAAGATCTTGTCGCCGCGCGCGCCATGGCGCTGGCGCGACGATGGCTCGATCCTGTCGATGCGATGCGCTGGGATAGAGCGGACAGGCCGTTGCAGATCGCGACGCGGCTTGCATGGCGTGACGTGGCGCGCGGCACTGTGCCGCAGCCCGGCTTGACGCCGGCGCGCTATGTGCGGCTATTGCGCATAGCAACGCTGGGGCGATGACGAGGGGGAATGATGAGCAGAATGCTGGCGGCGGGCATGGCGACCTTGTTGCTGGTCGCGGCCGGCCTGTTCTGGTGGCAGGGGCGCGCGGCGCAGGTCGCCGCACCCGCGCCCATGGTCGCCCCTGCGCCGCCGCCTCAGATCGAGGCTTTGCCGCAGGGCGATCCCGATGCCGTGGGCGAAGCGCCGCCGATGCCCGGCGCCGCCAGCGCCCGCACGCGCGAGGAAAAGCGCTTCGACCGCTATGATCGCAACCGCGACGGCGTCATCACCCGGATCGAGATGCTGGGCAGCCGTACCAAGGCGTTCAAGGCGCTCGACACCAATGGCGACAATCTGTTGTCGTTCGAGGAATGGGCGGTCGCGACGTCCGACCGCTTCGGCAGCGCCGACAGCGACAAGGACGGCAAGCTGACGCGCGAAGAATTCGCTGCGACCGCGCCCAAACGGTCGGCCAAGCCCAAGTGCAAATGCTGAAACCTCGCCGGGCGGCTCAGATGTCCTGCGCGATCCGCGTATAAAGCTCGGGCCGCCGGTCGCGGAAGAAACCCATCCCCGCGCGATGCCTGCGCGCCCGTTTAAGGTCCAGCGTCGCGACAAGCGCGCCGGTGTCGCGGGCATCGGCCTCGGCGGCGAAATCGCCCCATTCGTCGGTAATGAAACTGTGCCCGTAGAAACGCTGTCCGTCCTCGTCGCCAATGCGGTTGGCGGCGATCACCGGCATGCAGTTGCTCACCGCATGGCCGATCATCGCGCGGCGCCACATGCGGCTGGTGTCGAGGTCGCCGTCATAGGGTTCGGAACCGATCGCGGTCGGATAAAGCAGCATCTCCGCGCCCATCAGCGCCATGACCCGCGCAGCTTCGGGATACCATTGGTCCCAGCAGATGCCGACGCCAATGGTGCCATATTTGGTATCCCAAACCTTGAAGCCGCTATTGCCGGGGCGGAAATAATATTTCTCCTCATAGCCCGGCCCGTCGGGAATGTGGCTCTTGCGATAGACGCCCATGATCTCACCCTCATCGTCGATCATGGCGAGAGAGTTGTAATGATGCTGCCCGTCGCGCTCGAAAAAGCTGGTCGGGATATAGACGCTGAGGCTTTTGGCGAGTTTGCGCATTTCCTGGACGGCGGGATGCTCGGCAGTGGGAAGGGCGTTGGCGAACAGCGCCTCTTCCTCGACCTTGCAGAAATAGGGGCCTTCGAACAATTCGGGCGGCAGGATGATGCGCGCGCCGCGCGCCGCCGCCTTGGCGACATGGTCGGCGACCAGCGCGATATTGTCGGCGCGGTCGTCCGAAAAGGCGAGTTGCAGCGCGGCGACGGTGACGTGGCTCATGGGTCTATCGGGTCCGGTCGGGAGGGGGCGCGCTTCCTATAAGAAGCACCGCGCCCGATTTCCAGAGCCGGCGGGATCAGGCGGCACCCCGCGAGGGCATTTGCTGGCTGCAACAATGGAAGCTGCCCCCGCCTGAGAGGATAGCGTCGCTGCGCAGGCCGACGACCTTGCGGTCGGGGAAGAGGTCGCGCAGGGCGTCGAGCGCCGCCTCGTCATTGGGCTGGCCGTAGATGGGCACGATGATTGCCCCGTTGCCGACATAGAAGTTCATATAGCTCGCCGGGATGACTTCGCCCTCCACCACCACGCGGCCGGGGGACGGCAGGCTGACGACGTCCAGTCCGTGGGCGCGGGCACGGGCGCGCGCATCGGCGTAGATGGCGGCGTTGGGGTCGTCGTCCTGCGTCGCCTGCGGAATGGCAAGCGTTCCCGGCGCGACGAAGCGGGCAAGATTGTCGACATGGCCGTCAGTATGGTCGTTCGTGAGGCCTTCGCCCAGCCACAGCATGTCCGAAAGGCCGAGCGCGCCCGCCAGCAGCGTCTCGATCTTCCCGCGATCGAGATCGGGGTTGCGGTTGGGGTTGAGCAGGCACTGCTCGGTCGTGACGAAGATGCCGTTGCCGTCGGTATCGACCGCGCCGCCTTCGAAAATCCAGGGCTGCGTAGCGCAGGGCAGGCCGGTGAGCGCAGCCAGACGCGCGCCAATATCCTCGTCGCCCGGCATGCGATATTTTCCGCCCCATCCATTAAAGCCGAAATCGACCAGCGCCCGCTCGCCCGCGCCGTTCAGCACGGCGATGGGTGCCGTGTCGCGCAGCCAGATGTCGCCCAGATGCTCGACGACGATAGTCACACCGTCATGGACGAGCGACCGCGCGACCGCCGCGTCCCGTTCATTCGCCACGACCAGCCGCACATCCTCGCCGGCCTCGACGTGCAGCGCGCTGGCGAAGGCGGCGACTTCCCGCCGGGCATCGTCAAAAGCGCCGGGCCATTCGGCCGGATTTGTCGGGAAACCGATCCAGGTCCAGTCGTGCTGCGCCCATTCGGCAGGCATTTTGAAGGTCATGGCGACGGGCTCCTCGGGCGGGCGAACGGTCGCCGCGCTTTACAGGATCGGCGCGGGCGTTCCACCTCCTAAATGATCGACGTGAGCCGAACGCGTCCCCGCGGCGGATTGAGATTGTCCGTCGTTCCGCCTATCGAGCACCGCGTGAGGCCACGTCCTCCCCCAAATCTGGGTTCAAGTCCGGGACGGCCCGGCGGTTATCTGGAAGGAGGCCGCTATGGCCTGGTTCACACTCATCGTCGCTGGTCTGCTCGAGGTCGTCTGGGCGTTCGCGATGAAGCAGTCGCAGGGCTTTTCCCGCCTTGGCCCCAGCATCGTCACCATCGTCGCCATGATCTTCAGCTTCGCGCTGCTTTCCTGGTCGATGCGCGTGCTGCCGCTTGGCACCGCCTACACGATCTGGACCGGCATCGGCGCGGTCGGCGCTTTCCTGGTCGGCACCGTCGTTCTCGGCGAGTTCGTCAGCCCCATGCGTGTTGCAGCCTTGGTGCTCATCGTGT
>JBEVMZ010000008.1:0-4631 GCA_040508335.1 Sphingobium sp.
TCGCGGCGGTCAGGCCGAAATCGCCGACCAGCAGGAGGAAAAGCGCGATCGGCAGCAGCATCGCCACCAGCCCGAAATCGGCGGGCGTCAGGAAATGGGCGAGCGCGACGGTAAGGCCGAGCTGGATCGCGGCGCGATAGATGTTGAGCGCGCAGCTCAAGGCGGCGGAGCGGATCATGCCGACGCCATGCGGGGCGGATGCGGCGTTGCCGTCAGCCGCTCCGTCATGCGCTTGCCCCAGAACAGGCAGGGTCGTTCGACGCAATGATGGACCAGGGCTGCGCTGCCGACGCTGAGGGCGAGGAAGCCGGCGAGGAAAGGCAGCAGCGTCGCAGGGGTCAGCGGACCCAGCAGCGCCGCAAGCGCCCACAGCCACGGGCCATGGAACAGATAGAGCGCATAGCTGATCGCGCCGAGCCACAGCCACGACCTTCCGAAGCGCCAGTCGCTGCGCAGCGTCGCGACGAACAGCGCCAGGGCGAGCAGATAGGCGGTCGAAAAGGACAGCGGCCCGACATAGGGCTGTGTCCCGTGCCAATAGGCAAGGCATTGTATGAGCGGCGTCACCGCGACGACGAAAGGCAGGATGATGGGCGCAAGACCGATGGCGCGCGCATCCCGTTTCATCCAGGCGAGGCGCAGTAGCGTGCCGAGGAACATGAGGGCGAGGTTGAAGGGAATATTGGCGGGCAGGCGGTGCCCCGTCATCTGCGTCAGCGTCGCCAGGCCGACCGCCGCCAACGATCCCAGCACGACCAGCGCGGCAATGAGCGGCGCATGGCCGAGCAGGCCCAGGCGGAACAAGGACGCGCAGGCGGCATAGAAAAGCAGTTCGAGCGCGAGCGTCCAATAGACGTGGACGATGTCAACGCCGCCCAGAAAACTCTGCATCATCGTCATGTTGAGGAGCGCGGTGCCGACCCCCGGCGTCGGCCTGCCGGTCAGCCACAGGATGATGAGCGCAAAGCCGAGCGACAGCCAGTAGGCAGGATAGAGCCGGAAGAGGCGGCCGAGCGCGAACCGTCGGATCGGCCTTTGTCCCGAAAAGCTGAAGGGAATGACGAAACCGCTGATCAGGAAAAACAGCGCGACGCCGAAACGCCCGAGGTTCAGCAGATCTGCAAGCAGCAGCGCCATGAACGCATCGAGCGATGCGGGCAGCGCGCCGCTGCCGATGATCTGCTGGCCCCCATGCTGAACCAAGACCATCAGCGCGGCGATCCCGCGCAACGCATCCAGCCTGACGATCCGCAAAGCCTGTTCCCCCGGCCCGCCCCCGGACCAAATGTCAGTCTAACCCGATCGGGCGCGCGCGTGAAAGTATAGAATATCGTGCGCCCCGTTGACGTAGGCAGCCGCGCGGCGGATGAGGCGCCGATGCGGCCATCGACGAAAGGCGTCACCCATGAAGATTGCAGTGTTCGGTCTTGGTTATGTGGGCCTGTCCAACGCGGTGCTGCTGGCGCAGCATCATGCGGTCGCCGCTGTCGATATCTCCGCTGATCGGGTCGCGATGCTCAATGCGCGGCAATCGCCGATCGTCGATGCGGAATTGCAGGACTTCCTTGCCACCCGCCCGCTCGACCTTGTCGCCACGCTCGATCCGGCGGAGGCACTGGCGGGGGCTGATTATGCGATCGTCGCGACCCCCACCAATTACGACATACAGACCGACAAGTTCGACACCTCTTCGGTAGAGGCGGTGATCCGGACCGTGACCGCGCTCAATCCGGAGACGGTGATCGTCGTCAAGTCAACGATCCCGGTGGGCTTCATCGACGATGTGCGGGCGAGGTTGGGCACCGACAAGGTGATCTTCAGCCCCGAATTCCTGCGCGAGGGGCGCGCGCTCTACGACAATCTCCATCCGTCGCGCATCATCGTGGGCGAACGGTCGGGGCGGGCGCGGATATTTGCCGAGTTGCTGCGTGAGGGCGCAGTCAAGAAAGATGTCGCCATCCTCTTCACCGACGCGCGGGAGGCGGAGGCGATCAAGCTGTTTGCCAACACCTATCTTGCGATGCGCGTCGCCTTCTTCAACGAGCTCGACAGCTATGCGATCGCCGGCGACATGGACCCGCGCCAAATCATCGACGGCGTCGGCCTCGATCCACGCATCGGCACGCATTATAATAATCCCAGCTTCGGCTATGGCGGCTATTGCCTACCCAAGGACACCAAGCAGCTGCTCGCCAATTATTCAGAAGTGCCTCAGAACCTCATCCGCGCGATCGTCGACGCCAATCGCACGCGCAAGGATTTCCTCGCCGATCAGATCATCGCGAAGAAGCCTGCCAAGGTGGGGGTCTTCCGTCTGGTGATGAAGGCGGGCTCGGACAATTTCCGCCAATCCTCGATCCAGGGCATCATGAAGCGGATCAAGGCCAAGGGCATAGAGGTCGTGATCTACGAACCGGCGATGCGCGAGGACGCGTTCTTCGGCTCGCGCGTCATCCGCGATCTGGAGGAATTCAAGGCGGAGTGCGACGTCATCATCGCCAACCGCATGACGGATGAGATGGCTGATGTCGCGGACAAGGTCTTCACCCGCGACCTGTTCGGATCGGACTGAGACAAGTCGTACGACGTGTGCGGATAGTTTGGACGGCGGTTCCGTCTGCGGAACGCGGCGCTGTCTACCCGCAGCTCACCTGGGTGATGACCCGTTTCTCGTCATAGCTGACGGTCAGCCGATCCTCGCGATAGTCCATCGTCATGGCCATGCCCGGCCCGCCCCAGCGCAGCGTCTTCGCGCCCGAAGCTTGCAGCATCTCAGCGCCGATCGCCTCGTCAACCGTGCGTCCGACGAAGCGGGCGAGCGCTTCGCTATTGCACGTCCCGCCGGGTGCTGCCGATGTGGCGGGACCCTGGCTGCCGGCACCCTGACAGGCGGTCAGGCAAAGGGCGATGGCGATCAGGCTGGCGCGCATGGCTTCCTATTCCGTCCGGGTCATTTTGAGGCGGCCGCCCTTGACGGCGAAGGCCATGCGTCCTTCGACCAAGTCGACTGCGTCGCGGCCGAACTGCTCGTAGCGCCATCCTTCAAGGATCGAGAGGCCTTCGCGCACCCCGGCGGCCAGCGCGTCGAGATCGTCGCTGCGTGCGAGCAGGCGCGGGGCGACGTTGATGTCGCGCGAGCGGATCTTGAGCAGGAGTTTGAGCAGGTCCGCCACCAGCGCGCCGTCCTTGCCAAGGCCGGGCCGCTTGGGATCGCGCTCGGGCATTTCCTCGCGGCCGAGCGGTGCGTGAGACCCAAGCGCCGCCATCAGCCGCGCGCCGATATCGTTGGTCTTCCACGTCGCCGACAGCCCGCGCACCTTGCCCAAGTCTTCCTGAACGCGGGGCGGATGGCTGGCGATGTCGGCCAGCGTCTCGTCCTTGACGATCCGGCCGCGTGGCAAATTCTTGTCCTGCGCCTCTGCTTCACGCCAGGCGGCGAGCGACTTGAGGCGGCCCAGCACATCGGCTTTGCGGCTGGCGATGCGCACCCGCTTCCAGGCATCGGCCGGATCATTAACGTAATTTTCTGCGTCGCTGATCCGCTCCATCTCTTGATCGAGCCAGTCGCCGCGCCCGGTCTTGCGCAGTTCGTCCAGCATCTTGGGGAAGATCTGGATGAGATAGGTGACGTCGCCGATCGCATAGTCGATCTGCCGCTTGTCGAGCGGGCGGCGGCCCCAGTCGGTAAAGCGCGCGCCCTTGTCGAGCTGTACGCCAAGCCACGCCTCGACCAGATTGCCATAGCCGATCTGTTCGCCGAGACCGAGCGCCATCGCTGCGATCTGCGTGTCGAACATCGGGTGCGGCGTCTTGCCGGTCAGATTGTAGATGATTTCCAGATCCTGGCCGCCGGCATGGAAGACCTTGAGCACATCCTCATTGTCGGTCATCAGATCGAGCAGCGGCGTCATGTCGAGGCCGGCGGCCTTGGGGTCGATCGCGGCGGCTTCGTTCGCGTCGGCGACCTGCACGAGGCACAGGTCGGGCCAATAGCTGTTCTCGCGCATAAATTCCGTATCGACGGCGATATAGGGGGATTTGGCGATGCGCTCGCAAAATTCACGGAGCGTCTTGCTGTCGGTGATCAGCGGATGGATTTGCATATGGTCTTCGATCTTATTATGGGCTGGCCCGCTTCTGGCAGGCTGGTCGCAATGACAGGACCGGCCATAACGCGCCCGCAACGCTTTGTCATTTCCCTATCGTTTAAGTGAAAGAAAACGACGCCATGCATGCCTATCGCACCCACACTTGCGGCGCCCTGACCACGGCGGAGGTAGGCGATACCGTCCGCGTGTCCGGCTGGGTGCATCGCAAGCGTGATCATGGCGACCTCGTCTTCATCGATCTGCGCGACCATTATGGCATGGTGCAGATCGTGACCGAGGTGGACGGTCCGGTGTTCCAGGTGATCGAAAGCCTCCGCGCCGAGAGCGTCGTGACCATCACCGGCCGTGTCGTCGCCCGCGCCAAGGAGGCGGTGAACCCTAACCTGCCGACCGGTGAGATCGAAATCCGGGCAGAGGATGCGGTGCTGCTGTCCGCCGCCGCCGACCTGCCGCTGCCGGTCGCTGGCGAGCAGGAGTACCCTGAGGATATTCGCCTGCGCTACCGCCTCCTCGACCTGCGCC
>JBEVMZ010000117.1:0-13419 GCA_040508335.1 Sphingobium sp.
AGTCCGTCTTCCTCGCTATCGCCGTCAGCGGATTCTTCCTCCGGCTCATCCTCTTCCTTGAAGCTGGGGCCGGCGGTCTTCTCGCTTATCTCGCCATCTTCGCCTTCACCCTCTTCCTCGAGGTTTTCGGGCGCCGGGTCCTTCGACAGCATGGCGTCGAGATCGAGGATCTCGCGCAGCTGCATCTCGCCATTGTTGAGCGCGGTCGACCATTCGATGATCGCGTTGAAGGTCGTCGGGCTTTCGCACAGGCCCAGGATCATCGTGTCGCGGCCCGCCTCGATCCGCTTGGCGATGGCGATCTCGCCCTCGCGGCTGAGCAGTTCCACAGCGCCCATTTCGCGCAGGTACATGCGCACCGGGTCATCGGTGCGATCGACGGTTTCCTTCTTCTTTTCGGTCGTCGGGCGAGGGGAGCCGTCATCTACGGCACCTTCGTCATTGCTGTCGTCTTCGGGCTCGTCGCGCTGCTCGTCGGAGTCTTCGCCGGCCTCTTCATTCTCGACGATGTTGACGCCCATCTCGTTGAGCGCGGACATGATGTCCTCAATCTGTTCGGACGACATCTGATCCTGGGGCAGCGCCTCGTTCAGTTCGTCATAAGTGATGTAGCCGCGCTTCTTGGCCCGGACGATCAGCTGTTTTACGGATGCTTCGTTAAGGTCGAGCAGGGGGGCATCGCCATTATCCTCTCCGCCGCCGTCACCGTTTACCGCGGTCTTGTTATTTGCCTTGATCGCCATGTAATCGCCTTACCCGGCCGCGCATTGCAAACCACGCGGACTATGTTCAAACAATGTCTTCGGACTGCGCCAGTTCCGACAGGCGGCGCATATGGTTGGCCCTTGCCTGGAGCGCCCGCTGCTGGGCAGCCAGGCTTTCCTCGCTCACATCCTCCATCACCCGCCGTGTCGCCAGAGCCAGCCCCGTCTCAATCTCCGGACCGGCCGCCATCACTCGGATGGCTTCCTCCAGATCGCGGTGCGCGCGATCCGAATCGGTCAGATTCCGATTTGGCGAGAAAGTCAGCGTATCGGCCCGGAGCAGTCCCTTGGCTCTATTATACACATCACCTGGGCCCAATATGGTAAGGAGGCCATCGGTTTCAACTGTTTCTTTGTTCCAGGTCGCAGCGATCATCGCATCGAGCAGCGCGGCGAGGCCGGGGTCGGCAATGGGCAGGCCAGAAAGCGTCTCCCGGTGCGCCGTGATACAGGACGGGTGGCGTAGCAGTCCTGCCATCACTGCGCGCAGCAACGCGCCCTCGATGCCCGTCGACTGGATCGCGCGGACCTCTCCGCCGGCAGGGGGAATGACGGGCTTCCAATTGCCGCGCCGGTCGCGCTGGAATGCCGGGCCGCTGCGCTGGGTGCGTTGGAAGGCCGGGCGCTCCGCTCGCGCGAAGAACAGCGCGTCATATCGTTCCTTGAACGCGCGATTGTAGTGGGCGCGAATGTCGGGATGCGCGATGCTGTCGACATGCGCAGACAGGCGCTGCTTGAGGCCTGCGCGTTGTTCGGGCGTGTCCAGCGGTGCTGCAGCCTGTTCATACCGCCAGAGCCGCTCGACCAATGGCTGTGCCGTTCTGAGTACCTCCTCCATCGCGGCCGCGCCCGACTCGCGGATGAGGTCGTCGGGATCACGCCCGGCGGGAAGCGTCGCGAAGCATAGGCTCATCCCCGGTTGCAGCAAAGGCAGCGCTCGCACCGCCGCGCGGATCGACGCTTTCTGTCCCGCCGCATCGCCATCGAAGCACAGGATCGGCGCGTCCACCATCTTCCACAACCGCTCGATCTGATGCTCGGTCAACGCCGTGCCGAGCGGGGCGACCGCTTCCTCGATCCCCGCCTGCGCGAGTGCGATCACGTCCATATAACCTTCGACCACGACCACCCGCCCGCTCTGGCGCGAGGCGGGGGAGGCGCGATCGATATTGTAAAGCGTGCGCCCCTTGTCGAAGAGCGGCGTGTCCGGAGAGTTGAGATATTTGGGTTCGCCTTGACCCAATATGCGCCCGCCAAAGGCGATGACCCGGCCACGTATGTCGCGGATCGGCAGCATCAGCCGGCCGCGAAACCGGTCATAGGGATCGCGCGCGCCTTCGGGATCGATCAGCAGGCCGGTCTCGACCAGTTTCGCGTCGCCAAATTCCTTAAGCGCGGCCTTGAGCTTGCCGCGCGAGTCGGCGGCGAAACCGAAACCGAAAGCACGCCGTGTGGCTTCGGAAATGCCGCGCTTGTCGAGATAGGCGCGCGCCTCGCCGCCCTCCAGCCCCGCGAGTTGGCTCTCGAAAAGCTTCTGCGCTGCGCTCATGACGTCATGCAGGCCCTTGGCCTGCTCGTTCCGGCGCGCGGCGCGCGGATCGGGTGCGGGCAGCTCGAGATTGGCCGCGAGCGCCAGTTCTTTGACCGCCTCCATGAACGGCAGGCCCCGCTGCTCGGTCATCCAGCGGATGGCATCGCCATGCGCGCCGCAGCCGAAGCAGTGGTAAAAGCCCTTCTCGTCGTTGATCGTGAAGCTGGGCGTCTTTTCGTTATGGAAGGGGCAGCAGGCCTTATATTCGCGCCCCGCCTTCTGCACCTTGGTCGTGCGGCCGATCAGGGTTGAGAGCGTCGTGCGCGCGCGCAGCTCGTCGAGAAAGGCGGGGGAAAGGGTCATGACCGGTTGCTGAGGCGGCTCCCGGCCAAAAGGCGAGAGGGAGCGGGCAGGGGCTTCAAGCGAGAGCCGCTTTCACCAGCGCGCTCGCCTTGCTCATGTCTAGCACACTGCCGTGCCGTTCCTTCAGCAACGCCATGACGCGGCCCATGTCCTTAACGCTGCTTGCGCCGACCTCGGCCTTGATCGCTTCGATTGCGGCGGTGGTGTCTTCGGCGCTCAGCTGCTGCGGGAGGAAGCCTTCGATGACGTCAAGTTCGGCCTGTTCCTTTTCGGCGAGTTCGTCGCGCCCGCCGCTTCGGAACATGTCGATCGACTCGCGCCGCTGCTTGACCATCTTCTGAAGCACGTCGACCACGACGACATCATCGTCCGGCACGGTGCTGGCGACGCGCAGTTCGATGTCGCGATCCTTCAGCTTGGCGAGGATGAGGCGAACGGCGGCGAGACGCGCCTTGTCGCCTGCCTTCATGGCCGAAACCTGCGCGCTCTTGATGCTGTCGCGAATCATGGACGAACGAATCCTGGAGATGTTTGCCGGAAAAGAGCAGATATAATGCGAAATCAGAATTTTTACAGGCGTTGACCGGCGCGGCCATGGGGCCTAGGTGACCGGCCGTTTAACCCGCATCGCGGCGGGTCTTCGCCAGAGCATAAAAAAGGACCATTCCATGGCTGACGCCACGACCATGACCGTGCCCAAAGGAGCGACGGGCGTGCTCGTTTTCGCAGACGGCAGCGCCGTGTTCGGGCGCGGCTTCGGCTGGCAAGGCGATGCTGTGGGCGAGCTTTGCTTCAACACCGCGATCACCGGCTATCAGGAGATCATGACCGACCCCAGCTATGCAGGGCAGGTCATAACCTTTACCTTTCCCCATATCGGCAATGTCGGCACCAATCTGGACGATGTCGAGGCGGCCAACCCTTATGCGCTTGGCTGCGTAGTGCGCGAGGACGTCACGGCGCCCAGCAATTTCCGCAACGTCATGGCATTCGACCAGTGGATGGCCGAACATGGCCGCGTCGGCCTGTCGGGCGTCGACACCCGTGCGCTCACCCGCATGATCCGGGAAAAGGGCGCGCCCAACGTCGTGATTGCCCATGATCCCGACGGCGCGTTCGACATCGCCGCGCTGGCGGCGAAGGCGGCGCAATGGCCGGGGCTGGAGGGCATGGACCTCGCTATCGAAGTGACGGGCAAGGAAACGCGCCTGTGGAAGGACGGCCCCTGGACGCTGGGCGAAGGCTATGCGGTCGATGCGACCGACCGGGTCGAGACGGTCGAGGCCGGCTATCCCGCCCATGATGCCGAGGGCAATGCGCTGCTCTTCGACGGCAAGGACCTGCCCCAGCCGTCCGAGCGCCCGCATGTCGTCGCGCTCGATTTCGGCGCTAAGAACAACATTTTCCGCAATCTGGTGCAGGCCGGCGCGCGCGTCACCGTGCTGCCCGCGACCGCCAGCTTCGACGAGATCATGGCGCTCGAACCTGCTGGCGTCTTCCTCTCCAACGGTCCGGGCGATCCCGCCGCGACCGGCGCCTATGCCGTGCCCGTGATCGCCGCGCTGCTGACCGAGAATGTGCCGATCTTCGGCATCTGCCTTGGCCATCAGCTTCTGGGTCTGGCGGTCGGCGCGAAGACGATCAAGATGCATCAGGGCCATCGCGGCGCCAACCATCCGGTAAAGCGGCTGTCGGACGGGCTGGTCGAAATCACGTCGATGAACCATGGCTTCGTGGTCGACGCCGCGACCCTGCCTGCCAATGTCGCAGCGACCCATATCTCGCTCTTCGATGGCAGTAATTGCGGCATCGAACTTACGGATAAAAATGCCTTTTCGGTGCAATACCATCCCGAAGCGTCGCCGGGGCCGCAGGATAGTTTCTATCTCTTCAAGCGCTTTGTCGACGGATTGAAAAAAGCATGAGCCTCAATCTGCCCACGGTCGATGACGCGCGCCTGGAAGAAGAGTGGGACGCGGACAAGGCCGTCCTCGCCAGCCTCGCTGACAATGGCGATATCGCCCGCCTGCCTCGCGCCGTCGATGTCAGCTTCAAGGGCAGCGAAAAGGATTTCGAGCGCGTCCTGACCCTCGCCAGCCAGTTCGGTTTCGTCGAACTGGACCGCGAGGAAGGCGATGATGGGGAACTCTATCTTTTCCTCGAATGCGAGCAGGCCGTCGATGAAGCGTCGATCCGCGCGCTGACGAAGAAATGCCTTCAGATCGAAATATTGTGCGGCGTCGAATATGACGGCTGGGGCTGCGAAGCCCGCACCGGGCCGGTGCATTGATCGCGACCCCACCTAACTTCCGCGCTCCTGCGCGCAACCATCAGCCAGAGGCGAACTAATGCCCAAACGCACCGACATCTCCTCCATCCTCATCATCGGTGCCGGTCCGATCATCATCGGCCAGGCATGCGAGTTCGACTATTCGGGCACGCAGGCGGTCAAGGCGCTCAAGGAAGAGGGCTATCGCATCGTCCTGGTCAATTCCAACCCGGCCACGATCATGACCGACCCGGAATTTGCCGACGCGACCTATGTAGAACCGATCACGCCCGAGATCGTCGCCAAGATCATCGAGAAGGAACGCCCCGACGCGGTGCTCCCCACCATGGGCGGGCAGACTGCGCTCAACACCGCCCTGGCACTGTTCAATGACGGCACGCTCGAAAAATATGGCGTCAAGATGATCGGAGCGGACGCCGAAGCGATCGACAAGGCCGAGGACCGCCTCAAATTTCGTGATGCGATGGACAAGATCGGGCTGGAAAGCGCGCGTTCGCGCATAGCACATACTATGGAAGAAGCGCTCGAAGGGCTTGAATTTACTGGGCTTCCCTCGATCATTCGCCCCAGCTTCACGCTTGGCGGCACGGGCGGCGGCGTCGCTTACAATCGTGAGGAGTTCAAGCGCATCGTTGCCGAGGGGCTTGACGCATCGCCGACCACCGAAGTGCTGATCGAGGAATCGCTGCTCGGCTGGAAAGAATATGAGATGGAGGTCGTGCGCGACCGCAACGACAATTGCATCATCATTTGCTCGATTGAGAATGTCGATCCGATGGGCGTGCATACTGGCGATTCCATCACCGTAGCGCCGGCGCTGACGCTGACCGACAAAGAATATCAGATCATGCGCAACGCGAGCATCGCGGTGCTGCGTGAAATTGGCGTGGAAACAGGCGGTTCCAACGTACAGTTCGCGGTCAATCCCAAGGATGGCCGCCTTGTCGTGATCGAGATGAACCCCCGCGTCAGCCGCTCGTCGGCGCTGGCGTCGAAGGCGACCGGCTTCCCGATCGCCAAGGTCGCGGCCAAACTGGCCGTCGGCTACACGCTCGACGAGATCGAAAATGACATCACCGGCGTGACGCCCGCAAGCTTCGAGCCGACGATCGATTATGTGGTGACCAAGATCCCGCGCTTTGCCTTTGAAAAATTCAAGGGTTCGCAGCCTCTTCTCGGCACTGCGATGAAGTCGGTGGGCGAGGTTATGGCGATCGGCCGTAATATCCATGAGTCCATGCAAAAGGCGCTGCGCGGCTTGGAAACCGGTCTTTGCGGCTTTGACGAGGTCGTCCACCTGCAAGGCGCGGCGCGGGACGACATCATGGCGGCGCTCGCACAGCCGACGCCCGATCGCCTGCTCGTCGCGGCGCAGGCATTGCGCGAGGGGCTGAGCGTCGAAGAGGTGCACGCCGTCGCCAAATATGATCCCTGGTTCCTCGAACGGATCAAGGAGATCGTGGAAGCCGAAGCGGAAGTGCTGGAAAACGGCCTGCCGCGCGATGCCGAGGGTATGCGGCGGCTGAAATCGATGGGCTTTTCCGACAAGCGTCTGGGCCATCTCGCGCTCCGGTCAGCCAATCTGCGCGGCATGGAGCGCGGCATCGCGCGCGGCTCCGGCCTGATCCACGAGGCCGTCAAGGCGATGACCGGCGGTGTCACCGAAGAGGAAGTCCGCGCGCTGCGCCATAAGCTGGGTGTGCGCCCCGTATTCAAGCGCATCGACACCTGCGCCGCCGAATTCGCGGCCAAGACGCCCTATATGTATTCGACTTACGAAGCGCCGATCTTCGGACAAGCCGAGAATGAGGCACAGCCGAGCGACCGGCGCAAGGTCGTGATCCTGGGCGGCGGGCCGAACCGGATCGGGCAGGGGATCGAGTTCGACTATTGCTGCGTCCATGCCTGCTTCTCGCTGGCGGAGGCCGGCTACGAAACGATCATGGTCAATTGTAACCCTGAAACCGTTTCGACAGACTATGACACGTCTGACCGACTCTATTTCGAGCCGCTGACCGCCGAGGACGTTCTCGAAATCCTTGAGCTGGAGAAAACGAACGGGGAACTGGTCGGCGTCATCGTCCAGTTCGGTGGCCAGACCCCGCTCAAGCTCGCGCAGGCGCTGGAGGATGCGGGTATCCCTATCCTTGGCACGTCGCCCGACGCCATCGACCTGGCCGAGGATCGCGAACGCTTCGCCGCGCTGGTCGACAAGCTCAAGCTGCGCCAGCCCGCCAACGGCATCGCGCGCAGCCGGGAAGAGGCGATCGCGGTCGCCAGCCGGATCGGCTATCCCGTATTGATGCGCCCCAGCTATGTGCTGGGCGGCCGGGCGATGGAGATTGTCGATGGGCAGGCGCAGCTCGAGGAATATATCGCCACGGCGGTTCAAGTGTCGGGCGATTCTCCGGTGCTGATCGACCAATTTCTGCGCGACGCGATCGAGGTCGACGTCGACGCGCTGTGCGATGGCGATGATGTCGTCGTGGCAGGCGTGCTCCAGCATATCGAGGAAGCCGGCGTCCACTCCGGTGACAGCGCCTGCTCGCTCCCGCCCTACAGCCTGGGCGACGATGTCATCGCGGAGATCGAGCGACAGACGGACATATTGGCGCGAGCGCTCAGTGTGCGCGGCCTGATGAACATCCAGTTCGCGGTCAAGGACGGCGTCGTCTATCTGATCGAGGTCAATCCGCGCGCCAGCCGCACCGTGCCCTTCGTCGCCAAGGCGATCGGCACCCCCATCGCCAAGATCGCGGCGCGGGTGATGGCAGGCGAGAAGCTGGCGGCCTTGCCCAAAATCGACCGTAACGCCATTTCGCATGTCGCGGTGAAGGAAGCCGTATTCCCCTTCGCGCGCTTCCCCGGCGTCGATCCGGTTCTTTCGCCGGAAATGAAGAGCACTGGCGAAGTCATGGGAATCGACAGCAATTTCGCCATGGCCTTCGCCAAATCGCAGATCGGCGCGGGCACCATCCTCCCCCAGGGCGGGACGGTGTTCATCTCGGTCAAGGAAAGTGACAAGCCGGTCATCCTGCCGGCCGCGCGCAAGCTGGTCGACATGGGCTTTTCACTGATCGCTACCACCGGGACGGCGCGCTACCTGTCCGAAAGCGGCCTGCCGGTCGAGACGGTAAACAAGGTGGCGCAGGGGCGCCCCCACATCGTCGATCGCATCACCGATGGTGAGGTCTCCCTGATCTTCAACACGACCGAAGGTTGGCAGTCTCTAAAAGACAGCCAGGCGATCCGTGTCAGTGCGCTACGGCAGAAGGTGGCGAGCTTTACTACGGCGGCGGCGAGCGTCGCTGCAGCCGATGCGATCGAAGCCCTGCGTGGCCAAGCCCTTGAAGTGCGGCCCCTTCAGTCCTATTATCCGCGATCGCACGGCTAAACCCCTTGTATCAGGATTTGCGTTGCGGGTGGCCTCGATGACCGGGGCGGCCAAAGGGAAGATTTGACGAAGGATTTGCAGATGGCGACCGTTGAGAGGATGCCGATGTTGCAGATGGGCTATGACAAGCTCAACGCGCAGCTTCGCGAGCTCAAGATTGAGCGCCCCCTGATCGTGGATGCGATCGAGGAAGCGCGCGCGCATGGCGACCTTTCGGAAAATGCCGAATATCACGCCGCGAAGGAACGGCAGGGCCAGGTCGAGGCGACGATAGCCGACCTTGAGGACAAGCTGTCCCGATCGCAGGTGATCGACCCCACGACCCTGTCGGGCGACAAGGTGGTGTTCGGCGCCACCGTCACGCTGCTGGACGAGGATGACAAGCCGGTCCGCTACCAGATCGTCGGCCATGCCGAAGCGGATGCCAAGTCCGGCATGATCAGCTATTCTAGCCCGCTTGGCCGCGCCCTGATCGGGCGTCAGGCAGGCGAGGAAGTCGAAGTCTCCGTGCCTGCTGGGGACAAATTCTACCTGATCGACAAGATCGAGTTCATCTGACAGGTGGCCCCAGATCGTCGCCCGTCCGATGATCCGGCTATGCCTGTCATAGCGTGCGCATACCCTCCGGCCCTGGTGGGCGTTGATAGGCGAAAGGGCTGTCCGCTGTGAAGCTGCCGGCTGGACAGATGGTCAACGGGCTGGCTGCCGCAACGGCGCTGTCCTTTGTGATGATCTACGCGACCGGGAGGGTCGATCAGGCCGCGCTGTTGGCCGGTTTCATACCCGCTCGGCTCGGCGACGCCGCGCTTCTCCAAGGGCTTTCCGCCGTTCCCGCCTGGCTCACGCCGCTCAGCTGCACGCTTGTCCATGCTGGCTGGCTGCATATCGGCTTCAACCTACTTATATTGCTGTTTTGCGGGCGGCAGGTGGAACATGTCCTCAACAAGGGCGCTACGCTCCTGCTATATGCGGCGGGCGCTTATGCCGCCTGCCTGACTCAATGGGCGTTCGATCCGGGATCGACCGATCCCATGGTCGGCGCGAGCGGTGCAGTGTCGGCGCTCATGGGCACATATGCGCTCCTCTACAGTCGGCAGAATGTCCGGCGTGTCGGCTTCCTCTCGGCCAACGTCGTGCGAATTTTATGGCTGGCCGCGGCTTGGACGGGGTTGCAACTGCTGGTCGGCATAGCGACAGCAGGGGGCACGAGCGAACTGGGACGCATCGCCATCGGCGCGCATATCGGCGGGTTCATGGCAGGGCTGCTGCTGACGCGGCCGCTGCTGCGCTGGCGGTTCAGGAACGGGCCCCGGTCCGTTTCCTGAACCTCCCCTGCCAATCAGCCGGTCTTCCTGTCCTTTAAAGAATTGACCCGGCCCGGAAGGGGAGGCGGCCTCACCCTTCCGACAGGGCCGGCCTTAATTTGCCTCGGGAAGCTCGGGTTCCAGCAGGCGATGCAGATGTACGATGACATATTTCATCGCCGCGTCGTCCACCGTCCGCTGCGCCGCGCCGCGCCACGCATCCTCTGCGGATTTATAGTCTTCGAACACCCCGACCAGATCGAGCTTAGAAGGGTCTTCGAAATCCAAAGTTTGCGGGTCGGTGACCCGGCCACCCATGACGAGGTGCAATTTGCTCATGTGCGATCAATCTCCGTTGCGTTGAACCGTCCTGTATCATTGCAACAGGACGGTTCCAAGCATGGCGAATGCGCTGAGCGATTGGGTTTGATCGCGTGGCGATCAGGCCTTGGGTAGGCGCGCTTTGACGGCTTCACCTAGCGCTTCGGCTTTCGTAGAGGCGAGCGAGACGAGATCGTCCGCGAGCCGTGCCACACGATGCGCCAGGTCCGATGTGCCGCTGCCGACCGCGTCGGCCGCTTCGCCGGCCCCCTTGCGGGTCGACCGATAGGCGCCGTGCGTGATCGTCTTTGCGCTTTCCGTCCCGTCTGCGGCGATGCCACGAGCGGACTGATAGGCGCGGCTGGCAGCGGCGCTGGCGCTGTGTGCGCCGCTGGCTGCGGCGTCCAGCGTTGAACGATAGGCGCGGCTTGCCGCTTCGCCCGCATTTTCGGCGCCTTCAGCTGCGGCCGCGCTGGCAGCGGCTGCCGCCCCCACGATCCGCGCGCCGGCGCTGGTCGCGATGGCGGGAATAGCGCCCAGCGCCCTGCGGCCCTTGGGGAACAGCCAGGCGATGACCGCCCCCGCGGCAACGGCACCCGCGACGGCGGTGATCGGATGTTCCTGAATAATCTGGTTGGCGCGCGCGGCGACGTCCTGCGTTTTGTCACGCGCGTCCTCATAAGCGTCGCCGATCTTTTCGCGGCTCTTGCTCACCAGTTCGCCACTTTTGGCGGTGCCGTCCTTGATGCGGGTGGAAGCCGCTTCGGCGAGGTCGCCGGCGGTTTCGCGAGCGCGATCGATCTGGGCGCGGATATCAGCCATGATAGGTCTCCTTGATGCTGTCCGATGCGCGTGCATATGTGCGCTTGATCAGTTGGGTAAGCGGTCGGCGCGCCAGATAAGCGATAAAGGCCGCAGCAGCGGCACCGAACGCATAGGGATGCGCGGCTGCGCTGGTCTTTACCTGCTCGCCTGCATGCTTGGCCTTTCCGACGGCCGCATCCTTTGCGTCATTGACGAGGCGCCCCGGCCTGACGCGGGCCTTTGCCCGGTCGAGGCTCCGGCGAGCCTGCGCCTTTTTCTCCTCTGCCCGCGCGCAGGCGGCGAGATATTCTCCCCGCGCGGTCATTGGGCGATATCCTGTTTCATGCGCACAATCCGTTTTTTCGCCAGAACCAGCAGGATCGCGACAATGGCAAAGGTCACGATCACAACGGTTGCCGTCGCCCCCAGGGGTCCGATCAGCGGCGTCAATGTGATGATCAGCCCGACGAGAAAGGCGATTACGGCGGCGACCGCCAGCAACAGGGCGACGACCCCGAAGATCAGCGCATCGCGCACGCCGCCCATGACGATCGTGGCGCGCAGTTTCTGTCGCTCTGCCTCCGCCTGAGCATAGGCGCGTCCATCGGCGACGAAGCGGGAAATGGTGGCGCGAACGCCCTCATCCCGCTCCGCTTCAAGGGGCGTCCACAGCGTTTCCGACGCCTCAGGGGGTTGGTCGATCAAATAGCCCTCCGTCCCCGACTTCGGGGGTCATCGTTAAATCGGTCGCCGGTCTCGACCCTGGTCGGTAATGCTGCAGCCGCGCGTTCAGCTTTCCTCCGTGCTCGCCCCCTTGGCGAGGCGCATAAGCACATAGCCGACGACCGCCGCCGCGCCGATCGCCACGGCCGGGCTCTTGCGGACGAAATCGCGCGCCTCGTCCATCAGTTCGTCTACATCCTTGCTTTCCAGCGTATCGGCGGCATTGGCGACGGTCTGCGCCGCTTGCCGGGCATAATCGCCATATTGCGGCCCAAGCTTTGCGTCGACGGTGCTCGCGGTATCAGAGATGAGACGCGAGAGGCTTTGCATCGCCGATCCGGTCGCGCCCTTCGCAGTGCCGGCAGCCGAGCGCGCAGTGGATGCTGCCTGTTCCTTCAACGGTTCGACATGCGCTTGCCAGTCGACCGACTGCAACTTCTCGCTCGCTGCCTTGGCAGCCTTTTCAGCCTGCGCCTTGAGAGGGGCGACCTTCGCGGCCAGGCCTTCGCTGGCCTCGCCGGTTGTGCTCGATCCATAAGCCGCCGTCTCGGAGGCCGCAGCCGCGCTGCTGCCATAAGTCGCGCCCTTCAGCGGCTCCTGCGCCACGGCGCCGGTGTCGGGGGTATCGGATGTGTTGGCCATGTCGGTGTCTCCTCGCAGACTTTTCGTGTCGCCGACCGGGGCGACTGGAATAGATGGACCAATGCTTCGTCGCCCACACAGTTCCGTATGCGTTACATCTTTTACCACCCGCATTTTTGTTCGTCACGCCGGCCGTCGCATTGCCAATAGGGGAGGGGCTGGCTAAGCGGGCGGCCATCCGTCAGCCCGCATGGCAGCCTTAAAGGGGACATCATGACCGCTATTCTCGACATTCACGCTCGCCAGATTCTTGATAGCCGCGGCAATCCGACGGTCGAGGTTGACGTGATGCTGGAAGATGGCAGCTTCGGCCGCGCCGCCGTCCCCTCTGGCGCGTCGACCGGCGCTTATGAAGCGGTGGAAAAGCGCGACGGCGACGCAACCAAATATCTTGGCAAGGGCGTGCTGGCCGCCGTTGCCGCCGTCAACGACGAAATTGCCGAACAGATCATCGGGCTCGACGCAGAAGATCAGGCCGAAGTCGATGCGGCGATGATCGACCTCGACGGTACGGAGAATAAGAGCCGTCTTGGCGCCAATTCGATCCTGGGCGTGAGCCTTGCGGTCGCCAAGGCCGCTGCCGACGCGCGCGGGCTGCCGCTCTACCGTTATGTCGGCGGCGTCAACGCGCATGTGTTGCCAGTGCCGATGATGAACATCATCAATGGCGGCGAACATGCCGACAATCCGATCGACTTTCAGGAGTTCATGGTCATGCCGGTCGGCGCGGAAAGCCTGGCCGACGCGGTGCGCATCGGCGCGGAAATCTTTCACACGCTCAAGAAGGGCCTGCACGACAAGGGGCTGGCGACGGCGGTAGGCGACGAGGGCGGCTTTGCTCCCAATCTCGCTTCGACCCGCGACGCGCTCGACTTCATTATGCAATCGGTCGAAAAGGCCGGATACAAGCCGGGCAACGATGTCGTGCTGGCGCTGGATTGCGCCGCGACCGAATTTTTCCGCAATGGCAAATATGAGATTTCCGGCGAAGGCCTGTCGCTTTCCCCGGTCGAGATGGCCGACTATCTCGCGGCTCTTTGCGCCGACTATCCGATCAAATCGATCGAGGACGGCATGAGCGAGGATGATTTCGAAGGCTGGAAGGCGCTGACCGACAAGATCGGCAACACGGTGCAGCTGGTCGGCGACGACCTGTTCGTTACCAATCCCAAGCGGCTCGAAATGGGCATCGGCAAGGGGCTAGCCAATTCGCTGCTGGTGAAAGTCAATCAGATCGGCACGCTGACCGAGACGCTGGCCGCTGTCGATATGGCGCACCGTGC
>JBEVMZ010000192.1:0-6277 GCA_040508335.1 Sphingobium sp.
CTACCCCATCGCGCGATTGAGCGCGGGCCGCCACCGTGATGCCGAAGCTTTTCGCCGCTTCCTCCTGTCGGCCAAGGGCCAGGCGATTTTCCGCCGCTACGGCTTTACCCCGGCCTGACGTGCAGCGCCGCCACCTGACCATCGCCCTCTCCTTGACGCATATTTGGCCGTGACGCTCGGCGCCATCACGCCCGAGGAATGGGTGGTCATCAGCCTTTCGCTCCGGGTCAGCATTGTGGCCGTCCTCCTCACCCTGCCCTTCGCCTTCGCTGTCGCCTGGGCGCTGGCCCGCTGGCGGTTTCCGGGCAAGATCCTGCTCGACGCGCTCGTCCACCTGCCGCTTGTCGTGCCGCCGGTCGTCACCGGCTGGTTGCTTCTGCTGCTACTCGGTCCCAACGGCCCGGTTGGCGGCTGGCTGGAGCGCATGCTGGGCATCTCACTGCTGTTCCGTTGGACCGGCGCAGCGGTGGCTGCCGCGATCATGGCCGCGCCGCTGATGATCCGCGCCATGCGCCTGTCGATCGAGGCGGTCGACCGGCGGCTGGAACAGGCGGCCCAGACGCTGGGCGCAGGGCGCATCCGCACGCTCTTCACCATTTCGCTGCCGCTTGCCCTGCCCGGTATCTTGACCGGACTTGTGCTCGGTTTCGCCCGTTCTATCGGCGAATTCGGCGCGACCATCACCTTCGTTTCGGATATCCCCGGCGAAACCCGGACACTCCCCATCGCCATCTATGCCGGCTTGCAGCAGCCAGACGGGGAGGCAAGCGTCGCGCGCTTCGCTATCTTCTCGATCGCCCTGTGCCTTGCCGCCCTGCTGCTCTCGGAATGGCTGACGCGCCGCGCGTCGCCGCAGGGACGCGGCCATGTCCTTTGACATCCATGTGCGGCGCAGGCTCGGGCAGCGCAGCATCGGCATCGACCTGCGCTCCGACAACGGCATCGTCGCACTGTTCGGGCCATCAGGGGCGGGCAAGACGTCGATCCTCAATATGGTGGCAGGTCTTCTCCAGCCCGATTGGGGGCGCATCGCCGTGGCTGGCACAATCCTGTTCGACAGCGAGGGTCGGCTAGACCTATCAGTCCCTCGCCGCCGCTGCGGTTATATCTTTCAGGACGACCGCCTGTTCCCGCATATGAGCGTGGAGGCGAATTTGCGCTATGGCGAGATGCGGGCAAGCGCCCCGGCCATCGATTTTGCGGCGACGGTCGATCTGCTCGGACTGGCCACGTTGCTTGATCGTCGTCCCGCGACGCTTTCGGGCGGCGAAGCGCAGCGGGTCGCGATCGGCCGCGCCCTGCTGTCCGGCCCAGCCTTCTTCCTGATGGACGAACCGCTCGCCTCCCTCGACCGCGCGCGCCGCGACGATATCTTGGACCGGATTGCGCAACTCCATGCGCTGACCGCCATCCCGATTCTCTATGTCAGCCATGATCGCGACGAATTGCTGCGTCTCACCAGCGAGATCGTCACCATCGCTTATTGAAGGCGCAGCACCGGCAGTCCGGCATCGGCAAGCGCGCGATTGCAATATGCGAGGAAGGCCGCCTGCCGCACCGGCGCGCGCGCCCGGAGCCAGGCGACCGCCACCACCGGCCGCCATGCCGCAAGTTCGGACACGCTCACCGCGCCGCCGCGCAGATAATCGCGCACCAGCCGCCACGCCGCCCAGTCACGCCACAGGTTGGTTGCCACGTCGCTCGCCCCTTGGCCGAAACG
The DNA here is from genome assembly GCA_040508335.1 of Sphingobium sp. GTDB lineage: Bacteria > Pseudomonadota > Alphaproteobacteria > Sphingomonadales > Sphingomonadaceae > Sphingobium. Next base: position 1,721 of record JBEVMZ010000192.1, read on the forward strand.
CATCAGCATCTCCGTGCGCGCAAGATCGGCGGCGGGGGCGCCCGTCGCCGCCTTTGCCCAGTCGATGATGACCGGCCCTTGGGCGCTCATGATGATATTGCCGAGGTGATAGTCACCATGCAGCAGCGCATTTCCCTGCGGCAGACGATCGAGATAGGCGCAGACCGCATCCTGCAGGTCGAGCGGCGCTGGGCCGTAACGAATGTCGGTCGCGAGCACTTGGGTAACCGGGCGCAGTTCGGTCGCCATATGACGGTGGGTCGCGACCAACAATTCGCTCATCATCTTCAGCAGCTTGCCGCTAGTCCATGGGCGAGCGCGAATCGCGCGCATCATCGTCATACCATCGATGCGCGGAAAAATAAGGCCGCGCCCCTCCTCCCCCGTCACCCGTTCCGCGCCCAGCCGCGCGATCGCGCCCGCTGCAGGCAGGCCTAGGGAACCTGCGAGCGAGGAGGCCACCGCCTCCCGTGCAACCATCTCATCGGACACAGCGGCATGAAAGGATTTGAGCACCCGCCCATCGGGCAGCGCATAGACCTGCGCGCTTGCGCCGTCGGCGATCAGCGGCAGGCCCCTCCCCGGATGATCGGCGCTGCCCAAGCCGCTGCTATTCGCAGGCGACGGCGGGTGGGAGATGCGCGACAGCCTGCGCCGTATCGTCTCTCTGCGCAGTCAGACGCTCGACAGCATTGGCGACGAGCAAGTCGAGCCCTTCCTGGCTCAGCAGTCCGCCCCGGATCAGACATTTGTCCATCAGCACACGCCGGAACGCGGCATAGAGCGCCATGTCCGGTGCCTGCGGCGACGTCCAGAATTCGTCGAGCGTCCCCTCGTCGACGATGCCCGGCACACGATAGACCGCGCTGCCCAGCACCATCACCGGCTTTCCGCTGTTGAGCGCAAGCGTGCCGACCGTGCTGTTGACCGTCACCACCCCGGCCGACGCGTCGACGATCTCGCTTATGTCGCCATCGCTGAGGTAAAAGACACGCGCCGCTATGCCGTAACGCGCCGCCAGCTTCTCGGTCAGCCGCTGCCAGCCGACGAGGCCGGGATCGAGCGGATGCCGCTTGACTAACAGGACCGCGTCGTCGGGCGCATGCAGCGCAAAGCTCTTGATCACGAAGCGCAGCGCCGCGCGCATGTCGCCGAAGGGCGAGTGGACACGAATCTGATAGTCGGAATTGAGCTGAAGCGGCAGGGTAAAGTAACGCTGCCCCCGCACCTGCTCCCAAGTCTTTCGAGTGCGTCGCACGCCCCGGCCTTGGGTCACCAGCTTGTAGCACCAGCCCGCCGACTCGGCGATGAAGCTATGCGGGCGGTGCGTGCGGTAGAAGGGGAAATAGGCGCGCATCAACGCCGACGCGATGCCGTTGCGCATGGTATTGCGCGCGCGCGCTTCGAAACTCGACGCGATCGCGGGGACGTGTTCGTCCATGTCGGGCAGCGTCTGCGCCTGATCGCGATACCATTGCGGGTCGAGCGGCAGGCGCGAATTGCCGTTCACGCCTTCGTCCTGCAACGTCATGAAGTCGGGCCGGATATAGCCCTCCTCCATCACATGGACGCGAATGTCGCGCAGCTGCGCCATGCCATGCGCCGACGTATGATAAGGCCGGCAGTCGCCATAGAGGATGAGGTCGGTAACGCCGTGATTGACGATGAAATCGTCGAAGAACAAAGGCCAGTTGCGGAACGTGCCGCGATAATCCGTCGCGTCGCCCGGCCAGTCGATCTTGTCGCCGCCATTGATGTTGATGCGCAGTGCACGATGCCCCCGCGCCTCTAGAGCCTGTCCCAGCATGGCAAAGAAAGGCCCATGGGGACCTTGCAGGAACAGGAATATTTTCTGGTCGGACTCAGCCACGGAAAAACTCGGCAGAAACGGTCATAAATCTCCGCAATTTCCCCTGCATCATGCGCATCCGGATCAACCATGTGAGGGGCGGCGTCGCGCCGCTCGCCATGCGATCGATCATCTCTTCGGGCCCGCACCATAAATGGGTCATCGGGTCAAGATAGCGGGGATAGAGGATGAGCGCGGCAGCGACAAGCTGATCGAGGTCGAGCGCGCGGCCCCGGCGTGGGCAAGGCGGCGCGAGATCGCGGGTCAGGCCCCAGCCGGCGTAGAAGGGCTGCCCATGCACCGTCACCGCGCGTCCGCGCATCAGCGCCTCAAAGCCGGTGAGCGAGGAGAGGACATGCACCGCATCGACCCGCTCGACGAGCGGCATCAGCGCGCTGCCGCTGTCCACCGCGTCGGCATGGCGCAGCATCTCGGCCCGGCTCATATGCCCGCGCCGGTGCCCAGCCTGGACGTCGGGATGGGGGCGGTAGACGATCCAGGCATCGGGCTCCGCCTGCCGCACGCGCGCGAGGAAGTCGCGATTGCCCCCTACCCCCGCGCCGCCCAGCTTCACCGACAGGTCATCATCGACCTGCCCGACCGCAAGGACGGTCCGCCGTCCCTTGGGCAGGGTCAGAAGATCCGCTCCCTGCGCACCATATTTGCTGACGCCCGTCGCGCAGATGCGTGCGCGCAATCGGGCCGCCCTTTCCACCAGAGCATCGGAAAATTCGTGGGTTGCGAGCAACCGCTCCAGATCGCTTGGCCGGGTGGCATCATAATAGAGGCCCGTGCGATCGACCACGACGGAGCCTGGCGGATGCAACGCCGCGCCCAGACCGCGCGAGCGCAGAAACCCATCCTCCACCCGCGCGACCGGCGCGCCCTTCGCTGCTGCCTGCATGATCGTCGACGGCGGCACGCGGGAAGGCCAGATCGCCAGCGCGCCGCCCTTGGTCGCCGCCTTCGCCAGTCCCCGCTCCGCCTTGAGAAAGGGTGGCGACCGTTCGCCGTCCCACAGGAAATGCCGCATGACCGCCCGCTTCCAGAAAGCCATGCCGCTCGCCGCCGCCAGCCCCTTGTTCGCGTCGATCGTGCGTCGCCAGTCTGCAAGGATCGCCACGACCCGCGCCGCGTCGGCGGCCGCGCCGCTGTGACAGTCGCGATAGACCGCGTCTGCAAGCCGCCTGGCCAACGCAGCGCGCAGGCCGACCGGGTCGAGCAACGCGCCATCCGCCCCATGCACCGCCTTACCCAGCATCGCCGCCACCAGCGCAATTTCGTCATCCGGCGCGGCGCAAATCGCCTCGGCCTCCTCGGCCAGCGTCCAGGGGTCGCACGCCGCTGGCAGAACCCGTCCGCCGGTCCATGCGCTGCGTGCCGCCAGCACGCCGATCTCGTCGCGCGCCAATCCCTCGGTCATGGATGCGGGCGGACTGATCCCGGCGCCGACGACCAGCTTGATCCCCTTGACCTGTCGGCCCCAGAATGTCCCCCCGACCCGCGCCAGCGTGATCGCCTCGATCAATGCATCGTCAATCTTCTGCCCGTTCGCGTCACCGCCAACGGTGCTGACCGCCGCATCGCCGGGTTTAATCCCCGGGAAGGGCGGCGATCGCAAAAAGGGAAGCGGCTGGCTGCGCACAGCGTCAGGCGGCCGACGCCGCTACCTCATCGAGCAGGTCTGTTACGATGTCGAAATAAGCGTGCCAGGTCGGCGCGTGCCACACCGCCAGCCGCGCAAGCTGCGCCGCGCGCTCGGGCGAATCGTCCAGGCTGTAAGCCTTGATCGCCTGCATCCACCCCATGCCGTCGAGCGGATCGAGATAATCGGGCGCATCACCGCCGACCTCCCGATGCGCCGCAATATCACTGCAAATCACCGGCGCGCCCGCCGCCAGTGCTTCGACGACCGGCATGCCGAACCCCTCGGCGAAGGAGGGCATCAGCATCGCCCGCGCCCCGGCGATCAACTCCGCCATTTCAGGATCGGACAAGCCGCCGGTTTCGACCACATGGCCACGCAGCGCCTCGGCACGCTCGAGCATGTCGATGACATTCTCATTTTCCCAGCCACGCCGCCCGATCAGCATCAGCATCGGCGCCCCGTCGCCCAGCTCCTCGACCAGTCGCCGCCAGATGTTGAGCAGCAGCAGATGGTTTTTTCGCGGCTCGATCGTCGCGATATAGACGAAATAGGGCCGCGCGGGCGCCGCATAATGGCGCGCCTCGAAAATGTCGGCGGGGTCGGCTCCGAAATGCGCCACCCGCACATGCCGGTCGGACAGCCCCTTCGAAAGATGCGGCTCGAGCGCATCGAGCGTCGCCTGACTATTGCCGATGATCCCGATCGAATGACTGTCGATCGCGCGCACCCGCTTGCGATGCTCTTCGGCCCCTTGCGGCCGTGCGAATTCCGGGTGCGACAGCGGGATCACGTCGTGCACCAATGTCACCATCGCCGCGCCCTCCGCCCGCAGGATCGCGCCGACCTGTTCATGATCGTCGAGATGATGGGGCGAGGCCTGAAGATAGATGCGCTTGCCGCGACGCTTGGGCACCGGACGGGGGCGGAGCGCGATCAGGTGCGAAATGGCGGTAGACTTGCCGTCGCGCTGCCCCGGCACGGCGGCATTGCGCCATTTCGCGGCGGTGAACGCAAGGAACTGGCGCACTGCCGCGTTGCTCAGCCGGCCGTAATAGCCGCC